>DATABZ010000428.1:0-7557 GCA_036259315.1 Gemmatimonadales bacterium | reverse complement strand
TGGTCCCGTCCTTCCGGCGGAAGCTCGCGCCGGTCATCCGGTGATCGGCCCCATCGGCGAGCGCGAGCACCCGGCCCAGGTCCTCCTGGCCCGCGAAGAGGCCGAACGTCTCACTCAGGCGCTGGAGCTCGGCCGGGGACTCGTAGCCCAGCAGCCTCGCGAACGTCAGGTTCGCCACCCGCACCGCCCCGCCCCGCAGGACGATGCACAGTCCGGCCGGCGCGGAATCGGACAGGGCGCGGAGCTGCTCCTCACCGTGCCGCAGCGCGTCCTCTACCCGGCGTCGGGCGACCATCTCCGCCTTCAGGTCGGCGACCTGCTTGCGCAGGCCGGCGAGCTCGTCGCAGAGCTCCTGCTTGGAGCGGTGTTGATCGCGCATCGTGATTGAAGGACGGCTGGAGGCCGCCCACTTGCACCTGCGCCCATATTTCTTCAGGTCGGTTCACGCTTGGAACGGAGTGCAAGCCATGAGATTCGAGCTGCCGTCGTCCATCGACCTCCTCCGTAGAACCCCCGCGACGCTGCGGGCCCTCCTCGACGGGGTCCCCGACGGCTGGGCGCGGAGCAACGAGGGCCCCGAGACGTTCAGTCCCTTCGACGTCGTCGGGCACCTGATCGACGGCGAGGAGACCGACTGGATCCCCCGGGCCCGCATCATCCTGGGCCGCGGCTCCAATCCCACCTTCGAGCCGTACGACCGGTTCCGCCATGTCCGGCGGAACGTCGGACGCACGCTGGAGTCTCTGCTGGCCGAGTTCGGGGAGCTTCGGGCGGCTAACCTCGAGCGGCTCGGGTCCTGGGGTCTGACGGACGCCGAGCTGGACCTTCCCGGCCACCATCCCAGCCTGGGCCCCGTCACCCTTCGCCAGCTGCTGTCCACGTGGGTGGTGCACGACCTCGGGCACATCGCGCAGGTCGTCCGGGTGATGGCCAAGCAGTACCGGGCCGAGGTCGGGCCCTGGGTGCAGTTCCTGCCCGTGCTCACCGACCACGAGGTGCCGCGCTCGTAGTCCGGCGGACTCGCCGACTACCTGCGGCGCGTGGCCGGGGACTTCGCGGCCGAGGCGCCAGCCTGAGTCGGGCCGCCTTCCAGCGTCAGCGCTCGTCGTCCGCCGGGTCGTCGATTCGCGTGGAGACCGGGTCGCTCGCCGGGAAGGTCTCCTGAATGGCTTCGTCGAGCCGGTCTTCCACGTTCTCGCCGGGTGGGCCGATGGGCGTGTCCGCAGGGTTCACCGGGACGTCCGCCTGGGTGACGGTGGGATGTTTGGGTTTCATCGGCGGTCGTTAAGCTCTTGGCGGCAAGACTGCCGTGACCCAGGTCGCAAATTCCCGATGGCACCGCCCGCCATTACGCTTCAGCGCTACGAACCGAGAGGAGCCGACGATGCGGCTTGAAGATCCCGCGGGCGCCCCGCTCGAGCCGGCGGTCCCCCAGCCTGCCGTGGAGGAGCAGCCGGTCGAGTCGCCGACACGACGTCGGCCGCACCTGGTCGTGGTGGTCACTCGTGCGCTGCACCAGGCGGGAACCGGGGGGGAGAGCGGTGCCCTCAGCGAGCGCTACTGGAACCCGCACGAGCAGCGCTGGAGCGAGGCCGACTACGAGTCGCTGGAGAGCCTTCGCCGTCGCCACGTGGACGAGGAGGGATGGGAGCTGCTCCAGGAGCAGCGGTTGGACGCGCCGCTCGCGGTCGAGCTGATCTTCAAGGCCCATCGCATCGACTTCACCCGGCCGAGCCGGGAGCAGATTCTGCGTGATATCGGGATGACCCCGGACGACGTGGACCAGCTCATGGAGGACGTGGACCGCCGACAGGACCAGGAGTAGGCGTGCAGGGCACCACGTACGCGGTCCTCTTCGCCATCAGCTTCTGCCATCTCCTGAACGACATGATGCAGGCGCTGCTGCCGGCGCTCTATCCGGTGCTGAAGAGCGGGTTCGATCTCGACTTCGGGCAGATCGGCCTCATCACCCTCACCTTCCAGCTCACCGCATCGCTGCTCCAGCCCGCGGTCGGCCTCTACACCGATCACCGGCCTCAGCCGTACTCGCTGGTGGCGGGCATGAGCTTCAGTCTCGTGGGGCTCGTGATCCTCTCGATCGCGCCCAGCTATCCCCTTCTGCTCCTCTCGGCGGGCATGGTCGGGCTCGGCTCGGCGGTGTTCCACCCGGAGTCCTCGCGCGTGGCGCGGATGGCCTCCGGCGGACGGCACGGGCTCGCGCAGTCGCTCTTTCAAGTCGGCGGCAACACCGGCTCGGCCATCGGCCCCCTCCTCGCCGCCTTCGTGGTGGTGCCGCGGGGACAGCGCAGCGTGGCCTGGTTCTCGGTCGCGGCACTGGCGGGCATGGTCATCCTGGCGAGGGTGGGGGCGTGGTATGCCGCGCACGGCCGCGCGGCGGCGAAGTCGCGCACCCCGGTCGTGCCGCACCGGCTGCCCCGCGGCAAGGTGGTCGTCGCCCTGGCGATCCTGCTGGTGCTGGTCTTCTCCAAGAACGTGTATCTCGCGAGCATCAGCAGCTACTACACCTTTTATCTGATCGAGAAGTTCGGGGTCGGCGTGCAGAGCGCCCAGCTGTATCTCTTCGTCTTCCTGGGTGCGGTCGCGGCGGGGACGATCATCGGGGGTCCGGTGGGCGATCGCCTGGGACGAAAGTGGGTGATCTGGGCTTCCATCCTCGGCGTGCTGCCGTTCACCCTCGCCCTGCCGTACGTGAACCTCTTCTGGACCGGCGTGTTGAGCGTCGCGATCGGCGTGATCCTGGCCTCGGCCTTCTCCGCGATCGTGGTGTTCGCCCAGGAGCTGGTGCCGGGACGGGTAGGGACGGTCTCGGGGCTCTTCTTCGGGTTCGCCTTCGGCACCGCGGGGATCGGCGCCGCGCTCCTGGGCGACATGGCGGACCGCACCGGCATCGAACTCGTGTACCGCATTTGCTCCTATCTGCCCGCTCTGGGCCTCCTTACAGCGTTCCTCCCGGACATCGAGAGCGGGGCCCGGCGCCTCGCGCCGGCGCGGCCCGAGCCGGAGGCGGACACCGTTCCCCTCGTCTGACCCGGCATCGGGGCCCGGATGGGCTTAGAATTCATCCGTGCGGCCTCGGGGCCGCGCCCGGGCGCACGGCGACCTCACATGGCGCCCGGACCACACCGAACGCCCGAGTGTTCCCGTGAGCACCCCCAGAGTCAGACAGTGCCGCCTCTCCTACCGGGGGCGAGACTTCCACTTCGTGACATACGACGGCCATCCCGCCAACGAGCGGCGGGGCGAGCCCGAGATGCCTCCCATGTGGTACCTGATGGGCCCCGCCAAGCGCTGGCCCGTCATGGAGCACGACCCCCAGCAGACCGACGACGAGGTGGAGATGCAGCTGCTCACATGGCTCGGCGCGCAGGACCTCGGGCCGCCCCGCCGGGCCGGCTGATTCGCGGCGCACACGCGAGCGTGGTCCGCGGAAAGCGCTCCAGATCGCGGACCACCTCGCTCGGCCACTCCCGGTGCGGAGCGTGGCCGGTCGCCGGCAGACCTTCCTGATTCGCCTCCACTCCTCCAGCACACTATCCAGCGCCGTGCGCCACGCGCTCGACCGCGCCTTCGGCTCGCCTCCACTTGACCGCCGCCACTTGACCTCGGGATCGGGCTTCACCTCTCTTGCTGTGTTGGTGGAACCGATCTGCTGCCAGCGGCGCGCGACGGGACGGCGCCCGCCTTGGACATCGAACCCGGAGGCATGCGGTGGACCCACTCGTCATCGTTCTGCGCCTGATCCACGTGGTGTTCGGCGCCCTCTGGGTCGGCATGGTGACCTTCGCGACCTTCTTCCTCCAGCCGGCGGTCCAGGAGGTCGGGCCCGACGGGGGTAGAGTGATGGGCGCGATCCAGCGGCGGGGGCTCATGACCCTGGTCCCGATCCTGGCGCTGGGCACGCTCATCTCGGGCCTGTGGCTGTACCTGCGGGCGGCGGCCGGGCAGCACGCGGAGTTCGCGCGCACTCCCGTCGGCATGGCGTTCGGGCTCGGCGGGTTGGCGGCGATCGTGGCCTGGGTGGTCGGGATGATCGTGCTGCGGCCCTCGATGCTGAAGGCCGCGTCGCTCGGGCAGTCGCTGGACGCCGCGACTACCCCCGAGGAGCGGCAGCGGGTGACGGCGGAGGCTCAGCGTCTGAGGGCGCGCGCGGCGGCGGCTGGACGGGTCACGACCTACCTGCTCCTGTTCGCGGTGGCCGCGATGGCCGTCGCGCGCTACCTGTAGGCCGCGCCCCACTCGATGCGAGGGTCGCCGGCCTCGCTCCTGGTACTCCTGCTCTCGAGCGGATGCGGGCCGCAGGCCACCGCCGGCGGACCATCGACCGCGGTGCTCGCCGTCGCCGAGTCGCTGTACCTGGAGCTTCGGGACGTGCGGGATCGGATCGACGTGGCGCAGGCCGCGGCCCGGCAGGTCGGGTCGGACGGCACGCCGGTCGCCACCCTCGCGCAGCGTCACGACGAGCTGCGGAGGACAGTCGGCGAGCGGCTCGCCGCCGTGGATTCCGCCGCGCTCCCCGCAGGCGACCGGCGCGCGCTCGGGGTCATGCGACGCGCGCTCGCAGGCCCGCTCGCGCCGCTCCCCGGCCTGGCTGCCTCGGGGCGGTCCTCCACCCAGGAGCGCCCCGATTGCGCCTACGACCCAGCGTCGATCGCTCGGGGCGAGGGCGGGCTCGATTCGCTCCGGGCGCGGATCTACGCCTGTTACGGATGGGCTCAGCACCACATCGCGGTCGGCGCCGACACCATCGACCGGCTCACCGTCTACGGCGAGCTGGCACGGACTGCGAGCCGGGAGGATCGCCGCCGGCTGTTCCTGGCGCTCGAGCCCGTCTGGCGGAGCATCAACGCCGACAACGGCGCGGCGAGCCCGTACCGCACGCTGATCGCCCTGGAGGCTGCCCGGCATCATGGCGAGCTGCCGGTGGCGCAGGAGGCGCGGCGCTCCGGCCTCCACCCCGACTCGCTGGAGCCCTGGCTGACGGCGATCCTGGCGGCCTGGCGCGATGCCGCGTCCGACTCGGTGATCGAGCCCTGGGACTGGTACTATCTCGGGGGCGCCCCGGCCCGCGCGCTCGGCGGACGGGTACCGCGCGAGCGGCTGAGCGCGCTCAATGCGGAGATCTATCGCGCGGTGGGTGCGGACGTCGGCGCGCTCAACGTGCGCTACGACCTCGAGCCGCGCGAGGGCAAGACGCCGGTGGCGTTCTGCACCTTCGGCGCGCGGCCGCGGCTCGTGCGAGGGCGCTGGACCCCTGGGGAGCCGTCGGTGTTCGCGACGTACCGTACCGGCGGCCTCGACAACCTCGCCGAGCTGTTGCACGAGACCGGGCACGCGGTGCACATCGCCGCGATCCGCACCAGGCCCGCGTTCACCGACTGGCCCGACAGCGATCCGTTCACCGAGGCCGTGGCCGACTTCGTCGCGCTCGACGTCGCGGAGCCCGCCTGGCAGCAGCGCTGGCTAGGCGACTCGGTCCCACTCGCCGATGGCCTCCGCTCGCGCTACGGGAGCATCGTGCTGGACGTCGCCTGGTCGCTCTTCGAGCTCCACATGCTGCGCCATCCCGCCGACGATCCGAACCGGGTGTGGTCCCGTCTCACCCACGAGTATCTGCGGGTTCGGCCGCACCCCGAGCTGTCGTGGTGGGCGATGCGGGGTCAGCTGGTGGACTCGCCCGGCTACATGATGAACTACGCGGTGGGCGCGATCCTCATCGCCGCGCTGCGGGCGCGGGCGGTGGAGGTCCACGGCCCATTCCTCCTGGGCGACACCACGTGGTATCCGTGGGTATCGCGGACGCTGCTCCGCTTCGGGCTCGAGCGCCCGACCAGCGAGGTGATCGAGGAGTTTCTCGGCGGTCCGGTGACGCCGGCCGCGCTGCTGAAGGACATGGCGAGAATGAAGCCCTGAGCATAGGAGGAGGCGTGCTGTTACGGTGGCTCTTCGCGTCGCTGCACCTGTTGGGCTTGGGGATCGGGCTCGGTGCGGTCTGGGCCCGGGCCCGGGCGCTCCGCGGGCCGCTCGACGCCACGGGACTTCGCCGCGTCTTCTACGCGGATGGCTGGTGGGGTGTCGCTGCGGCCGTCTGGATCGGGACCGGACTGGTGCGGGTCTTCGGCGGGCTGGAGAAGGGGATGAGCTACTATCTCCAGAACCACGTTTTCTGGGGCAAGATGACCCTCCTCCTCGCCATTCTCCTGCTGGAGATCGGTCCTGCGGTGACGCTCGTGCGGTGGCGGGTTCAGCTCGCGCGGGGTGACACGCCCGACACGCGACTTGCCCCGCGCTTGGCGCTCATCAGCGTCGTGCAGGCGGTGCTCGTGTTGCTGATGGTCCTCGCCGCCACGGCGATGGCGCGCGGCATCGGGGTCGCGGGGAGCTGAGGCCGTGGGCCTTGGGCGGTGGCGCCTGCGGTTTCGCCGGGCGATGGCGCCGGCGCTGCTCCTGGGCGGCATCGGCTTCGCGGCCGGGTTCTTCGGGCCCATCATCTTCGCGCCGGACGCGAACCAGGGGCCGCTGCTCGGCATCTTCATCACGGGTCCGCTCGGGTTTCTCGCCGGGCTGGGCTGGGGCATCTTCAAGGCCGCAACCGAGCCCGAATAGGCCCGCCCATGCCGCCGAGCCCGCTCACGCGCTTGCGCAAGCTCTGCCTGACCCTCCCCGAGGCGCACGAGGTCGAGGCCTGGGGGGAGCCGACGTTCCGGGTGCGGAACAAGCTGTTCGCCATGTACGCCGCGCCCGACAACCACCACGGATCGGGACGGCCGGCCGTGTGGTGCAAGGCCGCACCGGGAAACCAGGCGCTGATGGTCCACGCGGAGCCCGAGCGATACTTCGTGCCGCCGTACGTGGGGCCGAGCGGGTGGGTAGGCGTGTGGCTGGACCGGAACCCGGAGTGGTCGGAGGTGAAGGACCTGATGGAAGACTCGTACCGGCTGGTGGCGCCCAGGAAGCTGGTCGCGGTGCTCGACGGGAGGGCCCCGAGGTGACTACGGGTGCGGCGGTGGAGCCGACGCTCCGGTTGGGGGACGGCCGCACGGTGCGGATCCGGCGGGCCCGGCCGGAGGATGCCGGGCCGGTGCTCGAGTATCTGCGAAAGGTCGGAGGCGAGACGGTGAACCTGACCTTCGGAGCGGAGGGGCCGGGTCTGACCGAGGCGGAGGAGCGCGAGTACCTGACGCGCGTCGCGGCCTCCGACAACTCGCTGGCGATCGTCGCCGTCATTGGAGACGAGATCGTGGGCTCGCTCACGTTCGATGGCGGGCGCCGGGCACGATTGAGACACGCCGGAGAGTTCGGGATCAGCGTCGCCCAGGCGTATGCCGGCCAGGGCATCGGCAAGGCGCTGATCGCGTACCTGCTCGCATGGGCCGAGCAGGGCGGCGTGGTGCGGAAGATCAATCTCAAGGTGCGGGCGGACAACGAGCCTGCGATCCGTCTGTACGAGCGGATGGGATGGGTCGTGGAGGGGAGGACGACACGGGACACCTTGATCGATGGGGAGTTCAATGACTGTCTCCTCATGGGACGCGAAGT
>DATABZ010000427.1:0-2569 GCA_036259315.1 Gemmatimonadales bacterium | reverse complement strand
CGCCGGGCACTCGGCGTTCGGGCGAGGGGTGCGGGGCGGCTACATCGCGATTCCCGCGACCAGCCCGAAGTCGGCGTCGAGCACGTACAGCGCCGCCCAGCGGAGGTCGATGTAGGCCCTCCCCGGCGACACCGGCTTGGCGTTCGGCTTCGGAGCGACGATCACGTAATAGAAGCTCCCGACCTCGTAAAATGAGGGGTCCCAGCCCATGCGCCAGTCCGGCTCGCTCGACATGGTCTCCAGAAACCCATGGATGCGCGCGCAGGCGGCCGCGTCTCGCGCATCCGTCAGCAGGCGCGTCTCGAGGTCGGCGGGAAGGCCGTAGCGTTCGCGCGTATCGGCATCGTCTTCCCCACTCACGATGCGGCTCAGGATGCGTTTGGGGGCCACGGCCTCGGCAGGGCAGGCGGCCTGCGCGGACGCGTGTGATCCCGCGCCAGCAAGTAGCAGGGCAACCACCACCACGATCCTCGTCATCGAGCTCTCTCCGGCTACATCGCGAGTCCCGCGACCATGTTCAGGTTGGAGTCGAGCACGTAGACCGGCGTCCATCGCAGGTCGATGTAGACCTTGCCCGCGGGTACCGGCTCGCGGTTGGAGGTGCGTGTCTCCACGAATTGAGAGATCCGCGAGCACACCGTAGCATCCTGCGAATCGTTCAGTACCCGAGTGATGGCCAGCGCGGGAAGCCCGAGCTTCTGGCGCGTGGCGGCCCTGTCTGGAGAGCGCACGAGATCCGCGACGAGCTGATTGGACGCTTCCGTTGCCGCGGGGCAAACGGTCTGCGCGGCTGTTGAATCCAGTCTGGTTGCGGCTCCGGCCACCAGCAAAGTCAGGACGAGCAGGGCCACGAGTGTTCCTCCTTGCCTGTGCAACTTGGGGGCGGCGCGGAGCCAAGACGGGGGAAGGAGAACGCCCGGCGAGCGGAAAGACTCGTTCGGCCGGGTACTCGGTATTTATGACGCGATCCTCGCGAGAACTTTGTACTGGCCGTCGGGCACGTACACGCCCGACCACCTGAGGTCGATGTAAACCTCTCCCGGCGCCAATGGCGTCGGGTCCGCGGGCTTCGGCACCAGCACCACGTAGTAGAGGTTGCTCACCTTGTAGTACGTGGGGCTCCAGCGAGCCCGCCAGTCGGAGGTGGTCAGCTCCGTTTCCACGAACTGGGTCAACCGCGTGCAGGTCGCCGCATCCGCAGCGTGGTTCAGGACTCGCGTGACCGCCACGGCCGCAAGGCCGTATCTCTGGCGCGTTGCGGCTTTGTCGAGACCGCTGACGAGCCGCGCCAGGACCTCGTCGGAGGTGCTCGAGGTCACGGGGCAAGCGGGGAGGGTCGAGATGCTTGCGTCCGAGCCGCCTCCAACGAGCACGGCCAGCCAGAGTAGCACGACATTTATGATGATGTTCTCCTCAAACTGGACGCAGTCCCCCGCCGATGGAATCGCTCCGCCGAGCTACATCGCGATCGCCTCAACGAACTCCCAGTCCTTTAGCTGTCGTTTGAAGATCATGAGCGGCGTCCACGTAAGGAGGATCGATCCATCCGTCGCCGACTTCATCCGGACCACGAAATAGAATCCATCCGCGCGGAAGTAGGTGTCCGCGATCGTGTATCGGCTTTGCACGGGTGTTGGCGCTACAGCCTTCAATTGGCTGCAGAGCACCGAATCCGTGGAGTCGCTCAGGGGGCGGAGATTGGTGGCGGCGACGTTCGCCATTCCAAGCTCCGTCCGAACGGCCTCCGTGGCCTCGGAGGTCAGGAAGCGGTGCACGATGGCCCGTGCGCGTGGGTTCGCGGTGGGGCAAGCTGCTTGCGCGTGGGCTTTGGATGGAGTCGGCGATGCATGCGACGCCACTGCACCCATGCTGAACCACATCAAGAAAAGCAGGAGCAGTGTCCTCATAGACCGGTCGGAGTCGAAGCCTAGTATCCGCATCGGTTCACCTGGGATTGAATATCGAAGAAATCCGGCGAGCTCGCATTGCCAACGAACCGGGTGACCTTGTTCTTATCGATGACATAGCCGGGCTTGTTCCATAGGGTCGAGAACTTCCCGTCGTCTTCGCTCGGCAGGTTTTCGTAGCGGACGTACGCCTGCATCGGCACCCCACCGATGTAGATCGTAAGGGAACCACAGGCAGTCAAACTCTCACCGTTCCTGTACGGATGCGTATGAACCCAGGCGACCGCACCCGTGGGGGCAAGGGCGTCGACAGGAAACCGGATCTCGCATGCGTTGATCGTCCAAGACTCTGGGAACGGCTGAACGCTATACCCGCAGAGCCCTGAATTATCCATCCGCCCCGCTCCAGCCGATCATTCATTTCCGCGCCCGGGTTGCTCCTCGCCCAGAGCTCCTCGAACCCTCGCTGCACCTCCGGTGAGTCGACGATGGGGTCGCCCGTGTTACACGGCTCCGGCGGGTACGGATCGTCGCCGCCCGGGTCCTCGCCGCCGGGGTCGCCGCCTCCACCCCCGCCCCCGCCGTCGTCGGGCGGGGGCTCGTAGGGGCCGCCGCCGCCGGTCCACCAGCCGGGGTCGCCGCCGCCGCCGCCGCCGCCCCCG
>DATABZ010000426.1:0-19874 GCA_036259315.1 Gemmatimonadales bacterium | reverse complement strand
GCATTCACCCTCACCGCCACGCGCGCGGGTCGGGAGATCGCTCGTCTGGTGGCGGAGGGGAGCGGGGCGGGGCACGGCGTGGGGCTCTGCCAGTGGGGAGCGGTCGGCCGCTCCCGCGCGGGCCAGAACTTCCACCGGATCCTCGCGGCATACTTTCCCGGCGCGACGCTGGAGCGCCTCTACTAGGAGCATCGGATGACGGGCAGCCGGTCGGGCGCTGAGCGGCTCAGGCTGGGCATCATCGGGGGCGGCGCGATCACCCAGGTCGCCCACCTCCCGGCGCTCAAGAAGCTCAAGAGCGTGGAGGTGCAGGCGATCTGCGACACCGACCTGCCGAAGGCCCGCGCGCTGGCCGATCGCTTCGGCGTGAAGGACGCGTTCGACGACATCGAGGACCTGCTCCGCTACGAGGCGCTGGACGCGGTGGTGATCTGCACCCCGAACCACCTGCACGAGCCGCATATCCTGGCGGCGCTCTCCGCGAACCTGCATGTCCTGGTGGAGAAGCCTCTGGCGATGTCGACGGCGAGCGCACAGCGGATCGTGCGCGCAGCGGAGAAGCGCTCCCGCATCGTGATGGTCGGCATGAATCACCGCTATCGGCCGGACGTCCAGATCGTCCGCAGCTTCGTTCAGGGTGGCGAGCTCGGAGCCATCGAGAGCGTCCGGGGAAGCTGGCACGTGTTCCGGCCCGGTCGTGCACAGCTCGGCTGGCGCCAGCGGCGCGATCAGGCCGGCGGTGGCGCGATGCTCGATCTGGGGCTCTCCGTGCTCGACCTCGGCCTCTGGCTCGGCGGCAACCCCGCCCCGGTGAGAGTGAGCGCCAACCTCGACGCCGGGAAGGATCGCGCCGTGGAGCAGTCGGGCAGCGCCTTCGTGGTCTGCGAGAACGGGATGTCGCTCTTCGTGGACGTGACCTGGCGTCACCTGGGTGAAGGCGAGCGCTTCGGCGTGGGCCTCCGCGGCAACAAGGGCACCGCGGCCATCAATCCGCTCACCGTGTGGAAGGAGCTCCACGGAGTACCGATGGACGTGTCCCCCACCGGATCCGGCAGCAAGGAGAACGCGTTCACGGCCTCGTACCGGGCCGAGTGGGCGCACTTCACGGCGGCGCTGGCCGGCGAGGCGAGGGTGCCCTCGCTCCAGGAGCACGTGGTGCTGCACAAGATGGTTGATGCCATCTACCGCTCGGCCCGGGAAGGGAGAGACGTGGAACCGTGAGGCGCCGTCTCCTTCGGTCGTTCATCGCGGGCGCCCTGCTGCTGGCGCCCGCACTCGTGCAGGGCACCGCGCAGACGACACCCTCGCGGAAGCTCGTTCCTCCTGCCGGAGACTCCGTTCCAGGCTCCGAGCTCAGGGTCTTCCTCATGACCATGGGGCCCGGCGCGCGGGTCTGGGAGCGGTTCGGCCACAACGCGATCTGGATCCACGATCCGTCCTCGCCACCCGACACCGCGTACAATTACGGTCTGTTCGACTTCCAGCAGGAGAACTTCCTGCTCCGGTTCATCCAGGGGGAGATGTGGTACTGGATGGCCGGGTTCCCCGCCGAGCCCTACGTCGGGACGTACGCGCGGGACAACCGGTCGGTGTGGCTCCAGGAGCTGAATATCCCACCCGCCGCGCGACTCGAGCTTCGCGAGTTTCTGCGCTGGAACGAGCAGCCCGAGCACCGGTTCTACCACTACGACTACTACAAGGACAACTGCTCGACCCGGGTCCGTGATGCCCTCGATCGGGTCATCGGCGGGTCGATCGCGGCGCAGACCGGTCATCTGGCGACCGGGACGACGTACCGCTTCCACACCCAGCGGCTCACCGCGAACGATCCGCCGACCTTCACGGGCCTTCTCCTCGCGCTCGGGCCCGGGGTCGATCGGCCGATTTCGGCCTGGGAGGAGATGTTCCTCCCGATGGCGCTCCGGGAGCACGCGAGGCGGGTGACGCTGCCCGGCCCGGATGGCACCTCCATTCCGCTGGTCGCCGGCGAGCGCACGTTGTTCGAGTCGACCGCGTCGGCGCCCCCCGCGGCGCCGCCCGAGTGGCTGTCCTGGTACTCCATCCTGGGCGCCGGGTTCGGTGGGCTGGCTCTCGCGCTCGGCGCCGCCGCCCGCCGGAGGATGCGTGGGAGCAGGCTGAGCCTCGGTACACTGGCGGCGCTCTGGGGAACGGTCGGCGGGCTGGGAGGAGTCGTGCTGGCGGGACTCTGGGCCTTCACGGATCACACGATGGCCTACCGCAACGAGAACCTCTTCCAGCTCAATCCCCTGATGCTGGGCTTGGCCGCGTTGGTACCGCTGGGTCTGGCCGGGTCGGAGCGGGCCGGCCGGTGGGCCCGACACCTGGCTCTGGTTCTGGCCGGGTTCTCACTGCTCGGTTTCGTGCTCCAGGCGCTGCCGGGGCTGGATCAGGTCAACGGCCCCATCATCGCGCTGCTGATGCCGGTGCACCTGGGGCTGGCCGCGGGACTCTGGCTGGAGAGGTCACCTGGGAGGGCGTGATCTCGGGCTGTCTCGAGCCGGGCGTCAGAGCGGGAGCTCCATGCCCTCGGTGGCCGCCTCCACCTGAAGCCCCGGAGCGACCCGGGCCGCGTAAGCCCTGGTGTCGTCGAGCAGAGCGTCGAGCGCGTCGTCGTCGTGCTCGGGCTCGTGGTGAAAGAGAATCAATCGATGGCACCCCGCGTCCGCCGCGAGCTCCACCGCCTGCCGCGGCGTGGAGTGTCCCCATCCACACCGCGCCTGAACGATCTGTTCCGCGTACATGGCATCGTGGATCAGGGTGTCGGCACCGGTCAGGAACTCGACCAGTCTGCGCCGCCAGTCCGGTCCCACCGGGTACCTCGCGCTTTCGTCGAGCTCGTTGTCCGTCAGGTAGGCGAAGTCGCGCCCTCCCGCCTCGGGGACGAGTCGAAAGCCGAGGGTGTTGCCGGGATGCCGGAGCCGGAACGCCCGCACGGTCACCCCGGACAAGGCCACCTCACCTTCCGTGATCTCCTTCACCTGAATTCCCGCCGCGAGGGCTCGCAGGGGGACGGGAAACACCATCGGGTCCATCTGCCGGCGGAGGATCTCCTCGAGGGCGACGCCTTCCTGCGCCGCGCCGAGGATGCAGAACGTGTTGCCCGGTGCGCTCAGAGGCTTGAAGAAGGGCAGACCCTGAATGTGATCCCAGTGGGTGTGGGAAAGGAGGATGTCTGCCGTGATGGCGCCGTTGCGGTGCGCCATCAGCTCGTGACCGAGCGGGCGCAGTCCGCTCCCGGCATCGAGTATCACGAGCCGACCATCGGGCCCCGACAGACTGACGCACGCGGTGTTGCCGCCGTAGCGGGCAGTCTGCGGACCAGGCGTGGGGATGGATCCGCGGGTACCCCAGAACCTCACGCTGTAGGTCATGGGAGGGGCCCTGACGCGGGACGGGACATGCTTGAACGTCTGCCGAGCCACGCCCGAGTGGCTACGGCAGCAGTCACGGCCTGCCCGTGACTGCGCTCACGCCCGCCTGGCCGCCAGCATCAGGGAGCGGCGGTCGCGGAGCGTTATGTCCTTGCGGGTGACGCCGATGATGCCGCGCTCCACCAGGTTGCGCATGGTGCGCGACACGGTCTCACGACTGGAGCCGATCATCTGGGCGATGGTGTGGTGCGTGAGCTTGCGAGTGATCCGGTCACCACCTTCGTCATCCGCCATGCGGAGGAGGAGATGGGCGACACGGCCGTTCACGTCGAGCAGCACGAGGCTGCCGATCTTTTCATCGGCCCGACGGAGCCGACGCGAGATCTCCTTCAGCAGCGAGATCGCCACCTCGGGCGAGTGGCGTAGCCGGGCATGGAAGTCCTCCCGCCGGAGCACCAGCAGGCTCGAATCCTCCATCGCAATGACATGGGCCGATCTCGGCTCTTCGTCGATGACCGCCATCTCACCGAAGAAGCTTCCCTCGCCGAGCACCGAAAGAATCACCTCGCGCCCGTCCTCCGCGATGAGCACCACCTTGACCTGCCCGGCCGCCACCAGGAAGAGTGCGTCGCCCGGGTCGTCCTCGAAGACGATCACGCTGCCCTTGGGGTAGCTGCGCTCGCGAGTGAGCTCGGCGAAGGCAGCCAGATCGGCCTCGCTGAGTCCGGAGAAGAGCGGAACCTTGCGCAAGACCTCGATCGGAGACAGCGGCACGGGCGCCTCACAGAAGCGGAAGTAGTTGGCGATAGCATACTTGCGCATGGTAGGCATGTCAACGTATGCCGATGCCCCGTGCGGCTGGTCGGGCCGCCGGCAAGCGCCGTCGCCAGGCCTCGGCGGCAGCGCCGCGCAGCCCCGCTCCGCTGCCGACCGCACCTGCTGCCGCCACGTACGCCCCTGCCATTCCACGTGTTACGCAGCTAGATTTCCGAGCTGACCCTGAAACGGAGTTCGCAGTGAAGGCAGATCTACACCCCGTCTATCACAAGATCACCGCGGTGTGCGCGTGCGGGAACTCGTTCGAGACCCGCTCCACCGCTGCCTCGATTCATGTCGAGGTGTGCGCGCAGTGCCACCCGTACTTCACCGGCAAGCAGCGTCTGGTCGACACGGCCGGCCGGGTGGACCGCTTCCGCCGCAAGTACCAGAGCGAGCCGGCGGCCGCCGCGCCCAAGGCGTAGCCCGTGGAGGGGAGGCTCCGCCAGGCACTGCTGCGGGCGGAGGAGGTGGGCAAGGCGCTCGCCGATCCGCTCGTCGCACGGGATCCCGGACAGCTCAAGGCGCTCGGGCGCGAGCACACGCGGCTCGCGCCCGTCGTGCGTCTGGCCGAGCGGCTCGAGCGGCTCGAGCGTGAGCTGGCCCAGGCGCGCGAGCTCGCCGACGAATCGGACCCCGAGCTCGCCGCCCTGGCGCGCGCCGACCTCTCCCGGATTCCCCCCGAGCTCGCGGCCGTCACCGAGCAGCTGCACGAGCTGCTCCTGCCCCAGGATCCGCACGACGCGCGCGACGCGATCATCGAGATCCGTGCGGGCACCGGCGGCGACGAGGCCGCCCTCTTCGCCGCCGACCTCTACCGCATGTACCAGCGCTTCAGCGAGCGCAACCGCCTGACCTGGGAGCCGCTGTCCCTCAGCGAGGGCGCTCTGGGAGGCCTCAAGGAGGCCGTCGTCGCGGTGCGCGGGGAAGGAGCGTACGGGCTGCTGCGGCGGGAATCGGGCGTGCATCGGGTGCAGCGCGTGCCCGCCACCGAAACCCAGGGCCGCATCCACACCTCGGCCGCGACGGTGGCCGTCCTCCCCGAGGCCGAAGAGGTCGACGTGAAGATCGAGGACAAGGACCTGCGGGTGGACGTGTTCCGCTCCTCGGGCCCGGGTGGCCAGAGCGTCAACACGACCGACAGCGCGGTCCGCATCACCCACCTTCCCACCGGCCTCGTGGTCAGCCAGCAGGACCAGAAATCCCAGCAGCAGAACAAGCTCAAGGCGATGGAGGTGCTGCGGGCGCGCCTGCTGGACCGCATGATCGCCGAGCAGGAGTCTGCACGGGCACGGGATCGGCGAGCGATGGTCGGCACCGGGGACCGTTCGGCCAAGATCCGGACCTACAACTTTCCCCAGAGCCGCGTGACCGATCACCGCATCAATCTTTCGGTCCACAACCTCGGCGACGTGATCGACGGCCACCTCGACGAGCTGGTGGACGCGCTCCGCATGGCGAGCCGACAGGAGCAGGATGGTGCCTGACGTCCTCCTCTCGCGTCGCGCGCTTCTGGCCGAGGCGACATCCGCCTTGGCGGCCGCCGGGGTGCCCGAACCGCGGCGCGAGGCTCTCCGGCTCTGGGCCGGGCTCGGCTCGAGCGCGGCGGAGGTCCTGATCGACGGCGAGGGCATGCCGGACGCGGCACAGGCGGCCACACTCCGATCGGCGGTCCGCCGGCGGGCCGCCGGCGAGCCGCTGCCTCACATCGCTGGCCGCGTGGGGTTCCGCACTCTGGTGCTCAACTGCGATCGTCGGGCATTGATCCCACGGCCCGAGACCGAGGGGCTGGTCGACCATCTCCTCGCGCGCGTGCGCACCGGTCACGTGGTGGACGTCGGGACCGGCACCGGATGCCTGGCGTTGAGCCTGGCGGCGGAAGGCGGGTTCGAGCGGATCACGGCGGTGGAGCGCTCGGCCGAGGCGCTTGCGCTCGCCAAGGAGAACCGGGCGGCCACGGGTTTTCGGGTGCATCTGGTCCGAGGCGACCTCTGCCGACCCCTCCACTCGGCCTCGGCAGACGCGGTGATCTCCAATCCCCCCTATCTTACCGAGCAGGAGTACGCCGCACTGGATCCCTCCGTGAAGGCGTGGGAGCCGTCGGAGGCGCTGGTGAGCGGCGCGGATGGACTGGACGCCACCGCGCGAGTGCTGGACGGGGCACGGAGCGTCCTGCGCCCGGGCGGGTGGCTCGCGCTGGAGCTCGACTGCACCAGGGCGGCCGCGGTGGCGGATAGGGCCGCGGCCATGGGCTGGATGGACATCGCCATTCACGCCGACCTTTTCGGACGCGAGCGCTACCTGCTCGCACGGAGGAGTGCAGAACCGTGATCTGGGACAAGGCACAGGAACTCGGCCGTCAGATCGGCCAGTCCTCGGAGTACCAGGCGCTCAGGCGCGCCGAGTCCTCGCTGCGCGAGGACCAGGAGACCGTGACCAAGCTGGATCAGATCCAGACGCTCGCGCGGCAAGTGGACCAGGCCATCGCCCAGGGGCAGATGCCGGACCAGGCCACCGCGGATGCCTACGAGAACGCCGTTCGGGAGCTGGAGACCAGCCCCGTCGGCCAGGCCTACGTGGTGGCGCGGGCGAATTTCGAGAAGCTGATGGCGCGGGTGAATCAGCAGATCAGCGAGGGCATGGAGAAGGGGGCGGCCAGCAGCATCATCACGCTGGGATGAACCACCCCGGGCTGTTCGTCGTGCTGGAGGGCACCGAGGGATCGGGCAAGTCCACGCTCGCCGTCGGCCTTGCGGAACGGATGCGACAGGCCGGGCTCGACCCCGTCGTCGTGCGCGAGCCGGGCGGCACCCGGGCGGCCGAGATTGCCCGCCAGGCGTTGCTGGACCCCGAGCATCCGGTGGGCCCCGTCTCGGAGCTCTTCTTCTATCTCGCGGCCCGTGCCGACCTGGTGCAGAAACTCGTCAGGCCGACGCTGGCCGGTGGTGGGGTGGTGCTCTCGGACCGTTTCGCGCTTTCTACAGAGGCCTACCAGATGGCGGGCCGCGGACTCCCGGCGGAGGTCGTACTGCCGGCCAGCCGCGCCGCGGCCGACGGGCTCGTACCGGATCTCACCCTGATTCTCGACCTCAGCCCCGAAGTCGGCCAGGCGCGCCAGGTTGCAGGGGGTAAGCGACTGGACCGTCTGGACCGGGAGAGCGCCGAGTTCCACCGCCGGGTGGCCCAGTACTATCTGGCGGTCCGCGGGGAAGGCGTGCGACATTTGGATGCCGGACTCCCGCCGGACCGGCTCTTGCAAGCCGCCTGGACGGAGATCCTCAGGCTGGCGCCGGAACGCTTCGGCGCCGTAACGAGTTAAGTTGATGAGTCGGAACCGGAGGCGGGAATGAGGCAGCGCTGGGGCATCATCGGTATGGTATCCGTCATCTCGTTCCTGAGCGGCGGGTGGCTGTTGCAGCGGGGTACGGCGGCCGGCGGGAACGTGTACCAGCAGGCCCGCCTGTTCGACGACGTGCTCGGTCACGTGAGCGCCTACTACGTGGACTCCCTGGGCGAAACCGATCTCTATCAGAAGGCTACCGAGGGAATGCTGGAGCAGCTCCAGGATCCCTACTCGGTCCTGCTCACCGGCGACGACTACAAGGCCTTGACCGAGCAGACATCCGGAAACTATGCCGGACTCGGCATACAGATCGACGTGCGCGATGGCTGGATCACGGTGGTCGCTCCGCTTCCCGACACCCCGGCGGAGCAGGCCGGGGTCCAGACCGGGGACCAGATCATCGAAGTGGACGGCAAATCCACCGAGGGCTGGAAGAACGAAGAAGCGGTGAAGGCCCTGCGCGGTGCGCCGGGCAGTAAAGTCACGATTACGGTCCGCCGCTCGGGCATTCCGGATCCCATCAAGTACCCGCTGACCCGCGCCCAGATTCACATCCGCTCCGTTCCTGCGGGCACCATGTTCGAGCCGGGGATCGGCTATATCTCGCTCAATCCTGTGAGCGAGACCTCCGCAGGCGAGTTGCGGCAGGAGATCGCCTCGATGAAGCGGAAGGGGATGAAGTCCTTGGTCCTCGATCTCCGCTCCAACCCCGGAGGCCTGCTGGACCAGGGCGTCGAGGTCTCCGATCTCTTCCTGGACACCAAGCAGGAGATCGTCTCCACCCGGGGCCGCGCCCGCGGCTCCACGAAGCAGTTCTTCGACGACGCGCGTCAGGCCTGGCCCGACCTCCCTATCGTCGTGCTGGTGAACGAGGGTACAGCGAGCGCTGCCGAGATCATCGCCGGCGCCCTCCAGGACCACGATCGTGCGGTGGTCATCGGGACGCCGACCTTCGGCAAGGGGCTGGTGCAGACGCTCTTTCCCCTCGGTGAGGGCGTGGCGCTCAAGCTCACGACTGCGCGGTGGTACACGCCGAGCGGCCGCACCATCCAGCGGACGGTGGACAGCGAGGAGGAGCAGATGGAACAGGCCGCGCTCGAGGCCAGCGACACGCTCCTCGGCGAGCCGGACCCCTCGGCTACCGACTCCGCGATCAGGGAGCGCCCTGTGTACCGCACATCGGGGGGACGCGTCGTGCGGGGCGGCGGCGGCATCGTGCCCGACCTGGTGGTCCGCTTCGACACCCTGACCGAGGCCGAGCGGGAGTTCGCCAAGGCCCTCGGCACCGACCTCCCGCTCTATCGGGACGTGCTGACGGCCTTCGCCCTCGAGCAGAAGAGCGCCAAGACGATCGGCAGCGAGAACTTCACCGTTACGCCGGCGATGCGGCAGGAGGTCTACCGCCGTCTCAAGGAGAAGGGAGCCGAGCTGACGCCGGAGGAGTTCAGCCGGGGTGGCCGCCTGGTGGATCAACAGCTCGGCTATACGATCGCCCGTTACGTGTTCGGGCGGCCGGCCGAGTTCCGCCGCCAGGCTGCGGACGATCGACAGGTCCAGACCGCGCTCGAGCTGCTGCGTCGCGCCGAGACGCCGAAGGAGCTGCTCGGTCTGGCGATCGCCAACGGCCGCGCCGCGGAGTCGGCCAGGAACTGAACCTCGAGGCAGTCTCGAGCAGCACGGGCCCGGCTACCCCGAGGGGTGGCCGGGCTCGTTGACATGGACGACACCCCTCCGCGGAGCGATGGCATGGCGCGACCCGGTGTGGCGATCCTCGGCGCGGGCCGAATGGGGCAGGGACTGGCCCTCGCACTGGAGCGGGGCGGCCGAGGGGCCATTCTGCTCTCCCGAACCTCGCATCCGGTCATCCCCCCGCTCCGTCTGCACCCCGGTCCACGCGCGACCGCGCTGAGCGAGGCGGAGCTGATCCTCCTCGCGGTGCCCGATGGGGCGATCTCTTCGGTGGCGACCGAACTGGCGACCGAGCGCGCGGTCCTGGCGCGTCATGTCGTGCTGCACCTCTCGGGGCTGCGCGACCGGGAGGCCCTGGCTCCGCTGGCGCCGACAGGGGCCGCGTTGGGTTCCTTTCACCCGCTCCAAACCGTTGCGGATCCACTGACCGCCCCCGAGCGTTTCGCCGGTGCGTACGCGGGCGTCGAGGGAGACTCCCGCGCACTCGCAGCCGCCGAAGCACTCGCGGCCACGCTGGGAATGACCGCCGTGCCGATCCCCGCGGGTGCCAAACCGGCCTACCATGCCGGTGCGACCTTCGCCGCGAACTACACCACCGCGCTCGCCGCCGTAGCGGAGCGGCTGGCGGCTTCCGCGGGGGTCGCGCCGGACGTGGCGCGCCGCCTCTACCTGCCGCTGATCCGGGGCGCCGCTGCGAACCTGGACGTGGGGCCGTCCTCCGCCCTCACGGGCCCGGTTCGCCGAGGTGATGCCGAGACCGTCCGCGCCCACCTGAGAGTTCTCGCGCCGACCGATCGCCGGCTCTATCTCCTGCTCGCGCGTGAGGCGCTCCGACTCGCGGGAGAGGCCGGCCTCCCTCCTGCCGCACGCGCCGAAGTGTCCCGGGCCCTGGACGAGGGTGAGCTGGAAGGCTGACCCGGCGAAACTTTCGCCCCGCAACATCCTTACTGACAGATA
This sequence comes from Gemmatimonadales bacterium, assembly GCA_036259315.1. Taxonomy (GTDB): domain Bacteria; phylum Gemmatimonadota; class Gemmatimonadetes; order Gemmatimonadales; family GWC2-71-9; genus CAVVWJ01. The sequence goes on along the minus strand of DATABZ010000426.1, from coordinate 9,677 downwards.
TCCTCCAGACCCTCCCCCACCCGAGGTTGCGCATGGCACGACGGTGGTCGGCCGTTCCCGCGGTCGCGATGGTCGCCTGCTTCAGCGGTGGTTGGCTGCTCCAGCGGCAGGTGGCCGCCCAAGGCGACGTCTACCAGCAAGCACGGCTCTTCGAGACCGTACTCGCGCACGTCCGCGATTACCACGTGGACTCCATCGCCGAGCCCGAGCTCTACCGCAAGGCGGCAGACGGTCTGCTGGCCGGGCTGCGCGATCCCTACGCCGCTCTCCTGTCGGGCAGGGATCTGGAGAGCCACGTCGAGCGCACCACTGGGGACTACGCGGGCATCGGCCTCCTCGTGGACGCGCGGAACGGCTGGATCACGGTCGTGAGCCCGATGCAGGGATCGCCGGCGGAGCGCGCGGGTATCCGGTCCGGCGACCTGTTGTTCGAGGTGGACGGCGAGCCTGCGGAGAACTGGGGCCTGGACCGCGCGGTTCGGGCGATGCGGGGACCGGTCGGCACCGGGGTCGATGTCGCCGTTCGCCGCGAAGGCACGGCAGAGCCGCTCCGGTTTCGCCTGGTGCGTGAGCGGATCCACCAGCCCGCGGTGCCGGCCGGCCTGCTCCTGTCCGATGGTGTCGGCTATCTCAGCATGACCCTGGTCCGGGAGAACGCCGCGGAGGAGCTGGAGCGGGAAGTGGAAGAGCTGGTGGAACAGGGCATGCGGGTACTGCTGCTCGACCTCCGCGGCAACCCGGGAGGCCTCCGCGACGAGGCGGTCGAGGTCGCGGATCTCTTCCTGGACCCGCGGGAGGAGATCCTGGTGAGCCGTGGCCGCGCCCCGGGCGACAACCACCGCTGGGCCGACTACCGGCCGCAGCGCTGGCCCGATCTGCCGCTCGTCGTGCTGGTCGGCGGCGGGACCGCGAGCGCGGCGGAGATCGTCGCGGGCGCGCTCCAGGACCACGACCGCGCCCTCATCGTGGGCGACACCACCTACGGTAAGGGGATCGTACAGACGGTCTTCGCGCTGGCGCCGGACCTCGCGTTGCGTATGACGACCGCGCGGTGGTACACGCCCAGTGGACGGTCTATCCAGGGAGTGGCACTCGACTCCGCGATGGGAGCCGAGCCGCGCGCCGAGTCCACGGTCGCGTACTCCAGTGGTGGGCGCAGGCTCGAAGCCGGCAGCGGCCTGGTGCCGGACGTGGTGCTCGGTCCGGACACGCTCACCAGCAGCGAGGCCGATTTCGCGCAATCGCTCGGCGACAGCATCGCGGTATTCCGCGATGTCCTCACGGCGTACGCGCTGGAGTTGAAGAGGGCGGGCGGTATCTCCCGCGAGTCCTTCCAGGTGACGCCGGGCATGCGCGCCGAGGTCGCGCGTCGGCTAGGGGAGCGGGGCGTACCGGTGGTGGACAGCGTGTTCGAGGGGGCGAGCCGGATCGTCGCGCAGCAGCTTGGCTACGAGATCGCGCGGTACCGCTTCGGTCCCGCGGCGGAGCGGAAGCGGCGGGCGGAGGATGACCCGCAGATCCGCCGGGCGGTCGAGCTGGTCCGCGGCTCCACGTCTCCCCGGGCTCTTGTCGGGCTCGCCGGTCCGACGTCGCCGCAGGCCTACTGATCCACCACGCGCGTGCCCGGCGGCACCTTGAACTCGAACGTGGCGTCGGGAATCCGGCGATTCACCCGGAGATTGGAGAGCTCCAGCGTCCGCAGCGCGCCACTCTTCTCCGTAATCTCGAGGCGGCGGGGCAGGCCATCCTCCCGATCCAGCCACAGCACGGCCCGATCGAACGGCAGGTCCGGCACGGCGGGTGTCAGCTCGATCACGTCCGCCGTGCGCCCCCCGAGTTTCTCCGTCCGCAGATATTTCGCCTCATACCGCTCCGCCGGACGGTCGAGGAACCAGGCCAGCAGGTTGTATCCGTAGACCGGGCCACCGGTGGGGGCCCGGAGCCGAAGCACCTGGTCGGGAACGGTGCTCGGCGTGTATACCCACACGTACTGCCCGTCGATGAGGATGGCCTCGCCCGGTGGATCGGTGAACCGCATGGCGAGCTTCGCGGGCCCGGCCTGAACCAGGGTACCGCGGCTTTCCGCGCTGTCGATCATCGGATTGTCGATCACCTGCACGAAGTCCGCGGTCAGGCTGGACAACGAGCGATACACCCGCGAGGACCGTCCCACGATCGCCTGCGCGTCGGGCGATTCCGGTGCGCTCTGCGCGCCGAGCGGGGCCGCGGACATCAGCAGCGTGAGGGCGGCGAGATATGCCTTCATCCACGCGCTCCCACCGGCTCCGGCAAGCGCCGGCCGATCGCCTCGACGATCAGCCGGGTCTCCCGCATGAGCCGCTCGAACTGCTCGGGGTAGAGGCTCTGGGCCCCGTCGGAGAGCGCGCGGTCCGGGGCGGGGTGCACCTCCACCAGGAGGCCATCGGCCCCCGCGGCCGCCGCCGCGCGAGCCATGGGTATCACCATGTCGCGGTGCCCGGTGCCGTGGCTCGGGTCTGCGACGATGGGGAGGTGTGAGAGGCCGTGGACCACCGGTATCGCGCTCAGGTCGAACAGGTTCCTCGTGCTGGTGTCGAACCCGCGCACGCCGCGCTCGCAGAGAATCACGTCCGGGTTCCCCTCGGCGAGAATGTACTCCGCGGAGAGCAGGAGCTCTTCGATCGTGGCCGAAAGACCGCGCTTGAGCAGCACCGGCTTGCGCGCGCGGCCCGCGTGCTTCAGGAGCGAATAGTTCTGCATGTTCCGCGCGCCGACCTGAACGATGTCGGCCACCTCGAGCACGTGATCCAGGCCCTCGGCATCCATCGCCTCGGTCACGATCAGCAGGCCGGTCTCTTCGCGGGCGCGGGCCAGCAGCTTCAGCCCGGTCCGCCCGAGTCCCTGGAACGAGTAGGGTGAGCTGCGCGGCTTGAAGGCTCCGGCCCGGAGCACCGTCGCCCCGGCCTCGCGGACAGCGTGCGCGGCGTCCAGAATCTGGCGCTCGCTCTCCACCGAGCAGGGGCCCGCCATGACGATCACGTCCTCGCCGCCGATGCTCAGGCCGCCGGGGAGGCGCACCACCGTCGGCTCCGCCTTCCACTCACGCGACACCTGCTTGTAGGGCTTCGTAACGTGGAGGATCTCCTGCACGCCGGGGAGGGCCTCGATGCGGGATGAGTCCACCCGGCCGTCGTTGCCGACGAGCCCGACCGTCGTGCGCTGCTTGCCGGGCATCGCGCGCGCCTGGTAGCCCATGTCCTCGATGGTGGCCACCACGCGTTCGATGTCCTCCTGCGGCGCTCCATGGCGCATGACGATCAGCATTCAGCGGTCTCCTCTCCCGATGGCCCTCGCGGAAGCAAGCTCCGGGCCACTTCAGAGCTAGGCGTGCTCCCGCTCGCCGAGCCGCACGCCGACGATCGTGGACACCCCCGGCTCCTGCATCGTCACGCCGTAGACCGCGTCGGCCGCCTGCATCGTCCGCGGATTGTGGGTGATGACGAGGAACTGTGTGCCGCTCTTGAACTCGTCGAGGAGCCGGGTGAACCGGCCCACGTTCGCGTCGTCCAGCGGAGCGTCCACCTCGTCCATGAGGCAGAAGGGGCTGGGCTTGGTGAGATAGATGCTGAAGAGGAGGGACACGGCCACCAGGGTGCGCTCACCGGACGAGAGCAGGTGAATGCGCTGGGTCCGCTTGCCGCGGGGCGCCGCGTGAATGTCGATCTCGCTCTCGAGCGGATCGTCGGGATTGGCCAGGCGAAGCTCGCACTCGCCTCCGCCGAAGAGCGTCTGGAAGACCCGTGAGAAGTTGCCCTGCACGGCGGTGAAGGTCTCCAGGAACATGGTGCGCGCCGTTCCGTCGATCTCCCGGATCGCCTGGATCAGCGACTGCCGCGCGCCGACCAGATCGTCACGCTGCCCGGTGAGGAACTGCAGCCGCTTCACCTCTTCGGCATGCTCCTCGACCGCGAGCGCGTTGACCGGCCCGATGGTCTCGAGCGCCTCCGCGATCCGGGTCGACTCGGCCTGGAGGGTCTCCAAGTCGAGGTCGAGCAGGGGAGCGACCTCGACCAACTGATCGAACGGCCGGTGCCACTCGGCCTCGACCCGCTCCACAATCCCGCGACGGGTTCCCGCGGCCTCCGTGAGCCGGACCTGGAGCGTGTGGCTCTCCTCGTTGGAGGATTCCAGCGCCGCGCGCGACTCCGTCACCTCGCGCTCCGCGGACGCGAGTGCGGCCTCGGCATCGGCCAGGGCCGCTACGGCGTCGGCGCTCGCGTGCTCCAGCTGGTGCAGCTCCACCTCGCACTCCGCCCGGCTCTCCCGCCACTCGCCCTGCTGACTCGACAATGCCGCCTCGTCGAGATCGAGCTGGGCGAGCTCCCCCGCGAGCGTCCGCGCGGCCGTTTCCGCCTCGGCGCGCATGGCCTCCGCGCGCGCCAGGCGCTCCTCGGCCGAGCGCAGCCCGCCGGCGACTTGGGCCTCCCGTACCTGCCAGTGCACGCGCTGCTCGCGTGCCGCTTCCTGTTCGGTCTCGAGCTCGGCGAGCCGCGCTCGGGCGGTCCCCAGCTCCTCCTCGAGCCGGCTCCTGGCCAGCTCGCCCTCGACCAGTGCGGCATCGATCTCGGTCAGCCGCTGCTCCGAGCGGGCGAGGCGCTCGGTCAGCCGAGCGAGCTGGGACTCGGAGTCCGCGGACTCGCGCGTCAGATTGGCCGCCTGCCGTGCCGCATCCTCTCGTGCGACGGCGGCCTGCCGCTCGGCTTCGCGGGCCTGCTCGGCGGTCGCCACCGCCTCCGCGAGCTCGCGCTCGCGCTGGGCCAGGCTCGCGACCGTCTCCTGTACCGACGCCTCCGCGGCGGCGACCGTTGCCTCGGCCCGCTCCACCTCCTGGGCCAGTGAGGCGAGCTCCGCGCGGCGCCGCAGCGGCCCGGAGGGCGCGCCGACCCCGCCGAGAAAAATGGCGCCGCTCGCGCGGCGGAGCACCCGGCCCGACGGATCGAGCACCTCGGAGCCCGCCAGAGCTGCGCGGACCCATCCGGCGCCGGGACCTTCGCCATGCAGGCGCTCGTCCACGGGGAGGGCTCCGGTCGGCAACTGCGGCCCGGGGTCGAGCGGCAGGAGCACGAGCGCGCCGGGCTGGTGCTCGGCGTGCCACTCCTGAACCGCGCGCACCGTCGCCTCGTCCCGCACGAGCACCGCGTGCATCCAGTCGCCCAGCAGACGCTCCGCCAGCTCGGCGTCCTCGCGACCGGTGGTCACGTAGTCGCTGAGCGGCCCGAGCACGCCGCCGTCGAAGCGCTCGCGCGCGGCCAGGAGCGCGGCCGCCGCGGGGGCGAGTCCGACCCGGTCCCGCTCCAGCTCCTCGAGCGCGTTGCGCCGGGCGGTGAGTTGCGCCAGCATCTCGTCGGCCCGCCGGCGATCCGCGCGGTGCATGGCCTCGCGCTCCCGTGCCTCGGCCACCAGGTGACGGACGTGCTCCGCCTGCGCCGCCGCGCGCCTGGACTCGTGGCTCAGAAAGCCGGCGCGCTCGATCGCGTGGTCGCGCCGCCGCTCGGCACCGGCCAGCTCCACCTGGAGCGTGGCCCGGTGCGCCGCGGCCTGCGTGACCCGCTCCCGCAGCGAGGCGAGCTCGCCCTCCAGCGCGGTCCGCTCGCCCTCCAGCGAGCGCAGGCTCTGCGCCTGCATCTGCAGCGCCTGCTCGCGTTCACGCACGTCGGCACGCTGCTCGTTCAGGCGCCTGCGCACCTCTTCCTCGGCGCTCGCGCGGCCGGCGAGCTCGGCCCGGATGCGCTCGTGCTCGCCGCCGGCGGCGCCGCGGTCGGCGGTCGCGGCCTCCTGTTCGGCGGCCGCCTGTTGGGCGCGGAGCTGCGCCTGGGCGCGCTCTTCCTCCGCGCGTGTCCGGCGGGCCTGGGCGTTGGTGAGGCGCTCGGCCGCGAGCGCCAGATCGCCGTCGAGGCGACCCAGCTCGACGCGCACGCTCGCCAGCCGACCCGCGAGATCCGCTCGCCGACTCTCCGCCGCCGAGCGCGCGCGGGCGGCCTGCTCGCGCCGCTGCTCGGCCTCGGTGACGCGGGTGCGCGCGGACGGGAGCAGCCGGCTCAACTCCTCGAAGCGCGCCTCCATCCCGGCCACCTCGTCGCTCAAGCGCTCGAGCAGCCGCCGAGCCAGCGTGATCTGCACCGCGAAGCGCTCCTCGGTGAGCTTCGCGTGGCGTTCGGCCTTGCCCCGCTGGCGGGCCAGGCTCCGGATCTGCGACTGCACCTCCGCGATGAGGTCCTCCACCCGCTGGAGGTCCACCGCGGTCTCCTCCAGCCGGCGCTCGGTGCTGTGCTTGCGGTCGCGGTAGAGACCGATGCCCGCCGCTTCCTCGAAGAGCGACCGCCGCTCGTCGGCCCGGTCGGAGAGGAGCAGGTCGATCATCTTGGCCTCGATCACCACGCCCGCGTCGCTGCCCAGACCGGTCCCGCGCAGCAGGTCCTGGATGTCCCGGAGCCGCACGGGCGAGCCGTTGAGCAGGTAATCGCTCTGGCCCGAGCGGGAGAGCCGGCGGGTGACGACGACCTCGCGATAGGCGATCGGAAGATCGCCATCGGTGTTGTCGAGGAAGAGGGAGACCTCGGTGACGTTCACCGGCCGTCGGGCGGCCGAGCCCTGGAAGATCACGTCCTCCATCTTGCCGCCCCGGAGGAGCCGGGCCGACTGCTCGCCCAGCACCCAGCGCACCGCGTCGGACACGTTTGACTTGCCGCACCCGTTGGGACCGACGATCGCGGTCACGCCGTCCTCGAACGTGAGGGTGACGTCGTCGGCGAAGGACTTGAAGCCGGACAGCTCCAGTTTGGTGAGCTTCATGGGCGGGCTCCTACTGGGGTGGGGAGTCCTGCGTCGTCACCACGAAGGACGGCATGCCGATGCCGCGACCCGTCTCCTCCGCCTGCTCCCGGGTCGCGTAGGGACCGAGCACCACGCGGTACGCCTCGTCGCTGCGGGCCGGCTTCAGCACCGAGGCCGGCAGGCCCGCGGCCTTGAGCTTCTGGGACAGCTCCTCGGCCCAGGCCGGATTCTGCGAGCTGCTGACCTGGAGGTACACCGAGGCACGCCGCGCGGCCGAGTCCGCCGCGGCAGCGAGCGCCGCGGAGTCGGCGGTGGCCGGAACGTTCTCCTCCTGCGGCGGCTGCCAGGCGATGGGCACCCAGATGTCGCCGGCACCGCCCTCGATCCGGCCGCGCTCAGGAAAGCCTTTCTGCCCGAGATCGAGGGCGACCACGTCCTTGCCCCGCCGCGTCAGCAGGGTGCTGGGGGACACGACCACGGGCAGGTCCTCGTCCCACTCCACGGCGGTGCTGCCGATGTACCGGCTCCGGCCCACGTCCACGACCCAGGCGGAGTCGCCGGTCGCGGGTCGAACCAGGACCCACTGGCCATACACGTCGCCGCCCAGTCCGACGGCGGGGCCCGGTAGGGCGATCTCCAGCAGCTCTTCGCCGCTGACACGGTCCAGGACCAGCAGCCCTTCGGTGGCACGCGCCACGTAGATCCGGTGCCCCGACGGCGAGAACATGACGGCCTGGGCACCGCCCGACACCGGAATCGACAGGCGGTCGCGGTCACCGTCGCTGTCCCCCTCCGTCTCGTACACCACCACCGCGGTATCGGCCGCTACGGCGACGAGATCGCCCCAGAAACTCAACGCCTGCCGCCCCTCGGCGACCGGGAAGGTGACCGGCGGCCGGTCCGAGCCGAGGACCTCGAGCCGCGGCCGGTCGTCGGCGAGCCGAGCGACGAGCATCCCGCCCATCGTGCCGTGCAGCTCCCCCGGCGTGCCCCGGAGCTTGGAGCGGAAGCGGACCGGTGTCCGCCGCACCATCTGGGTGATGGTGCCGGCGGTGTCGACCGCGTAGAGCGCACCGTCCGGACCGACGGTGGCGTGGCGGACCTGCTCGACCGATGGCCGGACCCTGCGGGTCTCCAGATCGAGCGCGATCACGTTGCGCTTCTTGTCCAGCAGGAACACGAAGCCCTGCTCGGCATCCGCGCCGAGCGCGCGCTCGAGCGCCGGGAGCTTGTCCTGCATCGTCCAGCCGGAAGGCTCCAGGGCGGGGACACGGTAGAGCCTGGGCTCGCCGCCCGCACGGGGCAGGCGCAGCACCGTGGTCACCCCCGGGGCACGTCCCACCGCCGGAAGGTTGCCCGCCGCGAGATCGGGCTCACCGCCGCATGCTGCGAGCGGCAGAGCCAAGCCCACGGCCAGAATGGCTTGTCTCAGGTTCACGGGAGAAACATAGTCGGCGGAGGAGGAGTGGGGCAGCGGGAGGGCGGGAGGGCGGAACGGCCGAACCGCCCCCGGCCGCTACACCGCCCGGCGGAACCGCTCCCGGCCGCTCAACCCCCAGGCGGAACCGCTCCTGCCCGTCCACCCCGCCGGCGGAACGGCGGTAGGTGAACGCGACCAGCCTGGGGTAATGCAGGACTGAACACCAAGGGAGGGATCTTCTCGGCGGTGCTCGACACGGTGGAGAGGATCCCTTGCTTTCTTCGTAAGGCGGCACCAGCTTCGGCCCGCCGTCCGCCCCCTAGAACGTCGGCCCGAGGCTGAAGGTCCAGAGTCCGCCGACGGCCGGACGCTGCTGGGGAATCGAGTAGTCCAGCCGGGCCACAGCGAAGCCGAACAGGTTCGCGCGGACCGACACGCCGAACGTGCGGAGCGGGGTCCGGACCCGCACCGGGTCGTCGCCGGCGCGGCGGTTCCAGCGGAGGGTGCTGTTCTCGTCCCACGCCATGCCGATGTCATAGAAGAACGCGCCCTCGAGCGGAGGAAACGCGGCTGGGACTCCGAACGACGGATTGAGGATCGGGAACCGGATCTCGGCCGATGCCACGCCGATCTGGGTGCCGACCAGCCGGTCCAGCTCCGCGCAGCCGGTCAGGGCCCCGGGGTCGTCGGCATTGAGGCACTCGTTCCGGCGGTAGGAGCCCGACGTGTTGCCGCGGATCAGATCGGTGCTGCCGGCGTAGATCCGGAATTCCTGCGCGTCACGGCCGATGCGCCCGAAGTAGAGCAGGCGGGTGGCGAACACGATCGGACCCACGATGCGGTCGTAGCGGCGGTAGTCGGCGGTGACCTGAGAGAAGCTCCAGTCGCCCACCGTCTGGGCGAACTCCAACCGGTAGCGCTGCCCGTAGAACGGACCCACGTAGCCGAACAGGGAGTTGTCGAACACCAGCGCGGTCGATGGCTGAACGTAGGTCACCCCCGGGAGATTGTCCGTCTCCAGGAACGGATCCTCGGTCGCGAAGCCGGTCGACGGGTTGTACGGCTCGTTGATCTTCAGGATGGCGTCGTCCACGTTGGCGACGCGCATCCCGGCCTCGATCCGCTGGAACCGGCTGATCGGGTAGTACGCCGAGCCGAACGCCGACCGGACCACGAGGCGCCGGATGTTGGTGACGAAGACGTTTTCGCCCGGCTCGTCGCCCGGCACGATCTCGCTCGGCTCGAGGAAATAGTAGGGATCCTGGGACACCCCGGCCGCCCAGTTGATCCGCCTGCTCATGTTGGCGTACGCCGCGAGGACCTGGGCCTCGCTGATCCGACCGTTCACGTAGCCGGCGAAGATCAGCTGCTGGTTGCCCAGGATGTCGCTCAGCGAGATGGCGGAGCCCCCGAAGAACCCGCGGCCGAAGTTGTCGCGCGCGTA
>DATABZ010000425.1:0-9611 GCA_036259315.1 Gemmatimonadales bacterium | reverse complement strand
CCTGCTGCTCGGGGTCGTGGGGATCTACGGCGTGATCGCCTACATGGCGACACAGCGGACCCGCGAGATCGGCATCCGCATGGCCCTGGGCGCACAGATCGCGGACGTGCGAGCGATGTTCCTGCGTCACGGGCTCCGATTGACGGGCACCGGCATCGCACTCGGTATCGGCGCGGCGCTCGTGCTCACTCGCGTGATGTCCGCGTTGCTGTTCGGTGTCGGCCCCATGGACCAGCTGTCCTACCTCGCCGTTTCGACGCTTCTGGCGAGCGTGGCGTTCCTGGCGACATATCTCGCATCGCGCCGCGCCACACGCGTGGATCCCGCGATCGCGATGCGAGCGGACGGATAGGAGGTATCCTCCGCACCCCGCACACTTGCCCGCAAGCCGCCGCCCGCCGATCCTACGCGCCATGCCCCGCCCATTCGTGCTCCTCGCCCTCACGCTCGCCCTCGCGTGCGGCAAGCCCGGCCCTTCGCCCGTCGGCACCCGCGACGCTTTCGAGAAGCGCGTCTCGTTCTCCATCCTCGAGGACTACGACAAGGGCGAGGACCTCGCCGAGGTCGCGAAGGACTTCGAGCTGATGCGCGAGCTGGGCGTGCGCACCTGGCGCGGCAGCTTCGGGTGGGACGACTACGAGCCCGAGCGCGGCCGGCTCGATCTCGAGTGGCTGCACCGCTTCGCCGAGCTGGCCGCGCGGCACGGGATCACCCTTCGGCCGTACCTCGGCTATACCGCCGAGTGGGCCGCGGCCGGGCGCAGGGAGGACGGGCAGATCTGGAACGACCCGCCCGCGCGGCTGGAGGACTGGTCCTCGTTCGTCTCCCGGCTCGCCACGGCCCTGCGCCGCCACCCGAACATCGCGTCGTACGAGATCTACAACGAGGAGAACGTCCCGCTCTGGTGGGACGGCACCGCCGCGGAGTACGCCGAGGTGTTCGAGGCCGGCGCGGAGGCGCTGCGCGCCGCGGTGCCGACCGCGGGCGTGCTGCCCGGCGGCTTCGTCTGGCCCGACGCGGGGTGGCTGGAGGAGGTCTGCGAGCGCGAGCCGGCGCGCCGCGTCGCCGCGGTCGCCTTCCACGCCTACCCGGAGACCTGGACGCCGGACAGCGTCGTGGTGGAGAACTATCTCGATGCGGGATACCGGGAGCACTTCCTCCCCGCCGTGGACGCCTGCGGAGGCCACCCGGTCTGGATCAACGAGATGGGCTTCGCCACGACGCCGGGCAAGACCGAGCTCCAGCAGGCCGACTGGTGGGCGCGAGCGGTCGCGACGTTCCTGGCCGACCCCCGGGTCGAGCACATCGGGATCTACGAGATCAAGGACCTGCGGCTCGACAGCCCGGTCATCGGCGACGCGCCCAATTACCACCTCGGTCTCGCACGGGTGGACCGCACGCCCAAGCTCGCCTTCCGGACCGTGGACCTGCTCACCGACCTGCTGGACACCGGCCGGCTGACCGTGGCCGACGGCGACCTCGCCGTCCGGGTGGTGAGCGGGAGGGCGGGCTCCCTGCACCACCACCTGTTCGTCCGGCCGGACGGGGACCAGGTCCTGCTCATCTGGGGCCGGGCCGGCACTCCGACGGTGGACGTGACCCTGCACCGGCAGGCCGCCCGGGCCACGGAGTACGCCCTGGACGGCGAGGCCTCCCCGGCCCGGCTGTCCGATGGCACGTCTCTGCAAGGACTTACGCTGACCCCGGGCCGGACCCGGATCTTCCGCCTGCACGCGCGGTGATGTCCGCCCGCCGGTTTGTTACACCAGGTCGCCGGGGCCCCAGTGTCGGACCGGCGGCCCGCGCGCTAGATTAACCGGTCGCTGAAGCCTCCCGCTCGTCTGTTCCGCAGTTCGACTGTTGGCATACGGCTGGACCCGGTACCACGACAACTCGAGACGTGCGATGACCGTTCGCGGAACCCTCGCGACCGCCGCCCTGGCGTTCAACGCGACCCTGCTCCCCGCTCCGGCCCTGGCCCAGACGGACTTCGTGCCCTCGGCCGTCGCGCCGGTGACGCCCTCCAGCCCGCTCATCTCCCGCCAGACCATGACCGTGGCAGGCATTCTCTTCGCGGGCGCCCTCATGGGCGACCACGAGATGCGCGAGGAGTCGCAGGAGCTCCGGAGCGGCACCAGCAACGCGATCGCCAGCTTCGGGAACACCTTCGGCGAGTGGCGGATCCTGGTTCCGGCGCTCTCCGCCGGCTACCTGGCGGGCGAGATCGCGGGGAGCGACGGGTTGAAGGGGACCATCCTGCGGGCCGGGGCGGCGGCGGCGGTCGCGACGGGCATCTCCAGCGGGCTCAAGTACACCATCGGGCGCCATCGGCCCGACATCGCGGGCGGCAACTTCGAGTTCCGACCCTTCAGCGGCTCCAACTCCTTCCCCTCCGGCCACACCGCGGCGGCCTTCGCGATCGCCACCGCGGTCGCCGACCAGACCACCGACGGCTGGTCCGACTACGTGCTCTACGGCGCCGCCACCCTCACCGCGATGTCCCGTATCAACGACAACCGCCACTGGACCTCCGACGTCCTGGTCGGCGGCCTGATCGGGCATCTCAGCGGGCGCTGGGTGTCGAAGCAGATGGGACCGGTGCGCGTGGCGCCGACCGGGGTGACGGTCAAGCTCGAGTTTTAGCGGATACATCCGGCAGGCCATCCGAAATCAGATCCTACATCCAGTACCCGGCCGCCAGCAGCTCGGGGTTCCTCCTCCATACCGAGTACGTCAGCGCCGTCGCGTACGTCACCCAGAGCAGATAGGGGAGGAGCAACGCCGCCGCCAGGCGGTGGATTCGCCGGAACGCCAGCACCGTCAGCACCAGCACGACCCACAGCGCGACGATCTCCGCCAGCGACACCCCTCCCAGACGCCACTTGAAGAAGAGCCAGGGCCAGAGCGCATTGAGCGCGAGCTGCGCCCCGAAGAGCGTCATCGCCGGCCGGGCGGCGGGCCAGCCCGCACGCCGCACCACGAGCACCGCGGCGATCCCCATCGTGATGTAGAGGATGGTCCAGACCGGACCGAAGAGGCCGCCGGGCGGAGCCCAGCCGGGCTTGTCGAGCTGGGCGTAGAACTCACCGGATCGCACCGATCCCGACGCCGCGAGGAGCGCGGCGGCGAGGGTGGCGAGGGCCGGAACTGCGGCGCGGGCCCTCACGCGACCAGGTGCTCGATCAGGAGTGGACCATAGTAGTCCACGAAGTGCCCGCCCGCGACGCGAAAGGCCTCCCGAGCCCGTTCCTTCGACTGCTCGTCGGGCGTCGAGACGACCACCACGAAATGGCCGGCGCGCAGCTCCTGCTCGTACCGATCCATGTGCTCGCGCTCGTCCCCGATGTTCTGGAAGACCCTCGTCAGCCGACCGATCAACCCGTGGTGCACCCCGCTCGGATCGATGCACCGGATACCTTCGTCACCCGAGAAGACCTTGATGGCCTCCCGGCCGAAGCCGGCGTCCGCCAGTTCCCCCAGCACGCGATCGAGGGAGTCCGGCGTGTTCACCACGCCGATGACCTTGCGGGTAGGGTAGCGGAGAAACTGGTCCAGTTGTCGTTGCGTGGCCTGCAGCATGTGCACACCTCAGGATCTTGTGTCGTCTCTCTGCTCTATAGATCGCTCCTTGTATCCGCGGGTGCCAGGCGGCCGGGAGCCCCGGCGCGCCTGGTGACGGTGAGACGGCTCAGGCGGCGTTCCGCTGCCCGCCCTTGCCGGTGCCGATCTGCTTGGAGCCGCCGGACCCCGCGGTGATCTCGATGGTCCGCGGCCGAGCCTCGGCGCTCTTCGGCAGCTCGATCGTCAGCACGCCGTTCTCGCAGTGCGCCGCCACCTTGTCGGCGTCGACGGTCTGCGGAAGCGCGACGCTGCGCTCGAACCGCCCATAGCGACGCTCGAAGCCCTGCAGGCGACCCTTCTCGCTGGTCTCGCGCTCGAAGCGCTTCTCACCCGAGACGGTCAGCACGCCGTTCTCCAGGGTGACGCTCAGGTCAGCGGGGTTCACGCCCGGGATCTCGAACGTCAGCCGGACCGCGTCCTCGGACTCCTCGACGTCCATGGCCGGCAGCCAGGCCGAGCCGATGAAGGAGCCGGGGATCGCGCTCTCGAACAGCCGGTCGATCTCACGGCGCAGGTCGCCCCAAGGCCCGAGGAGCGACTGGTCCGCGAGTGCCGGAGTGAGCCGGTTCCGTAGCATTGGAAGCATGTCGTTCACCTCCCGTGAGTCGATTGCCCCGGCGTTCCGACCGCCCGCTGCCGCCCGGGGCACTCGCGGCGGCGAGCGAAAACCGAGGACAGCATCGCCCGTGCCGGGGAGCGTTGGTCAAGATGACAAATCGCGCCCTGAGGATCCGTTCAAGGTGACAGAAGGCTGGTCAGCGCGGCAGACGCCACGACCGGAGTAGCACGACCGGACGCCACCCGAGGCACGACGAGGCCGCCACTCGGAGGCACGCCGATTGCCGACGGCGCCGGAGCGGAGGCACCAACGGCTGAGAGACACCCACGGTTGAGGAGAATTGGAATGCGGAGCCCGGATACGACACTCAAGCGCTTCCCCCGCCGGCTGCACGAGCTGGAGGAACGCTTCGGAGCGCTCGAGCGACAGTTGCCCGAATCGGCCGAGAAGCAGGCCATCTCGGTGCTTCATGGGATGGTGCAGGAGCTGTGGCGCAACGTGCGCACCTCTCCCTCCCGGGCGGACGACCGGCTGGACGTCCGCGACATCGCCGACTTGTACCGGCAGGCTCCCAAGATGGAGGGAGAGGCCCGCAACACCCCGCTCCCGGTCGGTACGCCCGCACCCGACTTCGCGCTGCCCGACGCAGGCGGGCGGAGAGTCCGGCTGTCGGACTACCTGGGGCGCACCGTCGTGCTCGCGTTCTATCCCCTCGACTGGAGCCCGGGGTGCAGCCAGCAGCTGGATCTCTACCAGCAGGAGAAGGCGGAGTTCGAGCGGCGGGGGGTGCAGCTCCTGGGGATATCCGTGGACTCGGTCTACAGCCACGGCGCGTGGGCGGCGGTCCGGGGCATCGAGTTCCCGCTCCTGTCGGATTTCAACCCCAGGGGAGCGGTCGCCCGCGCCTACAGCGTCTGGCGGGAGGAGGACGGCTTCTCCGAGCGCGCTCTCTACGTGGTGGGGCCCGACGGGCGGATCCGGTACGCCCACGTGTCGCCATATCTGCACCACGTGCCGGACGTGTACGAGCTCTTCGCAGCACTGGATCGCGACCCTGGCCCGTCCGCGCCCTCGGCCGGCACCCGGACCGAGCCTGAGCTCGCGGCGAGCAGACAGCTGATGAGGAGGTAGAGGAGAGCCTATGTACGTCGACAGCTGGTCCCCGTTCGGGCGGGTGAGCGCGCCCCCCGCCGTCCCCGTGGTGGTCTACGGCACCCGCTGGTGCGCCCAGTCCCAGATGGTCCGGCGCTACCTGGACCGTCTCGGCGTTCCCTACGACTACGTGGACCTGGAGGCCAACCCGGCTGCCGCCGCACAGCTCAGATGGCTGACCGGCGGTACGGTGAGTCACCCGACCGTGTCCGTGGGCGGTGAGCTCCTGGTGGAGCCCACGTTGCGGGAGCTCGAGTGGGCGCTGGTGGAGAACGGCCTGCGCTGACGCGACTACCGTGCAGCCTGTGGGCCGCTCGATGCCGGCGGCAGCGCGACGGCGGCGGGGGCGCCGAGACTCATGGTCCAGCAGTACACCGTGCCCGTCGCCGCTTCCGCCCCGCATACCTGGGAGTCGTTGGTGCCGATGGCGCCGAGGGTGATCTCGGTGCTGAACATCACCGGCTGCTCGGGGCCCCCACCCGTCGCGTGAGGCGGCGGGCCCCACCAGTAGCCCCGATCGTCCGTGCCGAGCCCGAAGGTGGGCTTGAACGTGGAGTGCAGCGAGCGCAGCGCCGGGGCCGTCTCGAGCGCGACCGGGTACGGGATGAGCGTGTCGGGCGTGACGAACCCGATGTGGAAGTTCGAGCCCCAGCAGTGCGCCACATGATCCGCCGTGATCCCGCACTGGTGCCACCCGCTCAGGGTCACCGAATCCATCGGCGGCGAGTTCAATACGGGCAAGGGCTGCACCGTAGCGGTATCGGCATCGATGCCGAGCCACTCGGGCCGTGACCCCCAGCAGTGGACCTGTCCGCCGTCCTGCACGCCGCAGGCGCGGTCGTCACCCAGAGCTACTTGTCTCCATGAGAAGTCGGCGACCACTCGGACCGGGGTCGGCTCCAGCGACTCGCCGCGCCCGATCCCGAACCGCCCCCCCGAGTTCACGCCCCAGCAGTAGGCCTCGCCGCTGTCCGCGACCCCGCACACCCCGCCGGCCATGGCGGAGAGGGACTTGTAGCTGCCTGCCGGCAGAGATGGCCGCACCGGGGAGAGGCTGCTCTCGAGCGTCCCGTTCCCGAGCTGCCCGCCGTCGTTGCCGCCCCAGCAGTACACCTCGCCGGAGGCCGTGAGGGCGCAGGTGAAATCGTCGTTGTCCACGCCGCTCCCCACCCCCGAGCGGAAGCCGGGCGTCGTTGTCGCCGAATAGCTGGTGACGACCTGGCGGACAGGCTGCCCGAGCACGGCGGCTACCGGGGTGTCGCTGGGGGTGGTCGTGCCGTCACCGAGCTGGCCCTGACTGTTCGGTCCCCAGCAGAACAGGGCGCCCCCGGGTGCGATCCCGCACTGGTGGTTTCCATCTCCGGTCGACAGGCCGACGGCCTGGAATCCTTCGGCGCTCGCCGTGAAGACGGCGGCCTCCCCCTCTCCCACGGCCGCGCGCGCTTCCTGCGCGCCCGGAGGCCAGCCGAGCACCCAGTCGGCGCGGGCGATGCCGTCGTCGTCGGTCTCCGGCGAGACGGGAATGAGGGTGCCACCGTCGGGGGTGGACCAGGTGACCTGGACGCCGGGCAGCGGGCGGTGCGCCGGGTCGGTCACCCGGACGGCGAGCTGCTGGGGGACGGTGTCGAGCGGGGTGCCGGTGACCTCCGACGGGCCGACGACCTGGATGGAGCGGCCCGCGGAGCCTGTCGGGCCGTCGTCGTCGCCGCAGGCGGTCAGCACGAGGAGGGTGAAGATCCTGGGGAAACGCATGGGGCCTCCACGGAGGCACATGGACGGCGGTGCGGCCGGAGCCGTTACTCCATTATGCGCCGAACAGCTTCTCGTCGGCGCTGCGGCCGTAGATCGCCGGCACCGGCACGCCGAGGCAGCGATAGTAGACCGAGAGCTGCCCCCGGTGATGGTACCAGTGGTTGAAGAGGAGCGAGCGGATGAGGACTGCCCGCGGGACCGTGAAGATCTCGCGGCCGTTCTCGGTCAGCCGCCAAGAGCGGCTCGCGACGTCGGCGGTGAGGCTGCGGAGGTAGTCGCGCGCGGCCTGGAGCGCCGCCTCGTACGCGGGCATCACCTCATCGGCGCTCGCCGGCATCCGAGGCTCGAAGTTCACGCCGGCAGCCTCGAGTGCATCCGTCTGGGCCAGCTGCGAGATGTTCCCGGGAATGGTGGCCACGTGCCAGGCCAGTTGGCCGAGCCGCATACCCATCGGCGCGGGCCTCCAGTCGAGGTGGTCGCCGGGCAGGCGTTCGAGCACGCGGCGGGTAGTCTGGGCCTCCTGCTCCAGCTCGGCCAGCAGGGTCTCTGCGTACATGGCTCCTCCAACGGTCAGCAAGGCGATTCAGCGAAAGCAGGGGCGAAGGGGCGTGCACTCAGAGCTCCATCAGATCCTTTCCTACAACGACACGGCCGCGATAATGGGTGCGCGCCGCCTCGATCCACATCTGGTCCGTGATCGCAGGGTCGCCCGAGGGAACGAAGTGCGAGAGCACCAGCGTGCCGACCCCCGCGTCCCTGGCCACCCGGCCCGCGTCCTGCGCGCTGGTGTGGCTCGCCAGGAGGTGCTCCTTCAGCCGCGCCGCGTGCGGCACGCGGGCGGCGAGGCGCTCCACGCCGGGCAGATACATCGCCTCGTGTACCAGCACGTCCGCGCCCCTGGCGAGCCGCACGAGATCCTCGGACGGTGCCGTATCCCCCGAGATGACGATCGAGCGGTCCGGCGAGTCGAAGCGATACGCAAACGCCGGCTCGACCAGTGGGTGCCGCACCAGCGCGGCGGTCACCTTCACGCGCCCGTCCTGCACGACCTCGCCTCCCCGCGTCAGCTCGTGCGGGCGAATCAGGGGAGCGAGGGGGGGCAGGCCTTCGTCTGCCATGCGGGTCGCGATGTCGTACTCGCTCATTTCCAGAAAGAGTCTGGTGATCTTCGCGAGCGGCGGCGGGCCCCAGGTATCCACCCTGGTCCGGAGGCCGGCGACCCAGCCGAGCAGGAACAGGTTGCCGTAGTCGGCGTTGTGGTCCGAGTGCTGGTGGGTGATGAAGACGTGCCGCACGGAGGCAAGGGGCACGCCCGCGCGCACCAGTTGGCGGGCGACGCCGTCGCCGCAATCCACGACGTAGGCGGCCTCGTCGGCAACGATCACCTGGGCGGGCGCGGAGCTCTCCCGCCGCGGCCGCGGCCCGCCGCCGGTGCCCAGCAGGATCAGACGGGTCCCCGAGCCTAGGCGCCCCAACGCGAGGGGCGCCGAGCGTCCCCCGATCGCGAGGGCGGCAGTGCTGGCGAGGAATGAGCGTCGGTCCATGTGGCCGATGAGGTTGTCTCAATGTCGCTCGCGTATTTGACCTGCGCCAGCCGCCACTCCATTACGGCTCGCACCGTACCGGCAGAACATGAAGCGCTCGCCGACCAAAAGACCAAGGGCGTGCACCATGAGCGGGACCTCGAGGGTGGCCTGCCGGGTGTTTCGGCCTTCCTCGTTGGGGAACGGTCGGTACTCGGGCTCACCGGCGAGCGGCCCCTCGACGGTGGACGGTGGGAACGTGAGCAAACCGGCTGCCGGGCGGATCGCTGCGGGCTCCATCGCTACTCCCGGGTGAGAGGGACCTGGAGCGGCAGGGTAGCGGAGGTGCGTGACCCGTCCATGCCCCGGGAGGCAGGCTTCCGGGCTATGATCAGGCAGCTACGTGCGGAAGGATCCCATCGTGCGGAACGGTTCTATGCTGGCAACAATCGGGCTGGACACATGAGTCCGGACCAGCTCGGGCTTCCTCTGTCACCGGAAGCCCCAGTCCTGCCCGAGGGTTTCGCGTATCGGCCCGACGTGCTCTCTCCCGAAGAGGAGCGGCTCCTGGTCGAGCGCATCGGCGAGCAGCCCCTCAGGGAGTTCGACTTCCACGGCTTCACGGCGCGGAGGCGGACCATCTCGTTCGGCTGGGAGTACGACTTCGGCCGGAGCAAACTCGAACAGGCCGAGGACATCCCGCCCTGGCTGCTGCCGCTGCGCGAGACGGCGGCGGAGTTCGCCGGTCTGGCTCCCGACCAGCTCCCGCACGTACTCATCCTGGAGTACTCCGGCGGAGCGACGATCGGCTGGCACCGGGACAAGGCCGTGTTCGGCGACGTGATCGGCATCTCGCTCGCGGCACCCTGCCGTTTTCGATTCCGCCGGAAGGTCGGCTCGAGGTGGGAACGGGCGTCCCTCACCCTCGCGCCGCGCTCGGCCTACCTGCTGCGGGGCCCATCGCGCAGCGAGTGGGAGCACAGCATTCCGGCCGTGGACACCCT
>DATABZ010000424.1:0-9358 GCA_036259315.1 Gemmatimonadales bacterium | reverse complement strand
CCTGGTCCGCGCCCGGGCGGCCGCGGTGGAGGCCCTCAGGGTACACAAGCAGCAGGTCGCCGCTTTCATGCTCAAGCACGGGCGGCGCTTCCCGCGGAAGAAGGCCTGGGGTGCGCGTTACCTCCGCTGGCTGCAGGAGCAGCAGTTCGAGCATCCGGCGCACCAGATCGTGCTGCAGGAGGCGGTCGAGGCGGTGCGCCTCGCGCGCGAGCGCGTGGAGCGGCTCGAGCGCACGATCGAGGAGTTCGTGCCGGCCTGGTCGCTCGCGCCGGTCGTCCGCGCGCTGCAGGCCCTGCGCGGCGTCGACCTGATCGTCGCGGTCACGTTCGCAACCGAGCTCGGCGACCTGCGACGGTTCGAGAGCCCGCGTCAGCTGATGGGCTACCTGGGGCTCGTGCCCGGCGAGCGCTCGACCGGCGCCAGCGTCCGGCGCGGCGGTATCACCAAGGCCGGCAACCGCCGGGTCCGGCACATGCTCGTCGAGAGCGCCTGGACCTACCGCCATCCCCCGCGGGTCGGGGCGAAGAAGCTCCCCAAGCTGGAGCGCGTGTCGCCCAAGGTCCGCGAGATCGCCTGGAAGGCGCAGAGCCGGCTGACCGCGCGGTACCGGGCGCTGAGTGCGCGCGGGAAGAGGACGACCGTGGTCTGCGCGGCGATCGCCCGCGAGCTCGCCGGGTTCATGTGGGCGGTGGCCCGGGAGGCGCAGGCCGCCTGATCCGCAACCCGCCCGAGCCGGAGGGCGGGGGACATCGCTCGCGCACGGGCGGGGGCGGGGCCGCGGCAGGGGGAACTCCCGTCGACGGTTTGTGGCCGACCCGACGAGGTCGACGCCCGCAGTAAGACAGGGACAGCCCCGGACGCACACTCGGGAATGCGGCAACCGATCCGCGCATCAAAGCTTGATCACCGACGGTCCATCAGGCCCCGCCCCCACCCGTGCGCGAGCATCCGACTTCCCGCTCAGGCGAGCGGAGGGCGGCACGCGGCCGGAGAGTTGACAGCGGACATCAGAGACCGTCGTCTGAGCACCACCTCGCGGGTCGGCCGCCGCCGGATCGGCGACCGACGAGCTTACGGGCTATCTATTCCTGCGCGGGTACACGCCGTGGGCGTACAATCGCGCCTCCTCCGTCACTCACCCCCTGCTGACGGCAGACAGGCTCGACGGCGGTGCAAGTAGTAGGATCGACGGAACGCATCTCGGGTGCGCAAGGCGCAGCAGCTGATAGCCGATCCCGGCGAGGCCGGTCATGAGCCCCGGGGACTCGAGCCGCATCGCGTTCCCGCAGCGCCAGCCGTCCCGCTCGATGCCCGCGAGGATCTGCGCGGACGCGCGTGCGACGTGCGCGTCCCAGCGCCGGTCCTTGAGGGTCTGTGCGGCCACCAGGTGGGGTTCGAGGTTGCCGAGCGCGCCGTGGCAGAGCGAGTGGTTGTCCAGGCGCGCACGCGACGAGCTCTGCAAGGCGCTCTCGATCTCGGCGCGGATCGCGTCCTCGTCCAGGTGGCGCAGCGAGGCCAGGCGCGCCAGCGCGATCCCGGGCGCGCCGTGGCACCAGGTGTTTTGGAAGCGTGCCGGATGGCCCGCGGCGTCGGCGGGAGCGCCGGTGCGGAAATCGGGCCAGTTCCGCTCCGACAGCGAGTACACGGCGCGCTCGTAGGCGATGGCCCGCTGCGCGAGCGCCCGAAACTGCCGGTCGCCGGTCGCCGACCACAGCTCGAGCAGGGCCCAGGCGATGCCCGCGGCGCCGTGCGACAGCCCGGTGAGCGGCTTGGGTGCGAAGCTCGAC
This sequence comes from Gemmatimonadales bacterium, assembly GCA_036259315.1. Classification (GTDB taxonomy): domain Bacteria; phylum Gemmatimonadota; class Gemmatimonadetes; order Gemmatimonadales; family GWC2-71-9; genus CAVVWJ01. The sequence goes on along the minus strand of DATABZ010000424.1, from coordinate 7,571 downwards.
GGCCAGCCCGCACCCCCGTCGACGGCGACGGCGCGCTGCAGCAGGTGGTCGCCGCAGCGCCTGGCGGCGGCGAGCGCGGCGGCGGAGCCCGTCAGCCGGTGGAGGCCCAGCAGCGGCACGATGCAGCCGGCGGCGCCCGCGATTACGTCGTACTGACCGTCGCGCTCGACGAGCGGGGGCAGCAGTTCGATTGCGGCTTCGGCAGCACGCAGCCGTTCCGGCTCGTCCCACAGCGCGGCGAGGTGGGTGAGCACGTGAATGACGCCGCCCCAGCCCGCGAACCCCCCGATCGACTGCGGTCTCGACCGGCCGCTTTCGATCCGCGCGTGCAGCATGGCGCTCGCGGCCCGCGCGAGCTCGGCGTAGCGCGCCTCGCCCGTGACCTGACCGAGATAGGCGAGAAACAGCGCGACCCCCGGGAGGCCGTCGTAGAGATCGACCGACAGCGGCGCGAGCTCACACGAGCGCTGCTTGACGAGCGACAGCCCTATCCAGGACGCGAGCTTCCCGTTCCGGATGGCGAGCTCCGCGAGGCGAGCGCCGACGCGGCACGCCGCCGCCACGAGCCGCTCGGGAGCGGGCGCGGCGGCCTCCGGTGGCGGTGCACATCGCGCGCGCCTCGTCGGTTCGATCCGGGTCGACAGCGTGGCGAGCGAGGCGCGAACGAACCACAGCTGCCTCTCGAGATCGGCGGGGCCGAGATGCGAGAGGCGCTCGGCGACGCACTCCAGGCCGGACCGCGGGAAGTACCCGTCGATCCGTTCGCCGCGGCTGGTCCACAGCGCGCGCGAGCCCGGGCGGGTGGTGAAGACCGGGATGTCCCCCCGGCGCAGGTCTTCCTGCTCGGCAGGGATGACGGCATCGAGGTGGCGCGCGTGCGCGGCGCTCGTCCACAGACGGTCGAGCAGTCGGTCGCGATCGAGCGCGTCGCGCAACGCGTCCGGATGGAAGCTCTCCTGGAGCAACCTCGCGTAGGTGCGGGTCGGGCGCAGGATCGTCCGCGCCTCGTCGTCGCGGAAGCGGGTCAGCGGGCCGTCCGGCGCGAGCAGCGCGTCGCGTTGCTCGCGCAACTGCTCGTACATGTGCCGGAACCCGTCGGCGATCGCATCGGCGTAGTCGAGCGGGGAGACCTCCGAGCCGTTCAGGGTCGGCCGGTTATCGGCGCCGGGGAGTACCCCCGACTTGCGCACCAGGCGCATCTCATCGGTGCCGGATTGCTCCCAGCGCGGCAGGGTGAATGGGGTCTCCCGGCCAGCCGGCGCGCCCATGCCGCTGATGTCGACGCCGTCCGACCCCTCGCCGCCGAACAGGCGCCGCGGCAGGAGCCCGATGCGGAGCACGGTGAAGTCCAACGCGCCCGCCACCAACCCCTCGGGCGCGCCGCCGTCCCCCGGCTCGCTCGAGCGCCGGGCATGAAAGAGCGCTTCGAGATCCAGCAGGACGGGATGCTCGCCGGCCGCGAGCACGTTCTCGCAGTGGAAGTCGGTGGCCTCGAGCGCGTAGAGCAGCGCGAGGTAGCCGCCGAGCCGCTCGTGGAAGCGGTGGAGCTCGTCCGTGGTCCGGCAGGCCGCGGCGTGCGCGAACTCGACCCACCCGTGGTCCGGCCGTGACAGGACGTTGAGCGTGCGGAAGCCGGCGCGCCAGCCGTGCTCGTTGACCCAACGGAGCAGGTCCTGGAAGCTCCGATCGATCGCGAGGCACCGCGGCTTGTACACGAGCCGGGCCCCGGAGCTGAACTCGGCGATCAGCACCGCTTTGCCGCCGCGGTGCCGGTCGCCGGCGTTGTCCCGGATGGCCGCGAGCTGCCCGAGCTCGGCATCCGCCCCGGCAACGTCGCGCAGCATGCGCCAGTCCGCAAAGAGGTGAGAAACGAACGCCAAGCTGGCCTCGCGCCAATCGTGAACCCGGTGCGCCAGCTGGCGGGCCAGCACCGGGTACTCCTCGAGCAACGCGGCGGCGACCCCGGGCCGGCGCAGGCGGTCGACGTAGCTCCGGAAGCGCGCCTGCGGCGTGTCGCCCCGCAGCTCCCCGCTGAGCTTCGCCACGTGGAGCTCCAGCACCAACGTGCGGCCCATTATGCCGAGGAGCTGTCCCGGCAGGCTGGCAAACAGCATGGCGACGGTTTTCTGTGCGTCGAACGGAACGGCGGGGTGCGCCTTGGCGAGTTCCACAACCTGCTTTCGCAGCCATTCGCGCGCATCGCGCAGCAGCGGCTCGACCAGCGCCAGCGCGCCCGCCAGCGGATGTTCCGGGGCGAGCTCCGCGGGCGCCAGTGCCGCGCCGCCCCGAAGCGCGGCGTGCAGCGCCTCGACCTCCGCGAGCCACGCGGGTTCCGGAGTGATCCGGTCGCGGCATGCCTCCGCGGGTTCGGCGAGCACACGCAGCATCTCGTGCTCGTGCAGCTGTCCGGCGGCCAGGCGGCGGGCGAACAGGGCGTCGTCCGAGAACGGCGGCTGCGCCCGCCAGCGTGCGAGGCGCCGCCGGCCACGCGCGCCATGCTCGGGTGCTGATGACGCTTCTGGCCTTCGCTCACGCAGCGCCGCCAGGCGCTCGCTCAGCGTCAGCGCGTGGCACCACGCGGCGGCATGATGGTCAGCGGGGGAAGGCATGATGCGCTCCGGTCGTCATCTGGCTGTGCACTGGCCCTTGGCGTCGCTGATCGTCAAACCGAGCGCTTTAGGTGGCTGTTGGACTTTGGGCTGCTGCGTAGCGGATGGTGGCGTGAGAGCACCGTCACGGGCCGCGCTCGACTCATCCCTCCATGACCGCCCGCACCGTCCGCTGCCGCGGCGCCTCCGGCACCGCCGCAAATATCGGCCCGGCATGCTTTAGCTGCATGCTAAGGATCCCGATCTGATCCGGCACAATAGCCAGCCGTGTTGTGCTCGGATTGGGTAACTGTGCGGGCGGGCGCCCGCCCGCACAGCGTCTGCAGATTGCCGTCTAGCCCTAGCCTAGGGTCTCAGTTGACGTGGCAATCGTCGTAGTTGCCGAAGCGGCCGTAGGTAAGCGTGTCGTCCCCTCCGCCACCGCCTCCGCCCCCTCCGTCGTCGTCGTGACAGTCGCCGCCGCCCGCGACCGCGTCGAGATCGGTGTCGCCGAGCTCGATGAGCCCCGCCGGGTGCGCGGGCAGCTCGGCCAGTTCGGCCGCGCTCAGGCTCGCGCGGTACTCTTCGTCCTTCCAGGCACGAATGACGTCTACGCGTGTCATGTGGTAGTCCTCCGGTGGTTGGTTGCCGATAAAGGGGAGCGGGATGCTATGGCGCTGCCACTCCCTGTCCCCTGCTGGGCAGTCGTGGCCGGTGTGACTCCCGGCCGCGCTCTGCTTCAGCATGACTGAAGCTAGTTCTCTCAGAGGCAGGATGCTGTGAAGTAGGTCACACCTGAACGCGCATTATTTGTGAACCAGCTCACAGATTGGGCCGTGCGGACCGGCTAACCTCGCCCGCGATGTGCAGGAGCACGGCAGGTGCGCACGGATCGCCTCGTCCGGGAGGCCCCCGCGCCCTGCGGAACACCAGACCATGAGGCGCGGCCGTGGCCCAGCGGCGATCCCTGTTCCGGCAAGAGGCGGTGGAGTTCCAGCGGCAGCGGCAGGGGGGCGAGGTCGTCCTGCTCCAGCCGCTGCCGGTCAGCGTGCTGTTCTGGGCGATCGCGGCGGCGGTCGCGCTCATCGTCGCCTTCCTGCTCCTGGCGCAATACGCCCGGAAGGAGACGGTCGCCGGCTATTTGTCACCGGTGGCCGGTGTGGTGAAGGTGTTTGCGGCACGCGGGGGCACCATCAAGGCGGTGCACGTCGAAGAGGGGCAAAGGGTGGAAGAGGGGCAGCCGCTGCTAACGGTCGTGGTCGACCAGACGACGGCCGGGGGCGCGAACGTCGACGCTGCCGTATTAGACGCTCTGACGCGCCAGAAGGCCTTGCTGGTCGAACAAATCGCGACGCAGGAACGCCGCACGGCTTCCGAGCGGGAGCGTCTCGAGGCCCGGATCGCAGGGTTCGAGGCCGAGATCTCTCATCTTGAGGCGCAGATCGCGGTTCAAAGGGAACGCGTCCGGCTGTCGGCCGGTCTCGCCGCCACCGCCGAAGGGCTTCGCTCACGCGGCCTCATGCCGGAGCCCGAATACAAGAGTCGGCTCGAGGCTGACCTCGAGCAGCGGCAAAACCTCGGCGCCCTCAATCAGCAACTTGCCGCGCGGCGGAGCCAGCTGACGGAGGCGCGCTACGCGCTCGAACTGCTGCCGGCGGTCATGGCTGAGAAGATTCAGCTCTTGCGGACCGAGCGGCTCGAGGCTGAGCAGCGCATCGCGGAGATCGATGGACGCCGGGCCTACGTCGTGCGGGCGCCGGCCGCCGGCCGCATCGCGACGCTGCAAGCCGGCGTTGGGCGGGCCGCCGACCCGCGGCAGCCGCAGCTTTCGATCCTACCGAATGGCAGCATCCTGCAGGCGGAGCTGTTCGTGCCGACCCGGGCGGTCGGGTTCGTGCGGCCCGGGCAGGAGGTGCGGATCCTCTACGACGCCTTCCCGTACCAGCGCTTCGGCACCCATCGCGGTCGGGTCGTCAAGGTCGCGCAGACGATCCTCACGAGCGCCGACATCTCCGCGCCCGTCGCGCTCCGGGAGCCCGCCTACAGGGTGATCGTCGCGCTCGATCGGCAGGACGTCACCGCCCCCGGCGAGAGGAGGCCGCTGCAGGCGGACATGCTGCTCCGGGCGGACATCGTCCTCGACCGGCGCCCGGTGATGGGCTGGCTCCTCGACCCCTTGCTCAGCGCGCGGGTGTGGTGATGCTGCAAAGCTTGCTCGCCTTCGGCGGCCGCGGCCGCCTGCCGCTCATCCTGCAGACGGAGGCGACCGAGTGCGGGCTCGCCTGCCTCGCCATGGTCGCCTCGTACCACGGCCACGCCATCGACCTGAACAGCTTGCGTCGACGTCACCCGGTCTCGCTGAACGGGGTCACGCTCAAGGGGCTGATGCAGGTGGCGAGCCACCTGAGCTTGGCGTGCCGGCCGCTGCGCTTCGAGCTCCCCCACCTGCGCGAGCTCCGCCTGCCGGCGATCGTGCACTGGGACATGGACCACTTCGTGGTCCTCAAGGCGGTCACCGGCAAGGGGATCGTCATCCATGACCCCGCTTCCGGCGAGCGGCGCTACCGGCTCGCCGAGGCCTCCAAGCACCTGACCGGCGTCGCGCTCGAGCTCACGCCGATGGAAGGGTTCATCCCGAAGGATGAGACGGCCCGCCTCCCGCTGGCGAGCTTCCTGGGGCACACGCGCGGCCTCGCGCAGGCGCTCGCGCAAGTCCTCGTCCTCTCGGTGGTCCTCGAAGCCTTCGTGATCGCCAGCCCGTTCTACCTGCAGCTCGCGGTCGACGAGGCGATCGCGAGGGGCGACGCCGATCTCCTGCTCGTCCTGGCTCTCGGTTTCGGGCTCCTGACGGCGATCTCGGTCGCCTCGACCGCGCTGCGCTCCTCCATCCTGCTCGTGCTGCAGAACACGCTCAGCCTGCAGATGGCGGCCAGCCTGTTCCGCCATCTCATCCGGCTGCCGCTCGCCTACTTCGAGAAGCGGCACGTCGGCGACGTCCTCTCGCGCTTCGCGTCGACCGAGCCGATCCGCAGGCTGCTCGCGGAGGGCCTGATCGCGGCCCTGATCGACGGCGTCATGGCGGCCGCGACCCTGGTCATGATCTTCGTCTACAGCGCCGAGCTGGCTCTCGTCGTGCTCGTCGCGCTGGCGCTCTACGCGGCCCTGCGCATCGCGCTCTACCGCCTGTTCCGGCGCCGCAGCGAGGCCGCCATCCAGGCCAAGGCGAGGGAGAGCTCGACGCTCATCGAGACGCTGCGGGCGGTGCAGACCGTCAAGCTGTTCAACCATGAGGGCGAGCGCGAGGGCCAGTGGCTCAACCGCTACGCCGAGGTCGTCAACGCGAGCGTCCGGCTCGGCCGCGTCGACATCGCCTTCAAGACGATGAACGACGCCATCTTCGGCCTCGAGAACATCCTCACCGTCTACCTCGGCGCGCGGCTCGCGCTCGACGGTAGCCTGACCATCGGGATGATCTTCGCGTTCCTGAGCTACAAGCGGCACTTCACCGACAAGGCGGTGCAGCTGGTCGAGAAGGCGCTCGACTTCCGCATCCTCGACCTGCACCTCGAGCGCCTCGCGGACATCGCGCTGACCCCGCCCGAGCCCGGGCACGACCGACCGCTCGCCTACACGAGGCCGATCGCCGGCCGGATCGAGCTCCGGGACGTGTGCTTCCGCTACGCCGAGACCGAGCCGTTCGTCCTCGAGAACCTGAGCCTGACGATCGAACCGGGGCAGTTCGTGACGATCGCCGGCCCGTCCGGCGGCGGCAAGACGACGCTCGCGAAGATCATGCTCGGCCTGCTCGAGCCGACGAGCGGGGAGGTCCTGGTCGACGGCCTCCCGCTCGCGAGGATCGGGGCGCGCGCCTACCGCGAGCAGGTCGGCGCCGTGATGCAGGACGACCAGCTCCTCTCGGGGTCGATCGCCGACAACATCTGCTTCTTCGACCAGGCCTTCGACCTGGAGTGGATGATGCGGTGCGCGGAGATGGCCGGGATCCACGACGAGATCATGGCGATGCCGATGGCCTACAACACCCTCGTCGGTGACATGGGCAGCTCGCTCTCGGGCGGGCAGAAGCAGCGCGTGCTGCTGGCGCGGGCGCTCTACCGCCGGCCGCGGATCCTGTTCCTCGACGAGGGCACGGCGCACCTCGACGTCGACACCGAGCGGCACATCAACGAGGGCCTGAAGAGGCTCGCGATCACGCGCGTGAGCGTCGCCCACCGGCCCGAGACGATGAGGGCGGCCGACCGAGTCGTTTTGATCGAGAGGCACCATCCCAACCGCCGTCCTTGGTGAGGTAGACCTTCTGGCCGTCGAGGATCCGCTGCAGCCGTGCGCTCGCTTCCTTGCCGAAGGTAAGGGTCTGGGCCGCCATAGGCCTCAGGCCTGGGCGGCGGCCACGCGCCGCTCGGCCTGCCAGGTCCAGGGCAGCAGCCGCGCAAGCTCGGTGGCCTTGGTCCGGCCCGAGACAATGCGCTCGAGCACATCGGTCAGCCACGCCAAGGGCTCGACCTCCTCCTGCGCGCCTTCGCCGGCCGTAAGCCGCGGCCCTCGGCGGCGATCCTCGACAGCCGCACGCTCCGATCCACGCCCGAGAGCGGGCACCGCGCCGGCGACGACGGCGCCAAGCGGCAGAGGGACTCGAGGCTGCACGCCGCGGTCGACACGCTGGGGCACCTCCTGGCCCTCCACGTCACGCCCGCCGACGCGCAGGATCGCGCGCAGGTCGAACGGCGCCCGGCAGCACGGAGCAGCTGCACCACTTCATCGGCGGCTCGCCCTGGGCGACCGCGCCGCTCGAGGCCGTCCTGGCGAAGGAGGCCGACCGGCTGATGGGCGGCCCGGAGGCGGCGCTGGTGATCGACGACACCGCGCTGCCGAAGCAGGGCCGGCACTCCGTCGGCGTCGCGCGCCAGTACTGCGGCCGCCTGGGCAAGCGGGCCAACTGCCAGATCCTGGTCGCGCTCACGCTCG
>DATABZ010000423.1:0-8963 GCA_036259315.1 Gemmatimonadales bacterium | reverse complement strand
CTTCACCGCGGCGAACGGCAGCTGTTCCGCGGTCGCGCGTAGCTCGGGAGGGAACTTGCGATAGAACAGCTCCCGGTCGTACTGAGTCACTTCGAGCACCCGGTCCGGCAGCGGCTCCCCCTCGCTCCACGTGCCGTCGGGTGAGCGCCAATCGACGCGGTTGTCGTAGACCCGCGCCACCCAGAGGGATCCGTCCGGCAGCACGCCCCAGCGATCCTCACCGCTCAGCGCGCGGGGCTCGAACCGGCGGCCGGCGTCCCCCACGACCTCGGCGAGGTCGAGCGGGGAGAGTCGGGCGACGGTGTCCAGGCGCTCGAAGCCCGGGCTCGCCGACACCACCGCCGCCGAGTCGCGGTTGCCGCTGCCGTCGCGGCCCGGGGGCGGCCTGAGCTCGACATACCATCCGCCCGCGCTGTCCCTGGCCTGGGGGAGCGCGCCGCGAGTCCGCTTGGGAGCCGGGACGCTCCGCACGAGCCGGCCGTCCGTGGTCCAGAGGCTTACCCGGCGCAGGCCCCAGTCGCCCACGTGCAGGGTGTCGCTCGAGAGGAACACCGTGGAGGGATTGCGGATCTCTTCGGTGCCCTCGCCGCCAAGGGGCGACACTGCGCCGCGGCCCAAATCCACGATGCCGACCGTGACGTCGAGCGGCGCGACCACGGCCCAGCGCTCGCCGCCCAACCACACGCCGTCCACGATGTCGGCATAGCCGGTGGCGACGGTGTCAGGTCCGGCTCCCAGCTCCACGGTCGGAGCCGGCGGGGCCGGGTCTCCGCAGGCGGCAAGCAGGGGAATGACACAGACGAGGCGCCGGAGGGCGGGCATGGCGGTAATGTAATGGCGCGCCATCCTGCGCCGCCGCGCCCTCTACCACCGCAAGCTAGCGCAGGATCTCCTCGAAGAGCGAGAGCGCTCGAGGATCCTCGCTCTGTCCCAGCCAGAAGAGCGCCTGCTTCCGCAGCTCCGGATGGCGGTTGGTCCGGGCGATGCGGATGAGGGCCGGCACTCCTTCCTCTGCCGGTCGCTGGGAGAGGGCGAACACGGCGTGCTTCCGGACCTCGATATCCCCGGCCGCGTCAGCCACCAGAGAGTCCAGCCCCCGGGTTGCCTCCGCGCCCGCGGCCTGGCCCAGCCAGAAGACCGCCTGACGACGCGTCTCCTCTGCTATGCTCGCGTCGCGCGCCAGCAGGAGGAGCCTGGGCCACACGACGACGCTGTCGGCCAGGGCGGCGGCCGTCACCAGCTCACCCCCATCATCCTCACTCACTCCCGGCGCGAGCGCGAGGAGCAGATCGGCGGCCTGCCGAACCGGCACCAGGCCCAGGTCGGTGACCTGGCCGCGGCCGGGGCGCCACCGGCCGCCGACGTACGTCTCCGATCCCATCACGCGGCCGCCCTGCATCCGCAGCGACACGCGGACCGGCCCGCGGTCGCAATCGCTCTCCCACTCGTCGCTGCGGTCGCGGTCGACGATCGTGATGCTGTTCGGCCCGCTGCCGCACACGCCCGCGCGGGCCGCGAAGCTCAGCCGTACGGTGCCCTCCGGGGCGCCGCGCACGCGCTCGACAAGGGATTGCGCGGCGAGGGGGGCGGGAACGAGCGCGGCCACCACGGCAGACCACCAGAGCGCTCTCACGTGCGATCCTCCGATCACGGCTGCTCGATGATGGACTGGAGCGCTTTGGCGGCACGCGGATCGTCGCTCTGCCCCAGCCAGAAGAGCGCCTTCTTCCGCAGCTCGGTGTCGGAGTCACGAAGCGAGATGTCGAGCAGCTTGTCCACCATGGCCGGCTCCTCGCGCTGGGAGTACACGAAGATCAACTGCTCCTTCATCTCGCGGTCATCGAACGAGCCGTACAGGTTGACCAGGTCGGCGGCCGGCGCGTCGCCCTGACCGGCCCAGAAGAGGGCCTGCTTCCGGAGCTCCAGGGGCTGGTTGCGATCGCGCGCCACGCCGATCAGCCACTTGCCGTTCTCCTGGCCGCCCATCTGGGAGAGGGAGAAGAGAATCTTCTTTCTGAGCTCCTCCCCCTGAACGCGGCCGAAGAGCTGACGCAGATACGTGCCGCTCTCCGGGCCCCCGCTCTGCCCGATCCAGAAGATCACCTGCTCCCGCAGACTCTCCGGCGCGTCGCTTCGCTCGGCGAAGGTGCGCAGCGCCTGGCGGGCTCGCGGACTGTTCTGCTGCGAGAGCGCGAAGATGGCCTTGTCCTGCAGGCGGCGGTCGGTCGAGGTGCGCAGGATGGAGTCGAGGGCGCCGACCGCCCGCTCGGAACCGACCTGCGACAGCCAGAACACCGCCTGCTCCCGCACTTCGAGGTCGGGGTCGGTACGAGCGGAGGCGATGAGGATGTCCTCGGCGCCTTCGGCCCCACCCTGGGAGATGAGGAAGACCGCCTTGCGCCGAAGACAGACGGACGCTGCGTCGCGCCGCGCGAGGACACGGCGGAGGATCGGTTTGGCCTTCTCGCTGCCCATGTGGAGGAGGGCGTTGATCGCGGCGACCTTCATGTCGGTGCTGTCGTCCCTGCACAGGAGGTCGGCGTGATCACCCGCGTGGCCCGCGGGCTCGGGCGCTTCCGGCGGTTCGGGCACTTCCGGATGCTCGGGCACTTCCGGCACCTCGGGCGCATCCGGCGCGTGGGGAGGCACGGGGGGCTCGGCGAGACCGGTCGCGACCCGCCGCACTTCTTCGGCTGCCTGCCGGTCGCCACGACGCGCGAGCTCGCCCTGGATCCTCAGGTCCAGTGTGGCCGCGTCCCCGCGGGTGGCGGCATCGGGGTAGCGCTCGCGCTGCCGGTGAAGAACGTCGCGGGCTTCGCGGAGCTGTGCGGCCGTGCCGACGCGGTAGAGCGCGAAAGCCTGCCAGTAGAGGGCATCCGGAGCGTAGCCCGAGGCGGGGTAGCGGTCGGGAATGCGGGCGAACAGATCGGCCGCGCGCCGGTATTCCCGGCGACTGAGCGCATCCCGAGCCGCCCGGTAGAGTGAGTCGGCCGGGTCGCCCTGGTGCGTGGGCGGCGGAGGCAGCTCCGCCGGTCCGGCCTGCGCCTGGGCCGCCGGAGCCGGTGCGGCCTCGCGCGCCGGCGCCCACCACCCGCTGCTGCCCACCGCCGCTGCCAGCGCGAGCCAGAGTTGCATCCGAAGCATCACAGCACTCCTTGGGTTGGTGCCGCGCCCGCGGGCACGGCCGTACGAAGCCGGGGCATGACGTTGCCGCGCTCGATGCCGTCGCGGATGAGCTCCAGGTCCTCCTCCTGCGAGCGAGGCGACAGCTGCGCGATACCCGCGAGGACCAGCTCGAGATCCTCCAGCAGCAGCCGGGTCTGCGGGTCCACGGCGGCAGGCGAGTCGAGCAGCAGGCGGTTGGTGGACAGGAGCTGGCGAGCCGAGGCGGAGGCCAGCCTTTGATCGGCTCGCTCTCCCGCGGCCCGCTCACCCAGAGAAGCCCGGAAAAGGGTGAGGAAGGCCTCCGACTGGCTCAGGTGCTCCTGGGTGGCCAGATGGTAGGTGGCGGCATTCGCCGAGGGACCCTCCCACGTGGGCTGGTTCGCGTCTACCGACACCCGACCGATCCCGATGCCCACCACCAGGGCCGCCGCAGCGGCTGCGGCCAGGCTCGCCGAGTGCCACCACCGGAGCCGCCGCACGGGTAGTTCGGGCGGGGTCGCCAGGGCTCCATGAGCTGGGCGCGCCGCCGCGATCCTCACCCACATCTCCTCACGGGGCGTCTCGGGAGGGGCGTTGTACGCCTGCGCCGCCTCCCGGAGCCGCCAGTCCAGCTCGCCGTCCGTCATCGGTCTCTACCCCTCGGCATCATCCGTCTCGATCCCGCGCGAAATCGGCGAGAGCGTGCCGCAGCTTGGCCCTGGCGCGGAACAGCTGCGCCTTGGAGGTCCCAGGCTGGACGCCGAGCACCCGGCCGATCTCCTCGTGGGTAAACCCCTCCACGTCGTGCATCACGAACACCGCGCGATAACCCTCGGGCAGATCCTCGATCGCCTCCGCAAGCCGCGACTTGAGATCGGGGTCGGCCTCCCGGGGTGTGAACCCCACCGGCACGGTGTCGTCCAGCGCCACCTCCCGCTCGCGGTATCGCTTCACCTTGCGCAGACCATTGAGCGAGACCGACATCGCGATGGAGCAGAGCCAGGTGGACAGCGACGACTCGCCCCTGAAATCGCCCAGCTTCTGGAACGCCCGGATGAAGGTCTCCTGGACCCAATCCTGGGTGCGGTCGAGGTCCCCCGCCATCCGGTAGACCAGGCGGAACACCCGGTCCACGTGCGCGTCGTACAGCGCGCGCTCGGCGCCGGAATCGCCTGCCAGGACTCGATCGATCAGCTCAGCGTCGCTCACAGGCTCCGGCGCGTGGGGGTCGACGACCTGTGCGTGGGACAGCGGTGATGGAAAAAGGGTTGGCTCCGGCCCCGGGCAACCTTTCCGGCGTCGGGTGCATCTCACCTACGTCGCTGATCGGTCGAATGCTTCAGAACGAGACACCCGGTGAGGTGCAGAATGTGGCGTGGAACGATGCAGGTGCTGCGGCGCGAGCCGCTGATGGAATACGTGCTCCGTGATGGCGCCGGTCGCGCCATTGGTCGGGTATTGGCGCCGCCGGGTGGACTCCGGACCGGCCCCGGTGCGGAGACGGTGCTGCTGCGGAGGGCCCCTGCCGCCGCCCCACGAATCGCCCTGACCACGGCTGCCTAGGGATGACGGATGCGTCGGCCCCAAGGCGCTGGTAACACTACGCCCCTCCGGAGTACCACGCCGCCCTGAGCACCAGGATCACTCGACGGCCTGAAACGATTACGGGCCTGCCCGGGTAGTGGTGGGACTATTTTCCACCCTCCCCTCACACCCGGGCGGTCGTTCATGCGTGGTGCCAGGCTCGTTGCGTCCCTGATCTTCCCTCTTGCCGCGGCATGTGGCGGGTCCACCACCTCCGTCACGGAGGCACCCGTCCCCCGGGGTGCCACGTCGACCGAGATCTCCGCCCCGGACCTCGAGGTCCGCATCGCGATCTTCTCCGACGACTCGATGCAGGGCAGACGCACCGGCACCTTGGGCAACACGCGAGGCAACGCCTACATCGTGAGCGAGCTGCGGCGGCTGGGGCTCCGGCCCGCCGGGGACACCGGCAGCTATCTCCAACACGTTCCCCTGTCCAGCTATGCGGTGGACAGCGCGACTGCTACCCTGCGGGTCGGCACGGGCGAGCTTGTCCTGTGGAGGGACTACCACCCGTACCAGGCGGAGTTCCAGGTGCCGGCGCGGCCGATCGACGGGGCGGAGCTGGTCTACATCGGCGGGCCCGCGGATTCCGCCTCGCTGCCGTCCCGGGAGGCGCTCGAGGGCAAGGTCGTGGTCTACAACAGCGGCTCGAGCGGCAATACCCTCGGCACACCGGACATGCACCCCGAGGGGCCGCTCGGACTGATCGCAGGCATCGCTGTCACGGGGGTGGACACGCTCATCGCGACCTTCCAGGAGGTCTTCCGCACCCCGCGGATCGTGGTCAAGCAGACGCTCGAGTTGCCGCCGGGGGTGACCCAGCCGCGACTCATCATCCTTCCGACGGCGAGCCTCCCGACGCTGTTCGGAAAGCCGCTGGACCAGCTCCGACCAGGGGATACCGGACCGGCGATCCAGGGCGACGTCACCTTCGAGGAGAGCGATCTGGGAGCGAGCAACGTCGTGGCGGTGCTGGACGGCTCGGACCCGGCGCTCCGTCACCAGTACGTCGCCCTCGGCGCGCACAACGACGCCATCGGGGTGGTGAGCGCGGTGGACCACGACTCCCTCCGCGCGTACAACACCATCATGCGGCCCCGGGGGGCGAACGACGCGCCGGGCGAGCCGAACCCGGAGCAGGCGGCCCGCATCCGCGCGATGGTGGACAGCATGCGGAAGCTGCGGCCCGCGCGGCTGGACTCGATCGTGAACGGCGCCGACGACGACGGCTCCGGCTCCATGGCGCTGCTCGAGATCGCGGAGGCGATGGCACGGAGCGAGGTCCGACCGAAGCGCTCCCTCCTCTTCGTGTGGCACACCGGCGAGGAGTCGGGTCTCCAGGGCTCGCGCTGGTTCACCGACAACCCTACGGTGCCGAGAGACTCGATCGTCGCCCAGATCAACACCGACATGATCGGGCGCGGCGGTCCCGACAGCGAGACCTCCCGCGACCCGGCGTACATGCAGGTCATAGGATCGCGGCGGTTGTCCACCGAGCTGGGCGACCTCGCCGAGGCGGTGAACCGGGAGGGCGGTCACGGCTTTGAGTTCGACTACAGCTACGACGCCGACGGCCACCCGGACAACTTCTACTGCCGGAGCGACCACTATATGTACGCCCGCTACGGCATCCCGATCTCCTTCTTCAGCACCGGCGGGCACCGCGACTACCATCAGGTGACCGACGAGATCCAGTACCTGGACTTCGACAAGTACGAGAGGGTGACGAAGTACGTCGGAGCGGTCGCCGAGGCGGTGGCCAACCTGGACCACCGGGTGGTGGTGGACAAGCCGAAGCCCGATCCGAACGCGCCGTGTAAGCAGTAGGTGGAACGGGGGACCCGCTCCTGGGCGCTCCTCCGCCCGGCGAACCGCCCCCGGCCGCTCCACTGCCCGGGGCGGAACCGCTCCCGGCCGCTCCGTTCCCAGGCGGAACCGCTCCCGGCCCCGCACCCCCGTCGGCGGAACCCCTCCTATCCGCGGCCACCCCGCCGGCGGAACGGCGGTAGGTGCGCTAGCTTCGGTCCGCCGGTCCGCCGCCCTTAACTCCTTGCCAGATCACCACTTCCCGCGACCGTCCACGGTTGCGTCCGGCTCCCCGTGCGGGGTATATTTCTCATGCTCGGCCGTAGTACCGCTGCCCCCTGACCTCCCCTAGCTAGCAAGCGACGGATATGACCGCACCCAACTCGCGCGAACGCATTCTGCCCCGGCTCATCGAAGAGGAGATGCAGCAGTCGTTCATCAACTACTCGATGAGCGTCATCGTCTCCCGGGCCCTGCCGGACGTGCGGGACGGGCTCAAGCCGGTGCACCGGCGGATCCTGTACGCGATGAACGAGCTGGGGCTGGTGCCGGGCCGGCCGTACAAGAAGTCGGCGACGGTGGTGGGCGACGTGCTGGGCAAGTACCACCCGCACGGCGACTCGTCGGTCTATGACGCGCTCGTCCGGATGGTGCAGGAGTTCTCGCTTCGCTACCCGCTGATCGACGGGCAGGGGAATTTCGGCTCCGTGGATGGCGACCCCGCGGCGGCCTATCGATACACCGAGGCCCGTCTCACCCGGATCGCGCTGGCGATGCTGGAGGACATCGACAAGAACACGGTCGACTTCCAGGCCAACTTCGACGATCGGCTCCAGGAGCCGACCGTCCTTCCCTCGAAGATCCCCAACCTCCTGGTCAACGGGTCCAGCGGCATCGCCGTCGGCATGGCCACCAACATCCCGCCCCACAACCTCCGCGAGGTGGCGAAGGCGGTCGAGATCCTGGTGGACAACCCCGAGGCGACCATCGCCGACCTGCGGAAGGCGATCAAGGGTCCCGACTTCCCGACCGGCGCCTTCATCTACGGGCGCGAGGGCATCAAGGAGGCGTACGAGAACGGCCGCGGTCGCGTGGTGATGCGGGCCCGGGCGCAGATCGAGGAAAAGGAGTCGTCCGGCCGCTCCCAGATCGTGGTGACCGAGATTCCCTATCAGGTCAACAAGGAGAACCTGGTCAAGGCCATCGCCGAGCTGGCGATGGACAAGAAGATCGAGGGCATCTCCGGGGTGAACGACGAGTCCGACAAGGACGGCATGCGGATCGTGATCGACCTCAAGCGCGACGCGATCCCGAACGTGGTGCTGAACCAGCTCTACAAGCACACGGCCATGCAGTCCACCTTCGGCGTCATCATGCTCGCGCTCGACAAGGGCGCGCCGAAGGTGATGAACCTCAAGCAGCTGCTCGAGCGCTACATCGAGCACCGGCACGAGATCATCGTCCGGCGGACCCAGTTCGATCTCGACGCGGCCCAGGCGCGGGAGCACATCCTCGAGGGCCTCAAGATCGCCGTCGACAACATCGACGAGGTCATCAAGATCATCCGCGGCTCGGAGGACACGCCGGAGGCGGACGCGCGGCTCCGGAAGCGGTTCGGGTTCAGCGAGAAGCAGAGCGACGCGATCCTCAACATGCGGCTCGCCAAGCTCACCGGCCTCGAGATCGAGAAGCTGGAGGCCGAGCTGAAGGAGGTCCGGGCCGTGATCAAGGAGCTGAAGTCCATCCTCGCGTCCAAGCCGAAGCGGATGGGCATCCTCAAGCAGGAGATGGCGGAGGTCGTCGATCAGTTCGGCGACGCGCGGCGGACCGAGATCGTGGCCGACCAGGGCGAGTTCACGGTGGAGGACCTGATCGCCGAAGAGGACATGGTGATCACCATCTCCCACACCGGCTACATCAAGCGGATCCCGGTCAGCACCTACAAGCGACAGCGCCGCGGCGGGCGGGGGCTCAACGGGGCCGACCTCAAGGAGAACGACTGGGTGGAGCACCTGTTCGTCGCCAGCACCCACGACTATCTGCTCTTCTTCACCAACACCGGGCAGCTCTACTGGCTCAAGGTGCACGAGATCCCGCAGGCGGGGCGTGCCGCCCGCGGCAAGCCGGTGGTGAACTGCATCTCGATCAAGCAGGACGAGCAGGTCGCGGCGCTGGTCCCGGTCCGCGAGTTCACCGACGACAAGTGCCTCATCTTCGCCACCCGGCAGGGCACGGTGAAGAAGACGCTGCTCTCCGCCTACGGGAACGTGCGCTCCAACGGCATCTGCGCCATCAACGTCGAGGACGGCGACGAGCTGATCGACGTGCAGGTGTGCGACTCGAACAGCGACATCGTGCTCGCCACCAAGGACGGGATGAGCATCCGCTTCCATCAGGGCGACGTCCGGGAGATGGGGCGCGCCACC
>DATABZ010000422.1:0-28897 GCA_036259315.1 Gemmatimonadales bacterium | reverse complement strand
TTTGCTCGCTACACTCGAGCCGCCGCCAATGGTCCTCCCAGAACCCGGTAGCGCTTCCTAAGTCTTGGCAGTTCAGGTAGTTCCCCCCGAAAAACTTCTGGTATCCGATCCCAATGACTCCCGGGCATGTACTTTGCCTATTTACTCTATCGGATAAGTAGACTAAATAGGCTGGGCAGTGGCCCGCAGGCTGGAGGACGGGCCAGCCAAAACGCTGACGACACAACAGAGGAGATTCGGCATGCGTGTGGTCCGGAGATCGGTGAGCGGTATGGCCTTCACTATCGGCACCCTGATCGCCGTCCCGGCAGCGGCGGCGCAAACGGCGGGCGTCGCCACCGGGGCAGTCCGCATCGATGCCTCCTCCAAGGCCGGCACCGCCTCCGCCGTCGACACGTTCTCCCTGGCAGCGCGGGTGGACGCACTCGATCAGCAGATCCGGATCCTCGAGCGCCGACGGGAGCTCGCCGCCGACAGCGCCGCCGACGCGGCCAAGAGCCGCCAGTCGGCGACGGCGAACTCGAAGGACGGGTTCAGCATACGGTCGGCCGATGGCCAGTACTCGATCAAGCTGCGGGGCTACGCCCAGGCCGACGGCCGCTTCTTCCCTTCGGACGACGCAGGCGCCATCCCCAACAACTTCCTGCTCCGGCGGGCGCGACCGATCCTGGAAGTCACCGTGGGCCGGTACTTCGGCTTTCGCATCATGCCCGACTTCGCCGGCAGCCAGGCTCAGCTCCTCGATGCCTACTGGGAGGCCAAGTTCGACCCAGCGTTCTCCGTGCGGGCCGGCAAGTTCAAACCGCCGATCGGATTCGAGCGGATCCAGTCGGCCACAGACATCAACTTCGCCGAGCGGGGACTACCGACCAATCTGGCGCCCAGCCGGGACATCGGACTCCAGGTCGCGGGTGAGATCGGTGAAGGCACCCTCGAATATCAGGCCGGCATCTTCAACGGGGCTGCCGACCTCGCCAGCGCCGACGTGGATCTCAACGACTCCAAGGACCTCGCCGCCAGGGTGTTCGTCCAGCCGATCAGGGGCGGCGCGCTCGAGGGGCTCGGCATCGGCATCTCGGGCAGCACCGGCATCGAGCAGGGCAACGCCACCGCGACCGACCTCACAGGTTACCGCTCGGCCTCGCAGCAGACCTTCTTCCGCTATCGCAGCGACGCCGACGCGCCGGAGAACACGGTGATCGCGGAAGGACGTCGCAGCCGGCTCTCTCCCCACGCGTATCTCGGCTTCGGCCCGTTCGGCGTGCTCGGCGAGTACATCGTGAACCGCCAGGAGGTTCGCAGCGGCGTCACGCTGGGACGGCTCACCCACGAGGCGTGGCAGGCGAGCGGATCGTTCTTCCTCACCGGCGAGTACGCGGGCTTCAGGAGTCCCACCCCGAAGAAGCCATTCGACCTGGAGGCCGGCACCTTCGGCGCGGTCGAGCTGGTAGCGCGCTACGGCGAGCTCGACATAGACGACGACGCTTTCCCCGTGTTCGCCAACCCGACCAGCTCGGCCAGCAAGGCCCGGGGACTGGGTCTCGGCGTCAACTGGCACCTGAACCGGCAGATCAAGGTCCTGGTGAGTTACGAGCACACCACGTTCGAGGGCGGTGCCGAGACCGGCGACCGCGACTCGGAGGACTTCGTGGTGACCCGGTTCCAGCACTCATTCTGACCAGGATCCGATCTCGATCCCATGAGAGACGAGCATGCACGTGTTCGCCCGGCACTCCGGCCAGGAGTCTGCCCGCAGCGCCTGAAGGGGGGCGAGATCGATCTCGCGCTCACCGAGCTGAAGCAGCAGTACGCGCGCTCACCATTCGACGACCACCTTGCCGAACGTCTCGTTCGACTCCAGGAGTCGGTGCGCATCCGCGATCCGTTCCATCGGATACGTCGCCTGCAGCACCGGCCGGAGCGGTGCCGCCTGCTCGATTCGCCGGTCGAACAGCGGCAGCATGCGCTCCGCGAACTCGGCGATGAGCACCTTGCGCTCCTCCAGCGTGCGCACCCGCATCGCGGTCCCGATCACCTCCAGCCGGTTCCTGACGATGGGCCCCAGCTCCGCCGTCGCGCGGCTTCCGCCGAGATAGCCCAGCATGACCAGCCGACCCTGCGGCGCAAGAACCGCGAGGTTGTCGGTGAACGCCGGCCCGCCGATCGAGTCGAGCACCACGTGCACCGGCTCGGTCAGTGCCTCGCGGAACGGCGTGCGACCGGTGTCGATGCCGATGTCGAGACCGTATACCAGCGCGCGGGTCAGCTTCTCGGCGCTGCGTGAGGTCCCGAGCACGGTCGCGCCGAGGTGCTTGGCGATCTGCGCCGCCGCGGTGCCGACGCCGCTGCCGACGGCGTGGATCAGGACCCGTTCTCCAGCCTTGAGCTTCCCCCGGGCGACCAGCGCGTCCCACGCAGTGAGGAAAACCTCCGGGACCGCCGCCGCCTCCGCGAACGACAGCCCGTCAGGCACCGCGAGCGCCTCGTCCGCGTGCACCGTCACCATCTCAGCCTGCGCGCCGCCCCCGACCAGGCCCATGACCCGGTCGCCCACCTTCCAACGCGTGGTCCCGCGAGCGGCCTCCACCTCTCCGGCGTATTCGAGGCCCGGGATGTCGGCCGGCCAGCCGGGCGGCGCGGGATAATGGCCCCTCCGCTGGAGCAGGTCCGCGCGGTTCAGGCCCGCGGCCCGGACCCGCACCCGAATCTGGCCCGGCTTCACCTCTGGCTTGGGAACCTCGCCGATGGTGAGCACCTCCGGCCCACCCGGCTCGGTCAGAATCACCGCTTTCATGGAGACAACCTTGCTATTACTTCATCATCGTTGCGCGTGATCGACCGTTCCTCGCGATCGACGGTTGCTCGCGATCGACCGTTCCTCGCGATCGACCATTGATCCGAACGTTGGCAACCAGAGGCTCTGAAAGTCCAACAATGTAAGGGAGTTCCCGGTTGGTTCCGCTTGACTTCCGTGAGACAGTTCGATAACTATGATACTGTGAGTACCGAGACCGGATCCAGACACAGGCTCGCACCGGGCCAGTTCGAGCTGATCGCCAAGGCGCTGGCGGACCCCAGGCGGGTCGCCGTGCTCGAGGCCATCGCCGACGAGCAGTGTTGTGCCTGTCAGCATCTGCGGGATCAATTTCCGGTCTCCAAGGCCACGATTTCCCATCACATCAAGGAGCTGGTGCGCGCCGGTGTCGTCGAGGCGCGCCGCGAGGGACAGTACCTCAACTGTCTGGTGCGGCGGGAGACGCTGGAAGCGTACGCCGCCGAGCTTCTCCGGCGCGTCGGATCCGACCCGGCGTGCCTCGCGGCACCCAAGGCGTAGCCGAAAGCGTGCGAATGGGCGCAGTGTTTTCGTGTAGTTAGATGGTTGTATAACTCTCGTAACGGGTAGCGGTTTACCACCTCGGGAGGTCCTCCGATGAGCGACGCAGCGAGGCGACTGGGCAGCGGTGGCATCGAGTGGTGCCGAACGGAAGGCCATGCCTTGCGCAGCGTGCCTGGCGTCCGATCCGGGAGACTTCCGCCGCATCTCCCACAGGGGCACTTCCCCGTGGCGTTCACCACAGCGAACCCCGCCGATCGGGCGGTGAGGACTCATGCGTAAGGCAACGATCGCGCTCGTACTGCTGCTCAACGCCTGCGCCTCCGCGGCCGCCTACCGGGCGCCCGAGGTGCGGATCCCTACCGCCTTCCGGGAACGACTCGACAGTCTTGCCCCACGGGCCAGCGCGTCGCCCGACATGGTTCCCATGGCGACGGCCGATACGACTCCGGTGGGCGACTACTGGCGCTCCCTGGGCGATACCACTCTCGTCCGACTGCTCGACCAGGCGCTTCGCGCCAATCAGGACGTGGCGGCGGCCGAGGCGCGGATCCGGGGCGCTCGGGCATCGCGGGTCGAGGCGAGGCTCGATTTCGTGCCCACGGTGACGGCGGTCGCCGGCTACACCCGGCAGCGCCTCGCCGGAGCCAGCTTCCCGATCGTCGGCGGCAGCTTCCCCGACCAGGACGTCTGGGACGCCGGCTTCGACGCCGCCTGGGAGCTGGACCTGTTCGGTCGTATCCGCAACGGAGTGCAGGCTCGCGGCGCGCTGGTCGGGGCCGCGGAGGAGGACCTCCGCAATGTCCAGGTGTCGCTCGCGGCGGAGCTGGCGCGGGTGTACTTCGAGCTGCGAGGAGCGCAGGAGCAGCTCGCGGTGGCTCGGCGCAACGCCGAGAACCAGCGGCGGACGCTTGAGCTCACCCGGGAGCGACTCGACGCGGGGCGTGGCACCGCCTTCGACACCGAGCGCGCTCAGGCCCAGCTCAGCCTCACGCTCGCCTCCATTCCACCGCTCGAAGCGCGCGTCGCGTCGGCGCAGTATCGGATCGGCGTTCTGATTGGGCGTCCACCCGCCGGTGTGGCTCCGGAGCTGGACTCCATCGCTCCGATCCCTCCGCTTCCGGCCGCCGTCGCGGTCACCTCGGCCGACTCGCTGATACGCCGTCGGCCCGACGTCGCAGCTGCCGAGCGGCGGGTCGCCGCGGAGCACGCCTTCGTCGGAGCGGCCAGGGCGGACTACCTCCCCCGGCTCGGCATCGGAGGAGCGGCCGGGTTCACCTCGGCGGACTTCGGCGGGCTGGCGGGAGATGGCACGTTCCGCTACGCGGTCGGTCCGTTCATCACCTGGCCGGCGTTCAACCTGGGCCGGGTAAAGGCCCGCGAGGACCTGGCTCAGTCTCTCGAGGCGGAAGCCAGGGCGCAGTACGACCAGGCCGTGCTCCAGGCGCTCGAGGAGGTGGAGTCCTCGCTGGTACGCTACCGCACCGCGCTCGACCGAGTGGAGCAGGTCCGTCAGGCTGCCGCGGCCAGCGCTCGCGCCGCCGAGCTCGCGCGGCTCCGCTTCACCGGGGGCGTGGCCGACTTCCTTCAGGTGCTCGATGCGGAGCGCACCCAGCTCGAGACCGAGAACCAGCTCGCCCAGGCGCGCACCGAGGCGTCCACCACCTATGCGGCGCTGTACAAGGCGCTGGGAGGCGAGCCGGCGCGCTGAGGCGCCTCAGGTGAGGCCGTCCACCAGACATGTGACCAGCCGGCTGGCGATGGCGCCATTCTCGTCCAGGGTGGGATTGAAGATTCCGACGTTCAATCCCACCACGCGGCCCGTCGCCATGGCGGCGCGCAGGGTCGCGGTCAGCTCCTCCCAGCTCAACCCGCCCGGCATGCGGTAGTCCACCGCCGGCATGATCCCATCGTCCAACACGTCGGCGTCGAGGTGGACCCAGAGCCCCGCGACACCGTTCCGCTGCAGAAACCCCGACGCATGCTCGGCGGCGACGGCCGCCGTCAGTTCCCTCACCCGCTCGAGCGGAAGAGCGTGGATTCCGCTGCCCCTGATGTCCTGGCTGCCGTGCTCTCTCTGCTGTTCGGCGTCGCGATAGCCGAAAGCGACGATGTCTTCGTCTCGCACCAGCGGTCTCAGGCCGTCGATGTCGGCCAGTACCGCCGGCCCACGGCCGGAGACGATCGCCAGATCCATGGAGGCTACTTCGCCGTTCGGCTCGGCCTCCGGCTGGTAGAAGTCGGCGTGTCCATCCACGAAGAGCAGCCCATGGCGTCCCAGGCGCCGCAGCGCGAGCATGCAGCCGACGAGATTGCTGCAGTCACCTCCCAGGACGACCGGAAACCTGCCTCGACCCAGTTGGCGTGCGACAGCCTCCGCGAGCCGCAGGGAGAAGTCGTGAAGCTGGAGTGCGTTCAGGACGCCGCTATCGGGATCGCGCCGTGAGTCGTAGGGCAGGGACTCGATGCGTCCTGCATACTCGGCGCCGAGTCGGGCCGACAGCCCGGCGGCCTCGAGTGCCTCGGGCAGACGCTCGACCCCTGTCGGTCTCAGGCCGAGAATGGAGGGCGCATGAAGCGTGGTGAAGTGCGGCACAGGTCCCCCGGAATCACTCGCCAGCAACTTAAGCCGCCGACTTCGGCTGCAGCGCGGTCGACTGACCATCCACAGTCGCTTGACGATCGGCCGCACGATCCGCAGATTGGGCGTGACCGAAGAAATGCCGAAGCCAGCAACCGTCTACGGAGCTGCAATGGCGACGACCTACTGCGACATCGCCCCGAGCCACGAATGGCACGGTCCGTATCACGACACCGAGTACGGCTTTCCGCTCCAGGGCGACGCGGCGCTCTTCGAGCGCCTGGTCCTGGAGATCAACCAGGCCGGCCTCTCCTGGCTCACCATCCTCAAGAAGCGGGAGGCGTTCCGGCGCGCGTACGACGGCTTCGATCCCGCGATCGTGGCCCGGTACGGGGCACGTGACCGGCGCCGGCTCCTGTCGGATGCGGGAATCGTGCGCAACCGCCTCAAGATCGAAGCGGCGATCGCGAACGCGGCGCGCATCCTGGAGCTCCAGGAGAGCCACGGCTCTTTCGCGGCCTGGCTGGCTGCGCATCACCCTCGCTCCAAGGCGGAGTGGGTCGAGCTGTTCAAGCGGACGTTCCGGTTTACCGGCGGTGAGATCGTGGGGGAGTTCCTGATGAGTATCGGGTACCTGCCGGGCGCGCATGTGGACTCGTGCCCGGTGCACCGAAAAATCATGCGGCTGCGGCCGGCCTGGAGCCGGTCGACCAGGCGGGTGGCGCCGTGATTCGGCGCGTCCCCGGACCCGCGGGGAAGCTCGCGGTAGACGACGGCGGCGACGGCCCGGCCCTGCTGCTCCTGCATTCACTCGGCGGCAACAGCGACCAGTGGTCGGCGCAACTGGAGCACCTGCGCGAATGCCGTCGTGCAATCGCGCTCGACCTCCGCGGTCACGGCCGTTCCGAGCCGCCTCCGGACGGCGACCATTCGATCGAGGCGCACGCCCGGGATGTGAGCGCGGTCATCGATGCGCTCGGGGTCGAGCAGCTCGCGCTCGTGGGGCATAGCTTCGGTGCAGGGGTCGCGCTGGCTTATGCCGGAATGGAGCCGAGCCGCGTCACCCACCTCGTCCTGGCGGACTCCATCGGCGACGGCACCCAGACTCCGGATGCCGAGATCCGTCCTTTCCTGGAAGCCCTCGACACTCCCGCCTACGCCGAGACGATCGAGGGGTACTGGAGCAGCATCGCGGGGCCCGATGGAGCGGTGCTCGAGCGCGTCCTGGCCGACCTGCGCGCCACCCCACGCGAAGCCATGGTGCGGGGGCTCCACTCGGTCATGGCCTTCGATCCCAAGCCGGCGCTGGCGACCTACCGCGGTCCCACCCTGGCCGTCATCACGCCGTTCAACGACTTCCCCTACAGCCTGCACCGCCTGGGCCGGGGTCTGCCGCACCGGGTGATCGAGGGCACCGGCCACTGGCTCCAGATGGAGCGCCCGGAGGAGTTCAACCGGATCCTGGACCAGTTCCTGGGCGAGAAGAGCGGCAGAAGGTGAGCCGCCGCACACGGCGCCGGCCCGGGGCGCCATAGGATGAGCATGCCTATTCGAGGAGGATTGAGGCATGGCTCGGGCCGGAGGGCGGTCGGACGGTTCCCGCGATCTCGCGGGAGTGGTGGACCGCAACATACGGGCGCTGGTGGAGCGGGAGCGGGAACAGGAGCGAGCGCGTAGTCTGCAGAACCGCATCGCCGATGCGATCACCCAGTTCGCCGGCAGCATGCGTTTCGTCTATCTCCATCTGCTCCTCTATGGGGCGTGGATCGTCATCAACCTCGGCCTCCTGCCGATCCGCCCCTTCGACCCCACCTTCGTGGTGCTCGCGATGGTCGCCTCGGTCGAGGCGATCTTCATCTCGACCTTCGTGTTGATCTCCCAGAACCGCATGGCGGCCCTGGCCGACCGGCGGGCGGACCTCGACCTGCAGATCAGCCTCCTCGCCGAGCACGAGGTCAGCCGGGTGATCGCGCTGGTGACGTCCATCGCCGAGCGGCTGGGAATCGAGGAGGCGCGGGACCCCGAGCTGGAGGAGCTGGCACGGGATGTGGAGCCCGCGCAGGTGATGGATCGGATCTCCGAGGAGAAGCAGGAGCCCACCGCCGAAAGCTAGTGATCCGAGGTGACGCTCCGTTGCGCATCGTCCCTGCCGACGTAGTCCCGGTAGAGCTCGTCCAGCGCCTGGGCAGGGTCGTCGCACAGCCCCTCGTGAATCGGCGAGGTCTGGAGCACATCGGATCTCGGCGCGGTCAGCCAGTGGAAGCGCTCGGACGACGGCTCGAGCGCCACCGGTCCCGCCGCGGGATCCCCCGCGCAGATCCCCTCGAACGTCCTCAGGTATCGCAGCAGCAGCTCGTGATCGAGGTCGGGAAACCGCTCCCGGAGCAGTGCGGGCTCGCTCAGCGCGCGCATGCCGAGGTACTCCAGGGTGCGCGCGTGAACGATGACGCCCACGGGCGTGAAGTCCCCGAGGTGCACGTGAGGAACCACGCGCAGTACCGCGAAATCGTAGGCCACCCGGTGCGCCTCGCTCATCGGCGAGCCGATCGCGCCGTGGGAGTGGAACGGCGAAGGCGGTCACGCGCCTCCAGCGCCGCCGCGTGAAAGGCGCGCGGCGCCTGGAGACGAGCCGTCAGATACTCGTGGTATCGCGTCCGGTGCACCTTGGGCCCTCCTTCCGGCTTCAGCTCCGGCGCGGCCAGTAGCTCGTCCGGGATCAGCTCCAGGATCCGGTGGAGCACTCCATCGTCCAACGCGGCCGCGGCGGGCGCATCCGCCTCCTCGAGGCCGTCGCTCCGTCCGAGCAGCACGTGCCCGGCGATGAGGGGAAAGGCGCCTCGCACCTTCTCCGGAGTCGCGCCGGCCCAGTCGTGGTGGATGTAGATCGCGGCCCCGTGATCGATGAGCCAGGGCCGGCGCCGCCACACCAGGAGGTTCGGGTTGCGGTGGGTCCGGTCGGGGTTGGTCACGAAGGCGTCCAGCCAGACCAGGCGCGCCGCGAAGCCGGGAGTGACGACATCACCTGCGGCGGTCGGATCGAAGTTGAACGCGCCATCGAGATACCGGAGGCCGATGTTGAGGCCATGACTGCGGCGCAGCAGGTCCTGGATCTCGGGATCGGGCTCGCTGCGGCCGAAAGGCGGCGGGAGATCGACCAGCGCCAGCTCGGGCACCGGGAGTCCGAGCTGCTGGGCCATGAGTCCCACCAGCAGCTCCGCGACGAGCGCCCTGGGCCCCTGCCCTGCACCGCGGAACTTGACGACGTAGAGGCCGTCCTCCGTGTCCACCACCGCCGGCAGCGATCCGCCTTCCCGGAGCGGCTGCACATAGCGCATCGCCGTCACGCGGGGGAGCGGCTGGTGGGCGGTCATGGCGAGAAGTATACGGCTGCTTGACGCCTCCGGCTCCAGGGCTACATTCGGGTTGAGGTACCGAAGAAAACCCGAAGCTCAGGCGGAGCCGTGGTGCACTTGCACGTCCATTCCCACTTCTCCTTCGGCACCGGCGTCTCGAGCCCCGACGTGCTCGCCGCGGCTGCACTGGAGCGGGGATGCCGCGTCCTCGCCTGCACCGACACCAACGGCGTGTACGGCGCGATCGAGTTTCAGCGCGCCTGCGAGGCCAGCGGCATCCGCCCGATCCTGGGTGCGCACCTGGTCACCGGCCATGAGGAGACCGTCGCGCTCGCGCTGAACGAGCGGGGGTGGGCGGCGCTGTGCCGGGCGATCTCGGCCATCCACTGGGCCGGGCTCGAGCCGTGGGATGTCCGCTCGGTCACCCCGCTGCACCTCGCCAGGGGTGATAATGGTCATCGCGGTAGCAGTCATCGTAGCAGTCACCGCGGCAACGGCCATCCCGCTAACGGTCATCGCCGTACCGATGGCCGCAACGGTCGTGGTGACGGCGCTCGACGCGCCGGCAGCAGACGGCTGCTCTCCGGCCAGCTCGCCCACGATCGCGACGGCCTCGTCCTCCTCTCCCGTGACATCGCCTTCCTCGAGCGCGTCGCCGCCGCGAGCGGCACCCGCGATCTCTACGCCGAGCTGATCCCGGGCAAGGAGCGCCACGCCGTCCTCGCCGCCGCGCGCCGGCTCGGCGTCCCCGCCGCCGTGACCAACGCCGTCGTCATGGCCCACCCCGAGGACTGGGCGCGCCACCGCCTGCTGCGCGCGATCCATCTGAATACGACGCTGTCGGAGTTGGAGGGCGGAACGGCGGAACGGCGGAACGGCGGTAGGGTCGCCTCACTGAGCGGGGCACAGCGCGACAATGGACCCAGCGCGTACCATCGTTCCGCCGTTCCGCCGTTCCGCCGTTCCGCCGCCCCCCGCGACGCCTGGCTCCGTCCCGCCGACGATCTCGTCCGCCTTTTCCCCGACTGCCCCGAGGCCGTGCGCGAGACCGAGGCCATCGCCGAGCGCTGCGAGTATCGGATTCCCATCGGCCGGGTGGTGGCGCCCCGGCTGGCGGAGCCCGACGAGTCGTTCCAGCGGCTCCGCGCCATGGCCTACGCCGGCGCCGAGCGGCGCTACGGGACGATCGCTCCGGTGACCCGCGATCGGCTGGAGCACGAGCTCCGCATCATCGGGCAGAAGGGCTTCGCCGACTACTTCCTGGTGGTGAAGGACATCGTGGAGCACGGTCCCACCCACTGCGGGCGCGGCTCGGTGGCCAACTCCATCGTGAGCTACTGTCTCGGCATCACCCACGTCGAGCCGCTCGGCGCCGGTCTCCTGTTCGAGCGCTTCCTCAATCCCGAGCGCAGGGATCCGCCCGACATCGATCTCGACTTCCCCTGGGACGAGCGCGACCGCGTGCTGGCCTACGTGTTCCGCCGCTATCCCTGCCCCCAGGCGGCGATGGTGGCGAACCACAACTGCTTCCGGCTCCGGGGCGCGCTGCGCGAGGTGGCCAAGGTCCACGGCCGCCCCGCGGGCGAGATCCGCGAGGTCACCCGGCGGATCCCGATCTTCGAGGACGAGGCGCTGGAGGAGATGCTCGCCACCCATCCCAACTTCCGCGGGCTCGACCTCCCACCGAGCTGGCGCGAGTATGCCCGCATGGCCGCGCCCCTGGTGGGCGTTCCCCGCCATCTCTCGGTCCATCCGGGCGGCGTCGTCATCGTCCCCACCGCGCTCACCGACTACGTGCCGATCGAGCCGGCGGTGAAGGCGCTCGCGGACCATCCCGACCTGACCGTCCCGGTGATCCAGCTCGAGAAGGACGGCGCCGAGGATGCGGGACTGGTGAAGATCGATCTCCTGGGCAACCGCTCGCTCGCCGTGATCCGGGACGCCATCGCCGCCGTCCACCGGAACACCGGGCGCCGGATCGACTACACCACGTCCGACGCCGGCGACGACGAGGCCACCCGGGCGCTCTTCCGCACCGGCCAGACCATGGGCGTGTTCTACACCGAGTCGCCCGCCTCCCGCGCGCTCTGCGCCAAGAGCCGGGCCGAGACCTTCGATCTGCTGGTGCTCAACACCAGCATCATCCGGCCCGCCTCGAACCGCTACATCCGCACCTATCTCGAGCGGCTGCACGGCGCGCCCTACGAGCCGCTGCACCCGGTGCTGCGCGACACGCTGGCGGAGACCTTCGGGGTGATGGTCTACCAGGAGGACGTGGTCAACGTCTGCGCGGTGTTCGCGGGGATGCCCCTCGCCACCGCCGACGGGCTCCGGAAGTCGCTCTCCAAGAAGCGTCCCGCCAGGCAGCTCGCCGGCTACGCCGAGGAGTTCTTCGCCGGCGCGCTCGCGCTCGGCCGCGACCCCGAGACCATCAAGCGGGTGTGGGAGATGATCATGTCGTTCGCCGGCTACAGCTTCTGCAAGGGGCACTCGGCGAGCTACATCCAGGTGGCCCAGCACGCCTGCTACCTGCGGGCGCACTACCCGGCGGAGTTCATGGCGGCGGTGCTCGGCAACGGGGGCGGGTTCTATCATCCCTTCGCCTACGTGGCCGAGGCGCTGCGGATGGGGCTCACGGTGCATCCGCCCGACGTGAACGCCAGCGAGTACCGCTGCACCGGCCGCGGTCGGGAGATCCGGATCGGGCTCCAGTTCGTGAAGGGGCTCAGCGCGGAGGGGGCAGAGCGAGTGCTCGCGGCCCGGGACCGGCAGGGGCCATTCCGCTCGGTCTTCGATCTCCAGCACCGCACCAGCCTGGCCACCGACGACCTCCGCACCCTCGTCAAGGTCGGCGCACTCGACTCCATCGCCGACGACTGGACCCGGCCGATGATGCTGTGGATGATCGACGCGGGACAGCGGCAGTCCGCGGAGCAGCAGGCCGAGCAGCGGGCGGAACACCCGGCCGCCGCGAACGGGGGTGGGGACTGGTTCGACCATCTGCCGCCCGCCATCCCGGTGCTCAAGCAGTACTCGCCCGAGCGCCGGCGCCGGGAGGAGTACGCCACGCTGGGGTTCCTCACCGACACCCATCCGATGCGGCTCCACGCCGACCGACTGGCGCGCTTCAAGCTCTGCCGCAGCACCGATCTCCCGCGGCACATCGGGCGCCACGTGCTGCTCGCGGGCATGCTCACCACCGCGAAGCCGGTGCATACCCTCGAGGACGAGCCGATGGAGTTCGCGACGTTCGACGACGGGGACGGGCTGATCGAGACGGTGCTGTTCCCGCGGGTGTACCGCGAGCGGGGTCACGTCCTCTTCGATCAGGGGCCCTTCATCTTTCGGGGGAAGGTCGAGGAGGAGTTCGGGGCGATCACGGTCACCATCACCCATCTCGACCGGTTGGAGCGGGCGGCGGGCAAGCCCTAGGGACTACCTTTCGCCGACTCCGGTCGCGGCGCCCGCATGGGCGTGGGAGGCGCGCCATGCTCCGGCACCGGTCGAGGCCCGGAATGCCGCGACGTGGAGGGTCGGCGGCCCCCGGCAAACGAGTCCGCGCCGACGGCGGTGGGCACCCGGGCTTCCTTCCTGCCGCCGAACGCCAGGTCACCCGCGTGGGCGAACCGCACGTCACGCCGCCCGAAGGGGGTCGAGAAGGTGGCCCGGCCCTCGACCGCGAACCGGTGGATGCCCGAGCCCATCCCGCGCACGCGCTGACGAGTCCGGCCCGACGGCACGGTGAGTGGCAGGGCCAGATCGGCGAGACCGGACTGGGGGACCGGGATGATGCTGTCCCGCGAGAAATGCCCGACGGGCACGTCGTCGAGCTTGAGGTGCAGCTCGAGGCGTTCGGTCGATACGTCGTAGTCGTTCGGGTTCCACACCGCGAGCCCGAGCACCACGGGCTCGGCCGCCGCCTCGTGGTTGAGCCGCACCCGGGAGACCTCGAGCCCGGGGTCGTCATAGACCCATGCGCCCAAGGGCGTGCAGGCGACGAGAGCCGTCAGGGCGAGAGCCGTCGGCAGGCAGACTCCAGGCAGGCGGCGGCGCGGCACGTCGTATCGGAGGGTGAAAGGACGGTTCATGGTCCAGCGCATGCCTTCCCTGGTGCAGACCGCACTCCCGTTCCACATAGGACTCTCGCTCATTTTCGCGGCCGCCGCCAGTGGCTGCGGCTCGCAGTTCGAGAATGAAACACCGAGTCTGCCCCGCGGTCCCGAGCCTGTGGCACTCGCGCCGGTCGCCTCCGGCCTCGCCCTTCCTCTTTACCTCACCGCTCCCCCGGGCGATCCGCGGCTCTTCATCGTCGAGAAGGGCGGCACCATCCGGGTCGTGCAGGACGGTGCACTACTCCCCACACCCTTTCTCGACATCTCGAGCCAGGTCTCCACGGGTGATGAGCAAGGGCTGCTCGGCCTCGCGTTCGACCCGGCATACTCGACCAGCGGCCGCTTCGTCGTCCATTACACCGACCTCGCCGGCGACACCCGAGTGGCCGCCTACCGAGTCTCGAGCGATCCCAACCTGGCCGATCCGGCCTCGGCGGCCGCGATCCTCGCCGTGGATCAGCCGTTCGGGAACCACAACGGCGGCCAGGTGCTCTTCGGCCCGGACGGCCTGCTCTACGTGATGCTCGGGGATGGCGGCTCGGGCGGCGACCCCGGCGGCCGTGGTCAGTCGCTGGACGACCTGCTCGGATCCATCCTGAGGATCGAGCCGGTCGACGGCGGAGGGTACACCGTCCCGGCTGACAATCCATTCGTCGGCGTCCCGGGGGCGCGCCCCGAAGTCTGGAGCTACGGACTGCGGAACCCCTGGCGCGTGGATTTCGATCCCGCGACGGGCGATCTCTACGTGGCGGACGTGGGGCAGCAGCGTTGGGAGGAGGTGAGCGTCTCGACCGTGCTCGCGGGCGCCGGCCGCGGGGTAAACTTCGGCTGGCGCATCATGGAGGGCCCGGTGTGCTTCGGAGCCGAATCGTGCGACCAGAGCGGCCTCGAGCTCCCGGTCGTGTCGTACGGCAGGGACGTCGGCTGCTCGGTGACCGGAGGCGGCGTATACCGAGGCTCGGCGATCCCGGCGCTCCAGGGCCACTACTTCTACGGCGATTACTGCCGGGGCTGGGTGCGCAGCTTCCGGCTGGTGGACGGTGCGGCCGTGGACCAGTTCGAGTGGCCCGACCTGGCGCCCGGCGGCAGCGTGCTCAGCTTCGGGCGGGACGCCGCCGGCGAGATGTACGTGCTGAGCGCGGAGGGTGGTGTCTACCGGATCGTGCCCAAGTGAGCTCACCCGCTGCCACGTCGGCCGCGGACTTTGCGGCGCTCGCGCGACGAATTCCCCCGCTGGTCCGCTTCGGCGCGTCCTCCTGGAACTATCCCGGCTGGCGTGGTCTGGTGTACCACCGGGCCTACGAGGGCAAGGGCACGCCGGCCCGGATGCTGGAGGAATACTCCGCCTTTCCGCTCTTCCGCACGGTCGGAATCGACTCCAGCTTCTACGCGCCACCCACTGACGAGGTGCTCCGCGCCTATGCCGAGCATCTGCCGCCGGGATTCCCCTGCGTGAGCAAGGTGTGGAACCAGCTCACGGTCCACACCTTCACCAAGGCGCAGGACCCGGCGCGCGCGGGCAAGGCGAATCCTGACTTCCTGAGCCCGGACGTCTTCGTCGAGGCGGTGCTCGAGCCGTATCAGCGGCATTTCGCGGATCACATGGGGCCGTTCGTCTTCGAGTTTCAGGCCATCGGTCGGGGCAGCGGCATCGGGCCCGCGGAGTTCGCCGATCGCCTGGATCGCTTCTTCTCCGCCCTGCCCCGTGACCCTCGCTACGCGGTGGAGATCCGGAACGATGAGTTCCTCACCCCCATGTACTTCGCGGTGCTGCGGGAGCACGAGGTGGCCCACGTCTTCAATTCCTGGACCCGGATGCCCGCGATCGGTGACCAGCTCGATCTGCCGGGCTCGGTCTCGGCGCCGTTCCTCGTGGCGCGGGCACTGCTGCGGCCGGGCCGGACCTACGACGAGGCGGTGGACGCCTTCGCGCCGTATGACCGGATCCGGGAGCCGAACCCCGAGTTGCGCCGCGATCTGGTCCGGCTGATCGAGACCGCAGTGCACGCCAGGATTCCGGCCTACCTCCTGGTCAACAATCGGGCCGAGGGGAGCTCGCCGCTCACCGTGGCCGAGGTGGCGCGCATGCTGCCGGAGCCGACATGATCGAGCGGCGCGGACTGCTGCGCTTCGCGGCACTCTCCGTCGTCGCCGCCCTGCTTACCATCGGCCTGAAGGCTGCGGCCTATGCGGTCACCGGCTCGATCGGCCTGCTCTCCGACGCCCTGGAGTCGCTGGCCAACCTGATCGCAGCGCTGGTGGCGCTCTTCGCTCTCTCCGTGGCCGCGCGGCCGGCGGACGAGGAGCACACGTACGGTCACACCAAAGCCGAGTACTTCTCGAGCGGGTTCGAGGGGCTGCTCATCGTGGCCGCGGCGGTGGGCATCATGGTCGCGGCGGTCCGCCGGTTCATCGAGCCGCAGGCCATCGTGGAGCCGGCCCTGGGGCTCGCCGCCAACGCGCTCGCGACCGTCGTCAACTTCGGCGTGGCCCGGGTGCTGCTGCGGGTGGGGAAGCGGCACGAGTCCATCACGCTCGAAGCCGATGCCCAGCACCTCATGGCCGACGTGTGGACCTCACTGGGGGTCATCGTCGGCGTGGCGGCGGCGGTGGCCACCGGCTGGCACCGGCTCGACGCGATCGTCGCGATCGCGGTGGCGCTCAACGTCCTGCGCTCGGGCTTCCGGCTGCTCGACCGCTCGATGCACGGCCTGCTGGACACCTCGCTGCCGGAGGAGACGCTGACGACCATCAAGGGCATCCTGGACGACCACTCGGGCCTCGGCGTGCGCTACCACGCGCTCCGGACCCGTCAGGCCGGCGCTCGCCGCTTCATCTCGTTCCACATACTGGTTCCGGGGCACTGGACGGTGCAGCAAGGCCACGATCTGTTGGAGGCGATCGAGGAGCGGATCCGCGAGGCGGTGCCGCGCAGCGTGGTGGACACCCACTTGGAGCCGATCGAGGACCCGGTGTCCTGGGCGGACACCAGGCTGGAGCGGCCGCCGCAGGCGGACGGCCAGCCCACCGAGGCGGGACCCTCCTCCTAGCGCTCGCCCTCCTCGAGCAGCCGCACCTCCAGGCTCCAGCTCCGCTCCGCTCCCGGCTCGAGCGTCTGCGCGGTTCCCCAGTCGCGCACGGCGTCATCCAGACTGTCCGGCGCGCCGATCGCGGGCTCCAAGGCCAGGTTGAAGTAGGGCTTCCGCCCTGGCGGCGCCCAGCCATGGTTGTTGATCCAGATGCCGACCTGCGGCACCTCCTCGGGCCGGACGATCATCTCCAGCCGCTCCCCCCTGCGCGGGTCCCTGAGGATCGCCCTGCCCGTCGCTCCCACGTCACCGAACAGCTTCACCGCCCAGGCCCCCTCCGCCGGCATGGTGAAGCGACCCGCGGCGCCGCCGAACGCCTCCGGCCAACTCACGATGTCGCCCCGGCTCGGCCCGCTCTCCCCGTGCCCCGCGCCGCCATGGACCGCATCGAGCCGCACCTGGTGCATGGTAGGCACCTCGACAGTTGTGCCGGGCTGCACGTTGAACAGGGGATGGGCGCACCAGATCCAGGGGAACGGCGCGTCGCCGGTGTGGCGCACCCGGTACCGCAGATGCAGCGACGGCTCGGTAGGGTGGAGGGTGATCTCGCGCTGGAACTCGTAGGGCAGGAGACTACCCGTGACGGCCGCCGCCAGGGTGACGCCACCCGCGTGCTCGTAGACGGAGCTCGACCACGACGCGCTCCACAGCTCGCCGTGGTCGGGGAGCGGGGGCATACCCGCCGGCGCGCCCGGAACCGGCGACGGCGCCACCGTGGGGAAGCACTCGTCCCACCCGCCGCTGTCGGCGGTCTCCACGAACGATGCACCGGGCTCGGGAAGCGCGAGCGGGATCTGGTCGCTGCGCCACAGCCACTCGCGGCCGCGAGGCCGCCGCAGGTTGGTGAGCTTCATGCCGATCGTCGGCACCACGACGACCTCGAGCTCCTCGCCGCGGAGCGCGATCGCGGGATGGCCCGAGACGCTCGTCTGTCGGAAGGGCGACAAGCGGCTACCCGACGACCGCTCCCAGGTCCTCACCGGCCGTGCGGCAGATCCTCGCCACCGTCTCGCCGATCTTGTTGTTCGGGGTGGACGCGCCGGCGGTGATCCCGATGGTGCGGGCACCCCCCAGCCAGTCGGGCGTCGTGGTCTCCCGCTTGGTGCCGATCGGCTGGTGGCGGACCGAGCCCGCGGCGGGATCGACCGCGTCCGCGTCCTCGATGTGGAAGACGGGGACGCCGCGCGAGTGCACCAGTGCGGCGAGATGGCAGGTGTTGCTGCTGTTGTAGCCTCCCACCACGACCATGAGATCGAGCGGCTCCTCCAGGAGCGCGACGACCGCGTCCTGCCGCTCCTGCGTGGCGGAGCAGATGGTGTCGAAGGAGCGGAAGTGCTCGCCCACCGCGTCACCGTGCCGCCGCGCCATGGTGCGCCGCACCTCCTCCGCGATCGCGAGCGATTCGCCCGACAGCATCGTGGTCTGGTTGGCGATCCCCACCCGCTCCAGGTCGCGCTCGAAGTCGAAGCCCGGGGAGATCGCCTTGGCGAACCGCTCGGCCAGCGCCGCGGCATCGCCGCCGCGCTCGATGAAGTCGCACACCAGCCGCGCCTCGTCCATGTCGAACACCACCAGGTAACGGCCCTGCGGGTACTTCATCACCTGGCTCGCGGTCGCCTTGGTCTCCTCGTGCCAGTGCTTGCCGTGGATGATCGCGGTGAACCCGTCCCGCGCGTAGCTCTCCACCCGCTTCCACACGTTGAGGACCGAGCCGCAGGTGGTGTCCACCAGCACGCAGCCGATCGCCCGGAGACGCTCGAAGTCGTCGATGGTGACGCCGAACGCCGGGAGAATCACGACGTCGTCCGGCACGATCGCCGAGAAGTCGAACTCCCCCGCCTCGCTCCGCGCGAGGAAGCGGACGCCCATGTCCCGCAGCTTCTGGTTGACGTGGGGATTGTGGATGATCTCGCCGACCAGGTAGAGGCGGCGGCGGGGAAACTTGATTCGGGTCTCGTAGGCGTAGTCCACCGCGCGATCCACCCCGTAGCAGAACCCGAACTCCCGGGCGAGCCGGAAGGTCAGCGATCCGACGGTGAGGCGGTACTGGTTTGCGCGGAGGGCCTCCACCACGGTGCTGTGGTAGTCGGCCGCGAGCTGGCCCTCGATCTCGGCCTTGAGGCCGAAGCCCCGGCGGAAGTAGGTGCTCTCCATGGACGCAATCTAATCCGCCGTCTCGCGGAACTCCTCGGCGACGTCCGGCATGGTGTCGTCGGGATCGGGCTCCACCCCGGCGCACTCCGGAGACGCGTCGGTCACGGTGAGCCCCGTGAACGAGCCCGTGACTCTGAGCCTGTCGCCCTCCTCCACGGAGCGAAGGCGGGCCCCGAAACGCCCGGCGCCGGGCCCTGTAGCGGTCAGCGATACCGAGCCGCTGTCGCTGCGGAACCCGCGGATCGAGGTCTCCGCGAACCAGCGCAGGGCGACGGCGGCGGCAGGCCGCACCGAGTCGCCCCGCTCGGGCGCCACCACCCGGTACTCCCCCGGGGCCATGGAGTCGGTGGGATACAGCGCGAGGGCGATGCCGGTGTCGCCGTGCATGGCCCTCAGCTCCAGCACCTGCAGGCTGTCGCACCATTCCGCCACCGCGGGCGCGGTCAGCTTCCCGGTGTCCGTGCCGACCCACTCCACCTCGAGCGAGCCCCCGCGAGGAACCGGCGCTGCGTCCCGCGAGCACGCCTGCAGGGCGAGCGCCGCCATCGCCAAGCAGCCGAACGCTACCGGCTCACGCAAGGACTCGCTCGGCGGGGAACCGGAAGCAGTCGGTGTGGGCCTTGAGGGTGTCGAGGACCGCGAGGCCGGAGAACTCGCGCGCGTCGTACTGGCACATGGTCACGACCGGAAAACGCCGGGTGATCCGCGCATCGTAGTCGGCCTCGTACTGGAGCAGCTCGTCCCGTGACGCGGCCCTGGCGAACGCTCCCGCGTCGCCGACCACCCTGAGTGCGGTGGCGCCCGCGCTCACGGCTTCCTGCATCCGCGTCTCCCACCAGAGTAGTTGCTCCGCGGCGCTTGCCGCGTAATCGCTCAGCACCAGGCGCTCCGGCCCGAGGTCCGCGAGAACGGCGGGATACCGCCGCTTCAACCCGGCGAGCACTCGGCCCCGCAGCTCCTCGGAGCCCAGGACATAGCTCACGGTGTCGGGGCGGAAGCCGTCGAGAAGGAAGGCCACCGCCTGCTCCACCTGGCCCGCGTCGCTGGAATAGAGGCCGCAGAGGTGGATTCCACCCGTGGCTGCGCCGTGGGCGGGACTGGAGCGGCCGGCCGGCTCCTGCTCCATGAAGGCGAGCAGGTCGGCCTTCCGGAAGCGACGCTCCCGTCGCCGGCCGACCCGGAGACAGGCGAGCCGTCCATCGTTGGTCCAGCGCCGCAGCGATGTCTCGCTCACGTTGAGAAACCGGGCCGCCTGCTCGATGTCCAGCAGGGGCTCGGCCTCTTGGGCTGAACCGCTGAAGCTGTTGTCTGGTAGAGACTTCGTGCGCATGGTGGCAGCCCCCCGATGGCGCAATATACCCGCGGACGCGAAGGTCGGTCTATCTCGGCGCCTGAACGACGAAGTCGAATCGCACCGTCGGCCGGTCGGGCGACACCGACCGGCTGAGATCGAAGCGGATCAGTCCGCCGAACAGCGAGAGCCCGGCCCCGACGCCGGCCAGCACCCGCTCCGAGAACAGACTTCCAGCGCCGCCGGCCTGCCCGAAGTCTGCGAAGAGCACGGGTCGCAGGCGGCCGCCGAGCGGCGCCAGATCGAGCTGCGCGGCCCAGAAGGCCTGCCCCCGGCGCTCTCCATAGTCGTGGCCGCGCACGGTACCGACGCCGCCGAGCCGGAACGCCGACTGCCGGAGCGTGGGTCGGGTGGCGAGGCCGCCCTTCAGGCGAACGGTGAGACCGCGCCGACCACCGATACCGTGGCGCAGCTCGCCGTACAGACGGCCCGTCACCTCGCCTTCGGCCCCGAGTACGTCGACCGTCGCCTGCCAGCGCAGCGCGCCGAGCCCGTCGAGGCGAACGAACCCGCCGCCGAACCGGCCCTCGTCCACGGGCGGGTTGAGTGGAAAGAGTCCCGAGCCGCCGAGGAAGTCATTGATTTCCGACTCCGCCGCGCGGGCCACGCTGGTCTGGCGCTCGTACCGAGCCCCGGCGGCGAGCTCCAGCCCGGTCGACAGCGAGGTCTCGTAAGTGACCGAGCCCCCGTGGACCAGGGCGTAGTCGGCGTCGTCGTGGGCCGCGAAGAGCCCGTTCACCGTGTTGCCGATGCCCGGCGCGGGCGCGAAGGGATCGACGTTCACCACGTCGCGATAGCCGCTGAGCGTGAGCCGCCCGCCTGGGGCATCGCGAATCACGGAAGCCCGTGCGGTCAGCCGGTCGTCGCTGAACCCGTAGCGGGCGGTCCCGTACACATCGGTGAAGGCGACTCCGGGGAGCCGGGCCCGGTAGCCCAGCCCGAGCGAAACGCCCTGGACTCGATCGTACCGCAGGGCATCGGTGAGCCGCTCGTATCCGATGCCGTGTGCCCGCTGGTCGGTCACCGAGTCCGGCAGCGTTTCGGCCAGCCGCGCGAGCCCGGCCTCGACCTCCCGCGCGCGGGCCGCATCCGCGGGGTCGGCCTCCAGCGACAGCGAGTCGGTCCAGCCGCGATAGCGACCGAGCGAGTCGTTGGACGGACGATGCAGCTCGTAGCGGCCGCCTGCCCACCGGTCAGCGTAGTTCCACGACCGGACGCTGTCCGTGTCGTCGCGGCCCCTGCGCTCCGCGCGCAGCGAGTCGCGGCGCGCCTGGCGCCGGGCACGCGCCGAGTCGGGATCGTCGCTCCGCGGCACGGGCAGCTCGAAGGCGATCGGTCGGCCGGAGTTGATCTCGAAGTCTTCGAACGTGGTGACCGCACGAAACGGTATGACCACATCGCTCACGAGGGGAACTCGGACACGCCCCGAGACCACCTGGCGATACGGCATCCAGTGGCGCGCGTCCTGGAGTCCGTACTCCAGGTCCGCGTCGATGCTGACGATGCGGTTGGCGATCGAGTTGATCCGCCGGGCTGACGCGGAGTCGTCCGGGTCCTCCGGTCTCACCCAGAGCCCGGTGCCCACGTATCGGAAGGTGAGGCGCACGACCTCCGCAGTGGTGGAGTCGATCCACATCCGTCCGGCGATGAGCGCGGGCCCGGTGCGCCTCGGCGTCACCTCCACTTCGAAGAGCCGCAGGACCCCGCCGCGGCCCGGGGTGACCGAAAGGCCGCTGGTGAGCTCGTAGCGGTACCACTGGGGGCCTTCGGGCGCGAGCGGGTGGAGCGCGCCCGTGGCCGGAAACTCGTCGCTGAAGATGCGGACCGAATCGTCTACGGAGCGGGGAACGAACCAGGGACGGTCCCACACGCTGGAGAGCCGCAGGGCACCCGAGCGCGATCGCGCCCGCCTCCCGATCACGTCGATCCTGAGGTCGTTGGGCCGCTGCCAGCGGATCTCCGCCACCTGCTCTTCCACGGCTGAGTTCGGCACCTGCGCCCAGCGCCGGCGCCCCAGTCCCAGGCTGAGCCGATAGTGGATGCGGGCCCGGTAATCGGATACGACCGAATCCGCCGCGCGGCGCCGGACCATGGCGCGCTCGATCAGGTGTCGGAGGGCCGGTGAGCTGTAGGGCGAGGAGGTGGAATCGGGAGAGGGGGTCTGAGCGACGCTGGCCAGCAGGAAAACGACTACGTGACTTGCGCCCATTTGCTCCGGCCGTCTCGGTGTAGCCCATACGCCTTGAGACGGCGCCAGAGTGTGGTTCGGCTGATGCCCAGGTGCCTGGCCGTCTCGGCGAGCTTCCAGTTGTGCGCGTCGAGCGTCTTGACGATAGCCTCTTTTTCCCGGGCGGCCAACGTGGTGGGACCCTCGACCCCGGGGATGAACATCGCCTCGCCGAGCTCCAGCGCGCCCACCCGGAGCGGCCGGAGACGGCCACCCATAGCGGCCAGGCGCGGCTGGAGATCCGGCGCGCCGTCGGTCAGGTCCATGCCGGCCAGGGCTTCCCTCGCCTGACGGTTGGCGTAGAGCAGCTTGCCCTCCGAGTCGAATACTACGACGCCCTCGCTGAACCCGTCGAGCAGGGCCTTGGCGAGGGGGGAGAACACGGACGGCAGTGATCCGATAGAAGGAGCTTCTGGCATGGCGTACGTACGAAGTTAACACACCTGGTGGTTTCAGACCGCGACGCGCCGCTCGATTTCCGACTGCGGCTTCCTGTATTTCTAGACGCTATCGGAGCCCCGAAGTGCACAATGGAGCGTCCGGCGCGGCGGAGCTTCGGGCGCGGCGTCCGTCAGCGCCTCCTGCCCGGCCCGCGGCCTCGAGGGTCCCGCCTTGCTCGGTGGCGGCGATGTCTCCGGCCTTTTCCCGAGGCCGGGTGGTCGTCCCGCGGGTGGTGCTTCGGGGCCTTTCGAAGCTGGGCGTGGAGATCGGGGACGCTGTCCGCCAGGAGCGGCGGGTGACGTCCGCGCTGGACCGCGAACCGGACCGGCCGGTCGAGCGCGGGTACTTCGTCCGCCCGGAGCCGCTTGGCCTGGCCTTCCCGCAGGCGCACCCGGGCCACACCCTCGCCGTTCTGCAGCTCGTAGTCGAGCGGCGCGGCATCGCCGCGGACCCGAACCATGCCG
Source organism: Gemmatimonadales bacterium (assembly GCA_036259315.1). Classification (GTDB taxonomy): domain Bacteria; phylum Gemmatimonadota; class Gemmatimonadetes; order Gemmatimonadales; family GWC2-71-9; genus CAVVWJ01. Next base: position 5,791 of record DATABZ010000422.1, on the reverse strand, counting down.
GGCAGGGCGTCCAGGCGCTCACGGGTCGCCGGGTCCACCAGCTCCGCCGGCTCGAGCTGGAGCCTGGTCCGCTGGAGATCCTCCCAGCTATCTGCGCCCTCGAGCTGGGCGCGGATCCGTGCGCGCAGCGCCTCGGGCGACAGCTCCGGCAGCGTGCCTCCCGACCTGCGCCAGAGCTCGTCCAGCAGCGAAACCGCCCGGCGCAGCCGGCTCGCGTCGGGGTGGGTCACCTCGCCGGCCATCAGCAGGTCGGCGAGCAGGTCCCGGGCCTGGGGCCGGAGCGCCTCGGGGATCGGCCCGGTGAGCGGCTCGATCTCGGTGTCGAGGTCGAAGCCGAAGTAGCTGCGCCGCCGCTCCAGGCCGATCCGCTGGTGCTTCCGGGAGCCCGTGATCACCACCTTCGCGGGCCCGGTGACCGAGTAGGATCTCACGAGATCGTAGGGAAGCGTGGTCCCTTCGATGGACGCGCGGGCCACCCCGAATCTGTCGGCGAAGTACCGAAGCGATCCGGCCACCGCGCCCCAGCTTCCCGCGACGGAGGTCTTGGAGACCCGTGCCTCCTGACCGTCGGCCGTGTGCTCGTCGATCACCAGATCGAACGGCATCACTCGGGCGACGAGATCCATCCACGCCAGCCGGCGCTCCTTCGACGCATAGGGGAGCTGCCGGGGCAGCGGGAGCTCGAGCGAGCGATAGACCGAGGCCAGGCCCAGCGCCGTGTCCTCGATCGCCTTCACCAGCACGCCGCGGCGCTCGGCCCACTCGGCCAGTCCCTCGTCGAACAGGTGCCGGGGCAGCCCGTACACTTCGCCCAGGTACCCGTGCTGGTTCACCGCCTCGGCGTAGACGTTGTAGGCGGTGAGGTGGTCGCTCCCGTTCGCGATCAGCCCGTGGAGGTCACGCTCTTCGCGCGTCATGCGGTGAAGCGACTCGATGTTGGAGCAGACCGCGACGATCGGCAGAAGGTCGGCGCCCGCGTGCACCAGCAGCTCGCCCCAGGGGCGCTCGACCGGCAGCGCCTCCACCTCGCGGCCGTACGCCGTGAGCCTGCCGTTCTCCACCAGGCCGCGCGAGGTGAGCAGGTCCACCGCCCGGCGATAGGCGGTCCGGTCGAGCGGCACCGGAAGGTCGAGGTCGCGGGCGTCCACGCCGAGCGCCGCGCAGGTGATCGCCACCCGCTCGGCGTCGCCGGCGAGCTGGAACTCGGGCGGCGTGGGACGCAGCGAGGCGAAGTCGAGCTCGCGGTCGCTCAGGATCACGACCTCGCCATTGGGCACGCGTCCGTGCACCCGCCCCGCCATCTGGAGGATCTCGTTGGCGCCGAGATACAGCCGGTGGAGCACGTTGCGTCCCCGCTCGACCACGTTCCCGTAGCGGGCGTCGTAGATGATTACGGTGTCCAGCCCCGGAACGTTCAGCGCGGACTGGCCCGCGGCGGTCATCGCGAGGAGGAAGGGCCGCCCGACTTCGCCCTCGAGGAAGGGACGGATGACGCGGATCGGCTCGCCGCCATGGTAGAACGCGGTCGTGAGGCGCTTCCACTGCTCGCCCAGCTCCTCGCCCAGGCGCTCCACCTCGGCGCGGGTGGGCAGGAACGCCGCCACCCCGCGCCGCTCCTTGATGATATGACGAACGTATCGCTCGTTGAGGAACTCGTCCGGGGTCTGGGGCAGCACCTGGACGCGCGCCTTGAGCTTGGGGTCGAACGCGAAGGTGTGCAGTACCTCGGCGCTATCGAGGTAGCGGGCGTAGAAGGTGGGATCCACCGTGGCGCTGAGCCAGATGTACCGGCAGCCGGCGCGCTTCCCGAGCGCGAGGCAGAGCTCCAGCTCGGCGGAGGTCTGGTGGATCTCGTCCACGATCACGGTGTCGCGACCCGTGATCAGGTCGTCCTGGAACCAGCGCCGCGCGATGCCGGTGGTGACGATGACGACGTTCCAGCCTGGCGTCTCCGGCGTGGCTTCCCGCTCCCGGTTCACCACCCCGACGCGCAGCGGCTCGCCCAGGATGGATTCGGCGATGGGGCGGATCCCGAGCGTCTTCCCCGTGCCGGTGCCCGCGACGATGCCGAAGCCCTTCCCCGACGCGGCGAGCGCGCGGATCTCATCGCCGTGCTCCCGCTCCAGCAGGGTGTCGAGACGGAGCCCCAGGGCCAGCTCGATCGTCTCGCAGGCCGCGCGGGTCGGTGCGATGACGATGATGCGCCCCCTGGGGTGGGGCGCATGGCGATAGGCATCGGGATCGGGAGGGAGGTGGTGGTCGCGGGCGGGATGCATGGGTGTGGAAGTAAGCCTCCCCCGCTCCGGTCTAGAACCCCGGTTGGAGGTTGAACTCCCAGACCCAGTCCTTCTCCGGCCGGTCGAACGGCCGCACGAGATTCATCTCGAGCACGGCAAAGCCGAACAGGTTGAACCGGAACCCGGCTCCGGCGCTGAACACCGGCTCCCGGTCACCCCCGGCGAAGCTGGGATCGATGTCGCTCTCCCAGGCCACGCCTCCGTCACCGAAGATGGTGAGGTCGAGCGGCAAGGCGCCGTAGTAGCCGGACCCTATGCCGAGCACTCCGAAGAGGGGGAAGCGGAGCTCGATGTTGCCCACCAGCATGCGGCTGCCCAGGAGCTGATCGAACACGGGGCAGGAGCCCGGCGCGGCGGCGGGAGCGTCGCACTCCGCAGCGTCGAACGAGCCGTAGGTGTAGCCCCTCACCAGACCGGGGTAGCCGATGAACAGCGGCTGAAGCCGCTGGTCCTCGCCGCCCGCGCCGTACCGTCCGAAGTGCAGGACCCGGGCGGCGATGGTGAAGGGGCGCACCGGCATCACGTAGCGCCGGAAGTCCACCAGCGCACCGATGTAGTCGAGGGAGCCGAACGTGGGGCTCGCCTCCAGGCGGTACCGCTGGCCCAGGATCGGGCCGGTCGCCCCGAAGAAGGAGTTGTCGTACACCAGCGCCGCACTGCCGAAGCCGAGGCCGATCGACTCGCCCGCCTCCAGCTCCTCCTCGTCGTCGATGGTCTGGCTCCCCGTAATGAGGGAGAAGCCCCGGGTCCTGAGCTCCCGGTCGAAGGAGATGTGCGCCGCGCCCGCGCTGACCTCGACCCGCTGGACCTGGCTGAACGGATAGGAGACGATGCCCTGGAGGGTTCGATTGGTCTGCCGCTCCAGTAACTGCTGCTCGATGAACGTGGGCTCGCCGTTCACCGTCGCGGTGCCTGCCGCGTAGCCTCCGGTGAGGTACGGTACCTGCTGGGCGGTGATTCCCCAGTTGAGACGGGACCCGACGTTCTGGTAGCCGAGCACGGCGGTGATGTCCTCGAAGCCGCCGTTCACCTGGAGTCCGGTGATCAGGTTGCGGTTTCCCAGAAGGTCCTGGAAGTACAGCGAGGCGCCGCCGCCGATGTACGTGCCGAACTGGTCGGAGCCCGCGAGCAACGAGGGTTGGCCGATGTAGGTGAGCGCCAGCCCCGCGTCGTAGTCCCGCGGGGTGAACTCCTCGACCGACGGAAGGTTTCCGGGGTCGCGAAGCAGCCCGGCCAGCAGCGATTGCGAGCGGTCGAACGGGGGCAGGAGGCCCGGCCGACCGGGCAGCGTCTCCTGCACGGGAGCGCCCGAGACGGGGGTGCCGGCATCGATGGCGTAGATCTCGTAGCCGTCGGTGCGGAAGACGCTGAACACCACCCGCCCCGTCCCCTGCGCCACCGAAAGGGCCGGGCTGTTCTCGGTGATGCCGCTGATCCCGGTGAACTGATTCGTCAGTTGGCTCACCGTCCGGTCCGCCAGGGCGATCCGGAATACGTTGGTGATGCCGAGCGGGTCGGACAGGAAGTAGAGGCTCCGTCCGTCGGGCGCCCACTGGGGGTTCAGGTGCTTCGCTCCGCGGAAGCCGGGAACCTCGCTGATCCCCCCGGTGCCGACGTCCAGAAGGGCGATGCGGTAGGGTGCGGGCTGCAGCTGATCCAGGTCGGTGCCGAACCGGTCGGTGGCGAAGGCGAGCGACCTTCCGTCGGGCGACCACGCGGGTTGAAGATCGGCGAAGGGATCGTCGGTCAGCCGGCGGAGGGAGTCCCGCTCCAGATCGAACAGGTAGAGATCGCTGAGCCCGCCGACCACGGCCGAGAACGCGATGGATCGCCCGTCGGGCGACCAGGTCGGGTTGAGGATCTCGCCGAGCTCGGGGAAGCGGATTTCGCGGGCCTTGCTCCCCTCCTCGACGTCGTAGAGCTGGAGCAGTGGCTGGCCGCCGGAGATGCCCGCGAAGACGAACTGCCGTCCGTCGGCGCGCCAGCTGCCGGCCGACTGGATGAACTGGAGGCTCTGGAGGTGGGGATCCAGTGCGGTCTCGGTGACCCGGCGCTCCACTTCCCCGGTGCGCGCATTCGCCAGGAAGAGGTCGATCGAGAAGAGGTCACGATTCGAGAGAAACATCAGCCGCTCGCCGTCCGGACTGATGGACGGTGCGATGTTGTAGCCCACGTCCTCGTCGTCATCCAGCGCGATCACTCGTACGCCCGCGCTCTCCGCCGGCTGGGTGAAGCGGCGCAGGTCGCCGTAGGCGGCGTAGGTGGCGGCGTGCCACTCCGTCACCAGCTGCTCGGCGGTCATGGCGAGCACCGCCTGGATCCCGAGGGTGATGTTCCGGCTGCGTCCGGCCGCGCGGAGCAGGTCTCCCATGATCCGGTCGCCCCAGCGCCCGGCGACGTAGGCCAGGAGGGCCTGGCCGTAGCGGTAGGGGAAGAAGCGCGGATCCTCGAGGTCCGAGTAGGACGGGAGGGTGTCCTGCATCGCACCGCGCATCCACATCGCGGTCAGCGGGGCGCGGGCACCCAGGGACAGATACTCCGCCATCCCCTCGACGAACCACAGCGGCAGGGCGGAGACCCCGGGCAGCGCGCCGTAGCTGTTCGGGCTGCCGCTCCCGGTGATGTCGTATTGGAACGCGTGGACCAGCTCGTGGCCGAGCACGTGGTCGAGGTCGGCCAGGCTGCCGCCGATCGGCATCACGATCCGCCGGCGCAGGGCTTCGGTCACGCCCCCGGTTCCCTCGCTGATGCCGCCCACCACGTTGGTCTGCTGGAACTCGGGCGCCGTGGCGTAGAGGATCAGCGGCTGACGTCCGGAGAGCTCGTGGCGCAGGACGGTGCTGAGCCGCGTGTACCAGCGCTCGGCCATGCGCGCCGCCGCCTCGGCAGCCTCACGCTCGCGCGGGTAGTAATGAACGTCGAAGTGCTCGGTCTGCAGCACCTCGAAATCGAACGACTCGTACTGCACCTTGTTACGGCCGAAGTACTGGGCGTCCGCCGGCGCTGGCAACGCCAGGGCGCCGGTGAGCACGACCAGGGCCGCCACGATGGCTCCGCGGCAGTGATGCGGCATCACACCTCCCACTCGACGACTCATACTCCGGCGCGGCACCGTCCTGTGCGGTGAGCCAGTTCACACGGACGTGGCGGGGAGAGGACCAGACGCGGCATCAAAGACAAAAAGGAAATCCCGGCGGGGAGCCGGGATCTCGTGACTGGGGCTGCCTGGATCGGGGAGATCGGGCGCCGGAAGGCGCGCGGGCAGGTCAGTGGTCCCAGTGGCGATCGTCGTCGCGGCCATCGAAGTCACGGCCGTGGTGATCGAAGCCGCAGTCATGGTAGTAGTGGCCGTCCCGCTCCCACACGAGGATCGTCCGGACCCCGGAGCGGTGATCGATTCGCTGGTCGTAGTAGCGGCCTTCCCAGTAGTAGAGCGTCACCGGACGGTAGCCGCGGCGACTCCAGTGCTTGGCCGCACGATGGCGGTGGACCCG
>DATABZ010000421.1:0-4870 GCA_036259315.1 Gemmatimonadales bacterium | reverse complement strand
AGCGCATGCTCTGCGCGGAGGCGCTCGTCGCGCAGGCTGCGAGGGCGAGCGCCGCCGGGGCAAGCGCCGCCAGGGCGAGTGCCGCCAGCCGGGGAGCGCGCATCACAGTCCGCGTGTGGGGGTACGGCCGCCGGGCCGCCGCGCCGCGGGGACTCCGAATTGCGGGGTGGCCCAGAGATACTCGTCGGTGAGCGCCTCGGGCGGAATGAGCCGGCCGGCGAAGTTCTCCCGGATTCCCGCCCGGCTGAGGAGCGCGGCGCCGAAGCCGGCGGTCGCGAGCAGCCATGTAGCCAGGAACGCCGCTCCCCCGACCAGATTGCCGGCGACCGGCACCCAGCCGAAGAGCGACCAGGTGAGCCAGAGCACGCCGATCGCGCCCAGCCCGATCACGAGAAAGCGATAGCTGTTGGGCGAGCCGATGAATGCCCCCATCGCCATCCGGCGTCTGGTGTAGGTCTCGCCCATGGCGTGGGCCACCGCCAGAAATCCGCCCAACGCACCCACCACGACCAGCAGCGCGTAGACCGCCACCGCGAAGGGCAGGAGCAGAATGCCCGCCACGCTCAGGATGAGCCCGACGATCAGCATGCCGAACGTCGGGATGACCAGGATCTGTCCGAGCAGGCCGGTCACGAAGGCCCGGCCGAAGGAATGGGAGACGGTGTCGGAGATCACCTCGAGGTTCGGCCGGGCGAACATCACAAGCCCGAAGCCAAGTACCGCGAGGGTGAGGAACACGCCGAGCACCCCCGCCAGTCGCCGCCCGACCACCATCAGGGGACCGGGCTCCGATGTTGCGGCGCCTGCGAGCGGGACGGCGATCGAGGTCGAGCGCAGTGTCCGGACTTCGCCGCCGATCTCCCCTCCCATGTCACGCACGTCGCCGCCGAGTGCGAGGATGTCACCGGAGACCAAGGCGCCGGGATGAACGATGACGTCGCCCTCGACCGTCACCAGGTTGCCGTTCAGCCGTCCGTAGACGTCGGCATCGCCCCTGACTACGAGGAGGTGGCCCTCGATCACTTCGGCGGAGCCGATCCTGAAGTCGCCCAGCCGGGCCGAACCGCCACGCACCGTGATCCGGATCTCGTCGTCACTCGGTGCGAGCGCGCGCTCGAGACGGTTCTCGATCTCGGTGGGTCGTGACAGGTCGCTCAGATCGACCTGGGGGGTGCCTTTGGGCGCGGGCTGCAGGGCCTGCGGCTGAGGCCGCGCCCGGCGCTCGTCGCCCTGCTGACTGCCCACCAAATCCCAGAAATTTCTGACCAACTCGACCGCCGCCTCACCGGTCGGCACGGAGCCCGGCTCGGCGCGCGCGACGCTGGGGAGGAGAAGAAGCAGCGCGAGGAGCGCCGCGGCGCCGCTATCCCGCATGGGCCACCTGCTGGGACGGCAGAGCCAGCAGGCGACGCAGCGCGAACATCCCGCTCAGATAGGCCAGCGAGACCACACCGAGCACGGCGGCCAGGCGGCCGGGATGACCCACGAACGCGCGCACGCTCTCGTACCACGGCTGCTCGATGAAGTTGGAGGCCAGGGCGCGGAGCCCGAGCCAGCCGACCTGCGCTCCCTGCGCCAGAACCCAGTTGCCGGCAGAGACCAGGAGGTCCTGATTCGCCAGGCTCCAGGCGACGCTCGCCGCCATCGAGCCGACGACGGCCAGCGCGAGCGTGGCCGCAACGGCGAGCGACCGCCGGGTCGCGAAGATCCGGTGGCGGAGCGAGCGCAGCGCGAACGGGTCGGCGATCCTGACGGAGGCCATCACCCGGTCGGAGAATCCGACCGACGGGCTCATCAGGGGGAGGGCGGCGAGCTGCTCGACGATCTCGCGCTCGGCCTGCGCTCGGTCGAAGCATTCCGGGCACAGATCGAGGTGTCGGGTGCGTTCGGCGTCGAGGGTGCCGCTCAGCCAGTTCTCGACGTCGTCCGGCGAGAGGTGGGGGCCGGGTGCCGGGGTCATAAGTGGACCCTCCTACGGTGGCCATCAGGCATAGGTTTCACTCTCTCAGATGCGCGAGCGCGAGCCGTAGCTCGTTGCGCGCGCGGTGGATATACGTCTTCACGGTGCCCAGCGGGAGATCCAGGATCTCGGCGATCTCCTCGTAGGCCCGCCCCTCGACGTGGCGCAGGAGAATGCACGAGCGGTACTCGGGCCGGAGCCGCCCGATGGCGGCCTCGATGGCCCCGCCGAGCTCTCGGGCCTCGACCGCATCCAGCGGCGATTCCTGGCGTGCGCCGATCTGGAGCGCGGTAGCCTGCATGGCTTCGGGCGTCTCCGCATGGGGTGAGCCGTCGAGCGACAGGGTGTCGAGCTCGCGGCGCCGGAGGTGATCGATGGCGGCGTTGTTCGCGATCTTGAAGATCCAGGAGGAGAACTTGAACTCCGGCCGATAGGACTCGATCGCGTTCAGCGCCTTGACGAAGGTCTCCTGGGACAGGTCCTCGGCCAGCTCGCGGTCACGCACCATCCGGTAGATCAGGGCGAACACGGGCCGCTCGTAGCGGCGCACCAGCTCCCGGTATGCCGCCTCCCGCCCTCCCCGGGCGAGAAGGACGACCTCCTGGTCGGTGAGCCGAGCCCACTCGGGGGCCTCAGCCATGGCCGGTCCGCCTTGCCAAGGCTCCGGTGGCAGGACTACATTGATCGCCTATGTTAGCCTCGGATCGTAAGTTACCCGTTTCCGGCGGCCCCGAGAAGCGGACTTACGTCCGCGAGATGTTCACCGCCATCGCGCCCACCTACGACCGACTCAACCGCCTGATCAGCCTCGGGCTGGACCTGCGATGGCGGCGCGCGGCGGTGCGACGGCTGGGATGGGAGCGGGCGCCGGAAGGAATGTATCTGGACCTCTGCGCCGGCACCCTGGATTTCGGAGCCATTCTCGCGCGGCAGCATGGCTTCCGGGGTCGGATCGTGGGCGCGGATTTCGTCCAGCGGATGCTCCGTCTCGGCCGCGGGAAGTCGCCCCATCTGGTCCCGGTGAACGCCGACGCGCTCTCGCTGCCCTTTCCGGACCGCACGTTCGAGGGAGCGATGGTGGGTTGGGGCGTGCGGAACCTCGTCGATCTGGACGCCGGTCTCCGTGAGGCGGCGCGGGTGCTGAAGCCGGGCGCGCGCGTGGTGATCGTCGAGATGACGCTGCCGCCGAATCGCCACTTCCGGCGGGCGTTCCTCTTCTATTTCGACCGGGTGCTGCCCTGGATCGGCCGCGTGATCTCGAAACATACGAGCGCCTATACCTGGCTACCAGAGTCGACCCGGAGCTTTCCCGGCCCGGCGGAGCTGGCGCGCCGCATGGAGCACGCCGGCTTCACGGACGTGACCTACAGGCTGTTTCTCGGCGGGGTGACCGCACTGCACGTGGGGACGAGACGCGCGCATGGCTCCTGACAATCTGCGTGAGTTCCTGAAGGCGATCGACAAGGCGGGAGAGCTGGCGCGGGTGACGCACCCCGCGCGCGCGCACCTCGAGGTCGCCGAGATCGCCGACCGGTGCATGAAGAGCCCCGGCGGAGGGCCGGCCCTGCTCTTCGACCACGTGCTGCTGGGAGACGGCCGGCGGAGCCCTCATCCCGTCGCCATCAACCTCTTCGGCTCCATGCGCCGGATGTGCCTGGCGCTCGGGGTCGAGGATCTGGAGACGATCGGTGCGCGGATCTCGGAGCTGCTCGAGATGAAGGTCCCCGAAGGTCTGCTCGGCAAGCTGGCGATGCTGCCCAAGCTGGCGGAAGTCGGCAAGTTCCCGCCCCGGGTTCGGAGCGGACGGGCCCCCTGTCAGGAGGTCGTGCTCCGGGGCGACGCCGTGAACCTCGATCAGATCCCCTTTCTCACCACTTGGCCGGGAGACGGCGGCCGCTACATCACGCTGCCGATGGTGATCACCCGCGACCCCGCGCGCGGTATCCGGAACGTGGGGATGTACCGGATCCAGGTGCTCGGCCGCGACACACTGGCGATGCACTGGCAGCGGCACAAGGTCGGTGCCGCCCACTGGCGCGAGATGGCCGCTGCCGGCGAGCGCATGCCGGTCGCGATCGCCCTCGGCGGCGATCCCGCGAGCATCTACTCGGGCTCGGCTCCGCTCCCGCCGACGATCGACGAGTTCCTCTTCGCCGGGTTTCTCCGGCGCGAGCCCGTGGACCTGACCCGCGCGGTGACCTGCGATCTCGAGGTGCCCTCCGAGGCGGAGCTGGTCCTGGAGGGCTATATCGATCCGGCGGAGCCGCTGGTGCTGGAGGGCCCGTTCGGCGACCACACCGGCTTCTACTCGCTCGCGGACTACTACCCCAAGGTGCACGTCACCGCGGTCACGGCGCGGCGTGATCCGATCTATCCAGCCACGCTCGTCGGTCGGCCGCCGATGGAGGATTTCTACCTCGGACATGCCACCGAGCGGATCTTCCTGCCGCTGCTCCGGCTCACCGTGCCCGAGATCGTGGACTATCACATGCCCGCGCCGGGCATCTTCCACAACCTGGTGTTCGTCTCGATCGACAAGCAGTTCCCGGGGCAGGCCTACAAGGTGATGAACGCGCTCTGGGGGCAGGGGCTGATGTCGCTCGCCAAGGTCCTCGTCGTGGTAGACAAGGACGTGAACGTGCGCGACCCCGACGAGGCCTGGTGGATCGCGCTCAACAACATCGATCCCGAGCGGGACGTGCGCTTCACCATGGGTCCGGTGGACGTGCTCGATCACGCCAGCCGCGGCTTCACCTATGGCAGCAAGATGGGAATCGACGGCACCCGGAAGTGGAAGGAAGAGGGCTTCGACCGCGAGTGGCCCGAGCGCATCACCATGGACGAGGAGACCCGGCGGAAAGTCGATGAGATGTGGCCGCAGCTCGGGATCAGGTTGGCGGACAGGCGGAC
>DATABZ010000420.1:0-3088 GCA_036259315.1 Gemmatimonadales bacterium | reverse complement strand
GCCAAGACGGCCGGCCTCTTCGCCGATACCGCCGGAGTGGAGAGCTGCACCCTGCCCATCGTGCCGCTGTTCGAGACCATCGACGATCTCCAGCGCGCGCCGGCGATCATGAAAGAGCTGCTCAACGTTCCGCTCGTGCGCCGCAGCGTCCGCGCACAGGGCGGGGTGCAGGAGGTCATGATCGGCTACTCCGACTCCAACAAGGACGGCGGGTTCCTGGCGTCGAACTGGGAGCTGTACAAGGCCCAGATCAAGCTCACCCGGGTGGGCCGGGAGGCGGGTGTGCCGATCGCGTTCTTCCACGGGCGCGGCGGCTCGGTGAGCCGCGGCGGAGCGCCGACCGGCCGGGCCATCGCCGCCCAGCCGGCGGGCTCGGTCGGCGGCCGGATGCGAATCACCGAGCAGGGCGAGGTGGTGTCGTTCAAGTATGCCAACCGGGGCACCGCGCAGTACCAGATCGAGCTGCTGGCCGCGAGCGTGGTGGAGCACACCCTCAAGTCCGAGCGGGAAGAGGCGCTGGTGCCGACCGCCGAAGGCGACGAGGCGATGGAGGCGCTCTCCGGGGCCGCGATGGCCGCCTACCGCCGGCTGACCGACGACCCGAGTCTGCTGCCCTACTACCAGGCCGCCAGCCCGCTGGAGGAGCTGACGCTTCTCAACATGGGCTCGCGCCCGGCGCGCCGCTTCGGCGCGCAGTCACTCAGCGACCTTCGGGCGATTCCGTGGGTGTTCGCGTGGTCCCAGAATCGTCACTTCGTGCCGGGGTGGTACGGTGTCGGAAGCGGGATCCTCACCTTCCTGCAGGTGCGCGGCGACCGCGGCTCGGCGCTCCTCGGCCGGATGTTCACCGACTCGAGGCTGTTCCGACTGATCGTGGACGAGGTGGAGAAGACGCTCTCCTACGTGGACCTCAGGATCGCGCGGGAGTACGCCGAGCTGGTCCCGGATCCGTCGGTGCGGGACGCCATCTTCCCGATGATCGAGGAGGAGTATCACCGAACCGTCGAAGCGGTCCTGCGGATCAGCGGCGGCACCGAGCTCGCCGAGCGGTTCCCCCGTTTCCGGCGGAAGCTGGCCCGCCGGATGCCGACGCTGAATCAGGTCTCGCGACAGCAGATCGAGCTGCTCCGGCGGTTCAGGGAATCGGGCGGCGACCGGACCCAGGAGGAGCAGCTCTCGGCGCTGCTGCTGTCGATCAACGCGATCGCGGCGGGGTTCGGCGCGACGGGTTAGGCTTCCACGCTTCTCCGAGTCAGACCCGCTCCGCCGAGCCCCGACGCCTCCGCTCCACCGCCGTCCTCAGCTGTCCGCACGCCGCGCTGATGTCCAGCCCGCGGCTCCTGCGCACCGTCGCCTCGATCCCCTGGTTGCGCAGGCGGTCGGCGAAGCGCCGGATACCCGCCGCCGGAGTCGGCGTCAGATCCGGAGCTCCGCCCGGGTGCAGCGGCAGAATGTTCACCAGCGCGCCCAGCCGCCGGGCCAGCTTGGCCAGCCGGTCGGCATCCGCATCCGTGTCGTTGACCCCGCCGATCATCACATACTCGAAGGTCACACGCTTCCGGAACGCCTCGGCCGCACGGAGCACGGCCTCCAGATCGTACTTCTTCTCGATCGGCATGATTGCGAGACGCTGCGCGGTGGTGGTTGCGTGTAGCGAGATCGCCAGCCGGAACTGCTCCGGCCTTCGCGCAAGCTCCACCATGCCCGGCAGGATGCCGACGGTAGAGACGGTGATGTGCCGGGCGCCGATGCCGAAACCGTCCGGCGCGTTCAGGATGCTGAGCGCCGTGCTCACCGCGTCCCAGTTGAGCAGCGGTTCGCCCATGCCCATGAACACGATGTTGGTGGGCTTGTCTTCCGGGGTGCGCAGGACGATCTCGCGAACCTGCCCCGCGATCTCGAACGGCGTGAGGTTGCGGCGATATCCCATGAGCCCCGTGGCGCAGAAGGCGCAGCGCAGCGCGCAGCCGGCCTGGGACGAGATGCACAGCGTACGCCGGCCGCCGCTCGGGATGAGCACCGACTCGATCGCCTCTCCGTCCGCGAGCCGCCAGAGGTACTTGCGGGTGCCGTCAGCCGACTGCTGGATCACATCCGCCTGGAGGCGCGGCATGGGATGGGATCGCTCCAGCTCGGCTCTGAGCGGAGCCGGCAGCTCCGTCGCGGCGCTCCAGCTCTCCACCGGCGCGACCCAGAGGCGGCGGACCAGCTGCTCGGTCCGGTAGCGGGGCAGGCCACGGCCAGCCACCCACGCCGCGAGCTCGGCGCGGGCGGCGGCGGGGGTGAGATCGAGCGGGGAACGGACGGCGGGAAGATCGGTCACATGGCCTGCCGGGTCGAGTCGCGGGTCCGGCGCGGAACCGCCTACGACCAGCGAAGATAGCCGCTCGGACCGCCGCGGCAAAGCCCGGGCGCGAAGGCTAAACGCAAGGTGGATTTCGCATTGCCGCCCCTCCCTGCGGCGGTTACGTTTGTGCCATGCTCCCCGTCGCCGCCTCGTGCTGCTGACCGAGCTGCTGACCCCCGATCAGCTCGTGGTGCCGCTGGCCGCCCGCGACAAGCGAGAGGCCATCTCCGAGTTGACCCGCCACCTGGTGGCCCGCGCCGGCGGCGATTTCGAGGAGGTGCTCGGCGCCATCCAGGAGCGGGAATCCGTGCTCACCACCGGTATCGGGTTCGGCGTCGCGATCCCCCACGCCCGATCTTCGGCGGTGAAGGAGCTGACGGTCGTCGGCGGCGTGAGCGAGTCGGCGGTGCCGTTCGACTCGATCGACGGGGAGCCGGTCCGCCTGTTCTTTCTGATCGTGGGTCCGGAGTCGTCCGCCGGGCTCCACGTAAAGCTCCTGAGCCGCATCGCCCGGTTGGTACGGAGGGAGAACGTCCGTCAGCGGCTGGTCGACGCCCGGACCCCAGATGAGTTCTATCGCATCCTCGTCGACGCCGAAGCGCGCTAAACCCGCCGCGACCGCTCTCCGTAGCCACTCGGCCGGCGCCCTCACCAGGACGGAGGTCGGCCGAGAGGTGCGCCTTGCGGGCTGGGTGCACCGGCGCCGGGATCTGGGCGGCCTGGTCTTCATCGATCTTCGCG
>DATABZ010000419.1:0-19528 GCA_036259315.1 Gemmatimonadales bacterium | reverse complement strand
CTACTGACCGGCGGAGCTGCCCTCGCCGTCGAGCGCGGGCCGGAGCACCAGACCCGTCACCGCGCCGTCCTCCGCCATGGTCCACTCGAGCAGCATCCGGTGGCGCGAGCGGTCGAAGGTCGCGGTGCGGCTGTAGATCCTGATGGGGCTCGCGGTCTCGACCCGCTCGTCCACCTGGCCCCGCTCACGGCCGAGGCGGGTCACCGCCTGGCCCGCGAAGTCGGCGAGCTCGCCCACGCTGCCGAAGGTCTGCCGCATGTCGGGCGAGAACCGGTTCCACAACTTTTCGTACTGGCTGCCGTAGAGCCAGTCGGTGTACTGCCGGCCCTGCTTCAGCAGGCTGCTGGTCTGGGGATCGGCCTGGGGACCGCACGCGAGTGCAGCCGCAGCCAGAACGATCCCCCGGGTCCATCCGCGCATTGGTCGTCCTCTGGAGTATCCGGTGCGCCGGGCGTCCACGACAACGGGAGAAGCGATGCGAGTGTACATCTCCGTCGACATGGAGGGCGTGGCGGGCGTGGTCCACGAGGACCAAACCGACCCCATCGACCCCCGGCATGCGGGGGAGTATAACCGATGCCGCCGATTGATGACCAGCGAGGCGAACGCCGCGATCGAGGGCTCGCTCGAGGCGGGCGCCACCCGGATCCTGGTGAACGACAGTCACTGGCAGATGCGCAACCTGCTGGCGGAGGAGCTGCACCCCGCGGCGGAGCTGCTGAGTGGAGGGCCGAAGCTCCGCTCCATGGTCGAGGGGGTCGACCAGGGGTTCGATGCCGCACTGTTCGTCGGCTATCACGCGATGGCCGGTACGCCGCACGCCATCATCGACCACACGTACACCAGCCTGGTGCACGAGGCGCGGCTCAACGGGCGCCCGATCGGGGAGCTGGGACTCAACGCGGCGATGGCCGGGAGCCACGGGGTGCCGGTGGCGCTGGTGAGCGGGGATCAGGCGCTCGCCGCGGAGGCCCGAGCGCTGCTGGGGGACGCCGTCCAGACGGTGATCGTGAAGCACGCCGTGGGCCGGTTCGCCGCGCGGAGTGTCGCGCCGGGTGAGTCCTGCCGCCGGATCCGGGAGGGTGCTCAGGCGGCGCTGAGGCGCAACCACACGCCGCTCACTCCCGATCAGCCTATCCGCCTGGAAGTGGAGTTCGCCCTCACCCAGATGGCCGACATGGCGGAGCTGGTGCCGGGTTCCGTCCGGACGGGCGGCAGGACGATCGAGTACGTGCACGAGGAGTACGGGGAGGTATTCCGCGCCTGGAGGGCGCTCTACAACCTGGCGGGCCTGGGCTAGATCACTGCGGCGTGGCGGACTCGGTCGCGGTCGGCCCCGGCTCCAGGGACACGATGCGCCGCACCGCGAGCGGGAGCCCGACGCTGCAGCCGGTTTCCGACGCCGGTGCAAGGTGCCCGACGACGCTGGCCCTCGTGCCGTGCCGCAGCAACGACGTGGGCGCCTGATCGGGCAGCAGCTCGTAGCGGCGGCCCTCCCCGGCGTCGAGCTGCCAACAACCGCCGTCCACTTCGATGAAATGCACCGTGCCGCTGACGCGGAGCTCGCCGGTGCCGCTGTCGGTGGAGAGCTCGCAGCGGCTGGGCGCACCGGAGGCGATGAGGACGAGCGGCACGAGAGAGCCGTAGCGGGCGCGGCGGTCAGTCATCGACCATTCCACCTAGGTCCAGCTGCTCCTGCACCCGCTCCACCAGCGCGTCCGGCGGGAAGGGCTTCTGCAGCACCGGCACCGCGGCGTCCAGCAGCAGCCGCTGGGACAGCTCGTCGCCCGTGTTGCCGGAGATGTAAAGCACTTGGAGGTGGGGGTGCTGGTGCCGCAGTCGCTCGCCCAGCTCGCGCCCGTCCATCCGCGGCATCACCACGTCGACCACCGCGAGCCTGACCCGGGCACCGGCCTCCGACGAGACGATCCGCAGGGCCGCCTCCCCGTCCTCCGCCTCGATGACCGAGTACCCGTACCGCTCCAGGGCTCGCCGGGCGAGCGAGCGGACCATCGGCTCGTCATCCACCACGAGAATCGTTCCGCTGCCGTGCTTCAGGTTCAGGCCGGGCTGCGGCAGGGCCGGGGCACCTGTCCGCCCGGATACCTGCGGCAGGTAGATGTGGAAGCTGGTTCCGGCGCCCGGCGTGCTCTCGACCCAGACGTAGCCGTTCGACTGCTTCACGATGCCGTAGACCGTCGCGAGGCCGAGGCCGCTTCCCTCGCCTACCGGCTTCGTGGTATAGAAGGGCTCGAACGCGCGCTCCAGGGTCTCGGGATCCATCCCGATGCCGGTATCCGCGATGGTGATCTTGGCATAGTCCCCAGGGCGGATCTCGATCGCGGGGTACTGCGCGGCGAACTCGCTCCCCAGCCGCTCCAGTGACGTACTGATGGTGAACCGTCCCCCGCGCTTCATCGCATCCCGCGCGTTGAGAGCAAGGTTGAGGATCACCTGCTCGAGCTGCCCCTCGTCCGCGTGGACCAGCCCGGCCTCCGGCGAGAGATGAAAGCCGACCTCCCGGTTGGCGCCCATGAGCTGTCGGACCAGCCGCCCCATGCGGGCGAGGGTGGCGTTGAGATCGAGCAGCTTCGGATGGAGCATCTGCCGGCGGGTGAAGGCGAGCAGCTGCCGGGCCACGTCCGCGGCCCGGTTCGCGGCCTTCGCGATCTCTCCCATGTCCCGCTCCTGAGTCGCCTGCAGCTCGCCCGATCGGATCATGAACTCGGTGAGGCCCAGGACCACGGTCATCATGTTGTTGATCTCGTGCGCGATGCCCCCGGCGAGCTGCCCGACCGCCTCCAGCCGCTGCGCCTGCTGCAGCCTGACCTCCGCCGCGCGCTGCTTGGTCACGTCCGTCATGACGCACACGGCCCGGGGAATGCTGCCGTCGGGCTCCGGCATCGGCCGGCAGGTTACCCGGAGCCGCCTGCCCTGGAAGGCGAGCTCGGTGCCCGACAGGGCCTGTCCGTCGGTGGCCACGACGAAGGGCGGTTCCGATATGCCGGTCAGCACCGGCACGACGTCGGCCAACCGCTGGCCCTTCAGTCCCCCGGTGCCGACGATGCCCTCGAAGGCCTCGTTGCAGTGCTGAATCCGGCCCGACGCATCCACGACGCTCACGCCATCGCCGATCGCTTCGAACGTGGCGCGCCACGCGGCTTCCGCCGCCTTGGCCTCGCGCTCGGCGGACCGCGCCCGGAGCAGCGCCCGCACGCTCGCGAGCAGCACCACCGGCTCGACCGGATGCGTCAGATAGCCGTCCGCGCCGCTGTCCAGGCCGGCGGCCTGGCTCACGGGATCGGTGAAGCTCGCCGACACATGGAGCACCGGCAGGTGCCTGGTGCGAGGGTCGGCGCGCACGCGGCGGACCACCTCGAAGCCGTCGATGCCCGGCATCCGGATGTCCACGATCATGATGTCCGGGAGATCCTCGGCGATTCGCACCAACGCCGTCGTACCATCGCTCGCCTCCTCCACGGCGTACCCGGCCTGCCGGAGATGCCGGGATACGGCGTACCGGTTGGCCTCGGTGTCGTCCACCACGAGAATCCGGACCGGATCAGCCATGACGGCTCACTCCGGAGGCAATCACGGTGACGCCCTCGGCCGGCGTGATCCGCGGGTTACGATGAATCCGCGGGAGGCGCAGCTCGAAGCGCGATCCAGCGCCCGGCGTACTGTCCACCTCGAGGCTGCCGCCGAGCAGCCCCGCCAGCTTCCGCGAGAGGGGAAGCCCCAGCCCCGTTCCCCGCACGTGTTTCTGCAGCGGGTTGTCCACCTGGGTGAACTCCTCGAAAATCCTGGCTTGATCGTCCGGCGCGATGCCGATGCCGGTATCGCTGACGCTGAACACGATCAGGTCGTCGGGCTCCACGACCGCGGAGACTTGGATCTCGCCTCGCTCGGTGAACTTGATCGCGTTGGAGATCAGGTTTCGCAGGATCTGCGACAGCTTGCCCTCGTCGGTGGTGAGGGTGATCTCGTGGCCCGGCGCGTCGAATACGAGGGTCACGTCGTCGGAGGTGAGCAGCGGCCGGAACATGCCCCGGAGCGTCCCGAAGAGATCGGCGACCGTGAACGAGGCCAGCCGAACCTCGCTTTTCCCGGCCTCGATGCGAGCGAGGTCGAGGAGGTCCGCCACCAGATCGGTCAGCGTGGTCGCCGCCCGCTGAATGAGCGTCACCTGCAGCTCCTGTTCGGCGGTCAGATTGCCGTCCATCCGCGCGAGCAGAATGCGCGTCATGTTGAGTATCGAGTTGAGCGGCGTGCGGAGCTCGTGGGTGATGCCGGAGAGGAAGGCGGACTTGAGCTGTGACACCCGCGCGAGCTCGGCCGCGCGATCGTCCAGCTCGGCGTAGAGCGCCAGCACCCCGCGGTTGGTCTCGTTCAGCTCGGCGTTGAGGCGGTCGGTCTCGGCCTGCCGCTCCGACAGGGTCGCGAGCACGCGCACCAGCTCCTGGTTCTGCACCTCGAGCTCGGCCACCGGGTCGGCCGGACGAGTGGCCGCCAGCCGGCGCGCCAGCTCCGCGGCCTCCACGGGCGGGCGTCGGCGATTCACCGGCAGCGCCTTGCCAAGCTCCACCGTGGTACCCTGCCCCGCGGGCGCGCTGATGGTGCATCGATCCACCAGGCGCCGCGCCCCGCTCAGCCCCACGCCCAGTCCGGTGGGTGAGTGATACGTGCCGCCGAGCACCTGATCGAGGTGCGGAATGCCCGGACCACGATCCTCCACCCGGACCAGCAGCATCGAGTCGGGGCCGGGCGCCAGCTCGAACTGGATCCAGCCCCCGCCGGCGTACTGCACCGCGTTGCGGGCGACCTCCGAGACCGCGGTGGCCAGGCGCACCTGCTCCAGCTGATCGAGGCCGAGATCCTCGGCGATCTGGCGGGTCCGGCGTCGGGCGGACACGACGTCCTCGCCTCTCCGAAGCTGGAGACGGAGTAGCGGTGTGTTCATGCCGCTGCTTCTCCGGAGAGCCGGCACGCCACCACACTCACATCGTCCCGCGGCCTGGCGTGGTCCCGGTACAGCATGGCGGCGATGATCCCGGGATCCTGCCGGAAGAGCCCGGGGTACTGGTCCAGCTTCCAGCGGGTCGCGAGTCCGTCGGAGTGCACTACCAGCAGCGCCCCATCGAGCCACGGGTACACGAACTCCTGCACTTTGCGCATCTGGTGCCCGACGGTGCCGTTGTGGGACACCAGACTGCGGGTGCCGTCGCCCGAGACGATCGTCGCGCTGATGTTGCCCACACCGGCGTACCGCACCTGCCCACGCTCGCGGTCCATGAATGCCACCGAGACCGCGGCGCCCCGCGTGCTGCGCATGCCCGCGTGCAGGACACCGAGTACCTGCTCCGGCTGGGCCGAGGGGTGCTCGTGGAAGATCCGAACGGCGGTCCCGGCGACCTCGGCCGCCGCGGCGCCGTGGCCCAGTCCGTCCACCAACAGGAGCCTGGTGCCCGATGCACCGGACACGACGGTCCAGGCATCGCCGCAGACGCTCTCGCCCTGCACGGGCACCGCCACGCCGGCGAAGCTCACTCCCGCAGCCGGTGCCGACTTGCCGCGGTCGCGCCAGAAGCGACAGACCAGGGCCGTACCGATCCCCGGCGCGGAATAAATGGAGAAGTCCTGGGCCAGGCGGCGCATGGCGCCCAACCCACCTCCCATGGTCCCGGTACTGGAATAGCCGTCGTTCATACAGGCCTGGACATCCGACATCCCCGGGCCGTGGTCCACGCAGATCAGCTCGAGACCCGCCCCGCGGACATCATCCATCACGGTGAGCAACAGTTTTCCTCGGCCGGCGTGGCGCACCACGTTGCTTGCCGCCTCGCTGGCGACGATGCCGATGTCGCTCCGTGCGCTCTCGCTCAACCCGGCCTCGTGGGCCAGCCGCACGGCCACGCGCCGGGCTTCGCCCACCTGGCTCCGGTCCTCCACCGCCACCGCCGCCGTCCCGTTACGCATCTTGCTCCGCCTCGCCCGGCGTCAGTGCCAGCGCGCCACCTGCACCCGCGTTCCCTTGCCGACCTCCGACTGGATCCTGAACTCGCTCATGAGGCGGCGAGTGCCGCCGAGACCCAGTCCGAGCCCCGAGCCGGTGGAGTAGCCGTCGCTCAGCGCCAGGTGGATGTCCGGAATGCCCGGGCCGTGGTCCTCGAACGTCATCCGAAGGCCGCGGCGCGGCCCGTCGTTCAGCATCTCGACCCGCACCTTGCCACCCTGGCCGTGCTCCAGCGTGTTGCGCCCCAGCTCACTCGCGCCGGTCACCAGCTTGGTCTGGTCCACCAGGCTGAAGCCCAGCTCCGCCGCCCAGCTCCGGACGAGCTGGCGGAGCCTCACGACATCCGAGCTGGAGCGAATCTCGAGAAGCTCATCCTTCAGGGTGGCCATCGGCCTCCCCGCGCAGCGACAGGGAAGGCGACTGCACCTCCGACTGGAGCAGCGCCATTCCGCGCTCGACGTTGAGCGCCGTCCGAACCCCGGGCAGGGTGAGACCCAGCTCCACCAGGGTGATCGCCACTGCCGGCTGCATCCCGACCAGGACCGTCTGCGCGTCGAGGATCCGGGCCATCGCCGCGATGTTGGCGATCATCCGGCCGATGAACGAATCCACTACCTCCACCGCCGAGATGTCGATGAGCACGCCGCGGGCACCCGTCCGGGAGATCTTCTCGGTGAGATCGTCCTGCAGGGCCATCGCCAGCTGATCGTGCATGTCCACCTGGATGGTGACCAGGAGGAAATCGCCCATCTTGAGAATCGGGATGCGTTCCATGGCGGTTTCCGCTCACCCGCGAGGAGAAGAGGAGATGCGCTGCACCCCGAGCCCCACCCGCCCCAGCGCGACCAGAAAGGCGTCCGCCAGACTCGCCTTGGTGATCACCGCGCTCAGATCCACGCCGAGGTGCACGATCGTGGCGGCGATCTGGGGGCGAATCCCGCTGATGATGCACTCCGCACCCATGAGCCGGGCCGCGGTGATCGTCTTGAGCAGGTGCTGCGCCACGAGCGTGTCGACGGTGGGCACCCCGGTGATGTCGATGATGGCGACCTCGGCCCCGGTCTCCACGATCCGCTGCAGCAGCGACTCCATCACCACCTGGGTCCGGGCACTGTCCAGCGTACCGATCATCGGCAGTGCCAGGACGCCCTCCCAGAGCTTCACCACCGGGGTGGAGAGCTCCAGCATCTCCTGCTGCTGGCGTGCGATGACCTCTTCCCGGCCCTGCTGGAACACCTCGGTCGTGTAGAGCCCGAGTCGGTCGAGGAAAGTGTTGGCGGTCCAGAGCTCGTCGGTGAACGCACCCGCCTGTCCATCGTACTCCTGCCGCAGAACATCGAAAAGCGGCTGCTTCAGGGAGAAGACGAAGGTCGCCGTCTCGGTCGGGGTGAAGCCAAGGGACGCGCGCGAGCGGGACAGCTGGGTCAGGAGGTCACGGACGTTCTCCCATGCCGGTCCATCCAGCGTTGTCAAAGAGCCTTTGCCGGCGGCCTGCGCCAGGAGGTTCAGGAACTCACGAGATTGCTCGCGGACTTGAGCCTCGGGCAGGAGATCCCGGCGCATCGTCGGGGCGCCCAACTGTTCCTTGGTCCAGCGGTCGAGGAGCTCGGCCTCGCGGCGCTTCAGGATCTCGGGCAGACGAGTGTTGGCGGCGGGGCTCACGAGTGGCCTCTGCAGGAAGGTGGAGGGCAGCGGAAATCGAGAAGTCGCACGGGATGCCGGCGGGAGGTTGCAAGAACTTTCTGGACGCCGGAAGCTACGTTCCCGGCGGGGGTTCGGCAACCATACGGGAACCTCCCCAGTCGATGCCCGACTCACCCCCACTTCGGGATCGCTCCGAAGACGATGTCGGCTGCGGTGCACTACTCAACGGAGGAGAGTCGGCAGTCAGAGGAGGTCCATGGGGTGAGTTGAGCGGGAAGGGCGATGGGGGGCAGATTCCGCGTGAGCGGGGCCCGGAGCCTCATTCCTCCTTGCAGGAGTCTACCGACGTGAGATGGTCCACGTCCCGTCACCCACCCGCACCACCCGAACCCGGGACCGAGCGCTCGCCGCCGGCCACCGTCCTGCTGGTGCACGGCCTGTGGCGTACACCGCTCTCGTTCCTTCCGCTGGTGCATCGACTGCGCGCGTGGGGCTATCGCCCGGAGCAGTTCGGCTACGCTGCGATCGCGCAGCGGTACGACGCCATCGTGGCCCGACTGACGCACCGCCTGCAGCGGCTCGCGGAAGGGGGAGCGCCCTACGCGGCCATCGGCCACTCCCTGGGCGGCGTGCTCCTGCGCTCAGCACTTGCCCGAGTCGACGGGACACCGCCGGCCCACCTCATCATGTTGGGCACTCCCAATCGGCCGCCACGCCTCGCCCGCCGGCTCGGCGTCCACTGGGTGTATCGACGGCTCCTGGGCGAGTGCGGCATCAACCTGACCAGCCCCGAGTTCTACGCCGCTCTCCCGGTGCCGAAGGTTCCGTACACCATCATCGCGGGCACCGCCGGCCCACGCGGCCGCTGGAGCCCTGCCGGCGGCGAGCTCAACGACGGGATCGTGGCGGTGGACGAGACCCGAGTGCGAGACGACGATGCCGTCGTGCTGCTCCCGGTCACCCACACCTTCATGATGAGCGACGGTGGCGTGCAGGCGGCGATCCGCGCGGCACTGGCGCCGGTGCCCGCCGCGTCGTGAGCGAGCCGCTCGCCGGTCGCTGGACGACGGTACGAGGGATCCGGATGTTCTCGCGCGTGGGGGCGCGGCCTGCACCGCGCTGCCCGGCGCCGACCGTGGTGCTGGTGCACGGACAGGTGATCTCGAGCCTCTACATGGTTCCGACCGCACGACTGCTCGCACGCGACTACGCCGTGCTCGCCCCCGATCTCCCCGGCTTCGGGCTCAGCGCCAAGCCGCGGGCGGTGTTGAGCGTTCCCGAGCTCGCCGATGCGCTCGCGGCGTGGATGGAAGCGAGCGGTCTCCGCTCGGCGGCGCTGGTCGCCAACTCGCTCGGTTGTCAGGTGGTGGCGGATCTGGCCGCGCGGCGGCCGGAGCTGGTGGAGGCGCTGGTGCTCGCCGGCCCCACGATGGACCGGGAGGCGCGCACGGCCTGGGCGCAGGTCGGCCGGTGGCTGCGCGACTGGAGCGGGGAGCGGCCTTCACTCGCGCTGGCTCACCTGCGGGACTTCGCTCTGGCAGGACCACGGCGCTCGTGGCGTACGTTCCGTTACGCTCTCGCCGATCGCATCGAGGACAAGTTGCCCCGGGTGGAGGCTCCGGCCCTGGTGGTCCGGGGCGAGCGGGATCCGATCGTGCCGCAGCGCTGGGCCGAGGAGGTGGCGGGGCTTCTCCCCCGGGGGCGGCTTGTCGTGATCCCCGGCGGACCGCACTGCGTGAACTACAGCACGCCGGGAGCCTTCACGCGCGTGGTCCGCGCCTTCCTGGCTACCGTGTGAGCGGCTTGCAGGCTACTGCTTGACCCAGGTGGGCCGGAGGTCCGCCGTCACGTGGTCGACCAGCGAGCTGACGATGTTGTCGTATGCCTCCTCGCTGTCCCGGACCGAGAGCGACGGCAGCCCGCCCGCGAGCGCCATCCGCGCGACCGTCCCGCTCGCGGCCGAGCTCGAGCGCCACAGCGTGCCTCCCGCACGGGTCGAGAGCAGCCGCACGCCGAGCTCGGCCGAGACCGTCGCGCGGACGTTCACGTCGCTCACGCTGAGCCGAGCCCGCGGCTTCACGGGGGAGACCTTGAGCTCGCCGACGAACACCGCGGGAATGTCCCTGGCCCGCCCCAGCGCCTGGGCGAGGACGATCGGGTCGGTTCCCGGTGGAAGGGACCGCAGCAGGGAGTCGGAGGCGTGAAGCTCCAGGAGCTCCACGCCCGGCTGGCCGGCGAGCAGCGCCTCGGCGAAGCGCCGGGTGGCGAGCTCGCCCATGGCGCGGTTCTCCTCGGCCGCCGTGAAGGTGACGAGGGCGATCCTGCCGTGAGGCCGGAGGTCGAGCCGGGGCGGAACCTGAGCGTACCGCGATGCGCAGGCGGAAAGCACCAGGCCGCCGCAGACCGCGATGGCGCACCGCACCAGGGTGGAGCCTCTAGGGCTGAACAGAGCCATCTGGACGGCACCGGATTGGGGAGACCGTCTAGGCAAGCAAGAGGTGCGCCGCCGGGCACGCGCTCGCCAAAACTCCGCCTCCGGGCCAACTTTGGTGTACCCGAAGGAGCAGACGCCCGACACTCCTCTCCAGCCGGAGCCCAGCCATGCCTCGCCGAGTTCCCCGCCCCCGCAGGTCGGTCGCGCTCGTCACTCTGACCGGCACACTGCTCATCCTTGCCGGCTGTGCCGGCGTCACCCCGATCGGGGACCTGCTGGACGACCCCGCCCGGTACGACGGCAAGACCGTGCGGGTCGAGGGCGAGGTCGGCCAGGCAGCCGGCGGTCTGGGCCTCGGCGCCTACCAGGTGCGGGACGACACCGGCACGCTGACTGTCGTGAGCGAGCGCGGCAGCCCGCCCCGCACCGGGGCCAAGGTCGGCGTCAAAGGCCGCTTCGACGCGTTGATCACGTTCGGCTCGAGGAGCCTGGCGGTGCTGCGCGAGGAGAGCCGCGAGTCGCGCTGAGCGCGGGAGCGCCGGGGCCGAGGAGCGCCACCGCCATCAGCCCGGCGACCAGCACCGCCAGGTACTCCCATCCGCCCTCCGGCTGCGCGAAATACCAGCCGTTGTCCCAGTGCACGCGGAAGGCGCCGAGCACGACGCCGGTCAGCACCGCGGCCACCGGTCGCGTCCTCCACCCGGCGATCAGGGCGAGCCCCCCCAGCAGCTCGACGGCGAAGACCGGATACGCCGCCCACCCCGGGAAGCCGTGGGCCTCGAAGAAGGCGGCGGTGCCGGGGAGGGTGAGGCCCGTCGCCTTGAGCCACGCGTGCGCGACGAACACGATGCCAAGCGCGACGCGGAGGAGGAGTGCGGCGTAGGGAGCGAAGCGCGGGTCGATGCCGGCGGCCGGCGGCCGGCTCCATGCACGAGCAGTCATCGGATGCTCCAAGAAGTTGCCTGTACAACTAAACTAGCGATGATGGTTGCACGCGCAAGCATCATCGGTTACCCTTGGATCCATGGCCCCTCGTCCGACCGCCGACCACATCGCCGCCTGGCGAGCGCTGCTCACCGCCCATGCCGAGCTGACCGAGCGGGTGGATGCCGCCCTGCGGGAGGCCGGGGTCATCCCGCTCAAGTGGTACGATGCCCTGCTCTGCCTCTACGAAGCGCCGGAGCGGCGGCTCCGCCTGGCGGAGATGGCCAAGGCCGCGCTGCTGAGCCGGAGCGGCCTCTCGAGGCTGGTGGATCGGCTGGAGGATGCGGGTCTGCTCGTGCGGGAGCCCTGCGAGGACGACGCCCGCGGCGCCTACGCGGTGCTTACCCCGGCGGGCCTCGAGGCCCTCAGGCGCTGCTGGCGGGTGTACGGGCCCCAGATCGAATCGTACGTCGGGCGGCGGATCACCAGGGCGGAAGCACGGAGCATGGCCGCCCTGCTGGGCCGTCTGCTCCCGGAGGCTGACGGGCGCGTCCCACCCGGGTAACCCCGCGCAGGCAGCCGGCTGCTCACGAGCGTGGCCGGCCGCTCACCAGAATGCTCGGCTGCTCACGCGGGTGGTCGGCCGCTCACGCGGCGGCCCGCTGCCGCGCGGCAGCGGGATGTGCTACTATCTGCACGTACCCCCACACTCCATATCGCCATATCGCACGGCAGGGACATGCCACTGGACGGCTGGTACAGCCCCGGGCTGGTTCTCCTTTCGATCCTGATCGCCTGCGCCGCCTCCTACACGGCGCTGGAGTTCGCCGCGCGCGTGACCGCGTCGCGCGGCGGCCAGCGACTCGCCTGGCTGATCGGCGGCTCGGTCGCGATGGGCGTCGGCATCTGGAGCATGCACTTCGTGGGCATGCTCGCCTTCCACCTGCCCCTGCCGATCTCCTACGGTCGCTGGCTGGTGCTGCTCTCGGTCGTCGTCGCGGTCGGCGCGTCGGCGTTGGCGCTCGTCATGGCGAGCCGGCCCTCCCTCGGGCCCCTCGCGCTCCTCGGCGGCGCGCTCTGGATGGGGCCGGCCATCGCCGGCATGCACTACATCGGCATGGCGGCGCTCAGCGTGGACGCCGACCTTCGCTACTCGGGGTGGCTGGTGCTCGCCTCCGTCGCCATCGCGGTGCTGGCTTCCCTGGCCGGACTGCGGCTCGCCTACCGTCTCCGCTCGGACGACGCTCCGCGCCGGCTGCCCGCGAGATTCGCCAGCGCCCTGCTCTTCGGCGGCGCCATCGTCGGCATGCACTACACGGGAATGGCCGCGGCCGAGTTCAGCCTGCCGGGGCGAACCGGACACCCGCGTGGCGGCCTGCTCGCCACCCGCGAGCTCGCCGCCGGCGTCGGACTGGGAACGCTGCTGATCCTGGGGATCGGACTCGTCGGGGCGACGCTGGATCGGCGGATCCGGGCGCGCGCGCTCCTGCTCGAGCGCCAGCGCGACGCACAGAAGCTCGAGGCGATCGGGCAGCTCGCGGGCGGGATCGCGCACGACTTCAACAACCTGCTCACGGCGATCCTGGGGCACGCCGCGTTCCTCAAGCAGGATCCCGGACTGGGAGAGACCGGCCGGGAGGACATCGAGCAGATCGAGGCGGCGGCGTCCCGGGCGGCGGAGCTCACCAGGCAGCTCCTCGCCTTCGGGCGCCGCCAGATCCTGGAGCCGCGGCCCATCGTGCTGAACGAGGTCGTGACCGACACCATGCGGATGCTGAGGCGCCTGGTCGGGGAGAACATCGAAGTCCGGGTGCTCCCCGCCCCGGACCTCGCGCTCACGATGGTGGATCCGAGCCAGGTCGCCCAGATCCTGATCAACCTGGTCGTCAACGCGCGCGATGCGATGCCGCAGGGCGGATTGCTGACGATCGAGACGAGAAACGTCGAGCTGGAGGCGGTCACCTTCGGGCAGCAGCTCGAAGCGCCGCCCGGCTCCTACGTGATGCTCGCGGTGACCGACAACGGCGTCGGCATTCCGCCCGAGCATCAGACCCGGATCTTCGAGCCGTTCTTCACCACCAAGGGGCCGGGGCGCGGCACCGGACTCGGCCTCGCGACGGTCTACGGAATCGTCGCCCAGAGCGGGGGCTCCATCTCCGTCTACAGCGAGCCCGGGCGAGGAAGCACCTTCTGCGTGTACTTCCGCAGCCTCGCCGACCCCACGGTGCCGCAGCCGGCGCGGGGCTCGCCCAAGGCCGAGCGGCTCGGCGGTAGCGAGACGATTCTGGTGGTCGAGGACGAGGACGCGGTGCGGGAGTTCGCCGCCCGCGCGCTGCGGCAGTACGGCTATACGGTGCTCTCGGCCCGGCGCGGAGAGGAGGCGCTGCTCATCGCGGCGGAGCATCCGGGCACCATCGATCTCGTGCTCACCGACGTGATCATGCCTCGCACCAGCGGCCCCGGGCTCATCACCAAGCTCCAGGAGCTGCGGCCGACCGCGCGAGTGGTGTTCATGTCGGGTTTCTCCGAGGGCGCGCTCGGGCATCACGGCGTCCTCGAGTCCACTCACCCCTTCCTGCAGAAGCCGTTCAGTCCGGAGGCGCTCGCGCGGAAGATCCGCGAGGCCCTCGGCTCCAGAACTCCCGCCGGGGCCTGAGATCGCCCATTCAGCCGGCCGATGGCGGCGGACTGCCGGTCGGTCTCCAGCAGCCTATATTCGTCGCACCCGTCACCCGTCACCGTCGCCTGCCGCACCCGTCGCCTACCGCGAGACGCTCATGTCGCTCGGCTCCAGCTTTCTCGAGCAGGTGAACCATTCGTTCGACCGTGCCGCCAGGTTGACCGACCACGATCCGACCCTGCTCGCCAACATCAAGGCCTGTAAGAACCTTTTTTACACCAGCTTTCCCATCAAGCGGGACGACGGCAGCATCGAGGTGATGCATGCCTGGCGGGCGGAGCACAGTCACCACAAGCTCCCGACCAAAGGCGGCATCCGGTACGCCGAGACCGTGGACGCGGAGGAGGTGCAGGCACTGGCCGCGCTCATGACCTACAAGTGCGCGCTGGTGGACGTCCCCTTCGGTGGCGCGAAGGGCGGCATCCGGCTCAATCCGAAGCGGTACTCCCCCGCCGAGCTGGAGCGGATCACCCGCCGCTACGTCTTCGAGCTGACCCGCAAGAACTTCATCGGCCCCGGCCTCGACGTGCCAGCGCCCGATGTAGGGACCGGGCCGCGAGAGATGGCCTGGATCGCCGACACCTACACCCAGCTTCGGCCCGGTGAGCTGGACGCGCTCGGCTGCGTGACGGCCAAACCGGTGGGCGCCGGCGGCATCCGGGGCCGGGTCCAGGCGACGGGCCGCGGCGTCTTCTACGGCGTGCGCGAGATCTGCACGGTGACCGAGGACATGAAGGCCCTCGGACTCACACCCGGCCTCGAGGGCAAGCGGATCGTGATCCAGGGCCTCGGCAACGTGGGCTTCCATGCGGCCGAGTTCTTCCAGGAGGCGGGGGCGCTGCTCGTCGGCCTGTCGGAGTCCGAGGGCGCGATCGCCAACCCGGCGGGATTCGACATCGAGGCCGTGATGGCGTACCGCCGGGAGCGCCGCAGCATCCTCGATTTCCCCGGCGCGACCAACCTCCCCCGGCGCGAGGACGCACTCGAGCTCGAGTGCGACATCCTCATCCCCGCGGCCCTGGAGCGGCAGATCACGGCCGAGAACGCCCCGCGTCTCAGGACCAGGATGGTGGTCGAGGCGGCGAACGGCCCGACCACCGCCGAGGCGGACGAGATCCTTCGGAAGAAGGGCGTGATGGTGATTCCGGACGCCTACATCAACGCCGGCGGGGTGACCGTCTCCTACTTCGAGTGGGTGAAGAACCTGGGGCATGTGCGCTTCGGACGGATGCAGAAGCGCTTCGAGCAGGGTGCCTACAGCCGCCTGCTCGCGGCGGTGGAGACCGTCACGGGCCGGCGATTCACGCCCGACGAGGTGGAGCGGGTGACGCAGGGCGCCAGCGAGGAGGACCTGGTGAACTCGGGGCTGGAGGAGACGATGATCGCGGCCTATCACCCCATTCGCGAGGTGTGGAAGCGACACGGCGACACGCTGGACATGCGGACCGCGGCGTTGATCGTGGCCATCGACAAGGTGGCGCAGAGCTACGGGCAGCTCGGCATCTTCCCCTGAGCACGCGCCGGATCGGCGCGCCCCGAGCAGCGGCGCTGGTGCCGACGGAGCAGCCGACCTGGCGCAGGACGGACGTCGGAGCCTAGCGCCAGACGAATCGCGGATGATCCCGGATCGGATCGAAGTTGGGGTCGATGCGCAGGAGCCCGGCTGACCTGAGGCCGGGCTCGCGTACCAGCGCCTCGAGCCGGCTGATCGCCCCCTCCGGCTTTCCGGCGAGCACGTAGGTGCGGGCTACGGCATACCGTACGTAGGACGTCTGGCTGTTCTGATCCTTCGGCTGCTCCGCCTCCGCTCGCAGCGCCTCCGCCACCGCCTCCTCGTGTCGCCCCGCGTAGGCCAGCGCCAGACCCCGCATGGCGACGAGCTGGTTGCGGTGCAGCCGGTCGCCGTATTCGGCGAGCAGCGCCGTGAACGCGGCCGCGGCGCTGTCGCCCCAGGCCCGGGCCAGCGCGCGCTCCCCCCGCAGCCAGTGGACCTGCGCCCGCGCGATCGCCAGATCGGCGCGGCTTCCGTCCAGGTCGGCCGGCGTGAGCTCCAGCAGCGCGCGCCGACCCTCGTCGTCCAGGGCCCAGACCAGATCCTCGCGCAGGGCGACGTAGGCCACCAGCCGCCGGCGGCCGAGGATCTCCTCCATCGAGCTGAACACCTCGCGAATGCCCTCGAGGTCGCCTTCCATGGCGGCGAGCCGGGCGCGGGTGTGCGCGAGGCTCATGCTCGAGGGACGGAGCGCGCGGGCCCGCTCGAGCATGGCGCGGGCATCCGCGAAGCGGCGGAGCCGCATGTACCCCACACCCAGATCGCCGAGCACTTCCGGGGACTGGGGATCCATCCGGACCGCATGCTCCAGGTCCACCACCGCTTCGCTCCAGAGCCCGAGATCGGCCTCCGCTTCCGCCGCGGCGTCGAGCAGATCGCTGCGGCTGGGTGCCGTCCGAAGCGCTGCGCGGTACTCCGCCAGCGCGGCCGCCGCGTCCCCGCGGGCCACGTGGAGGTAGCGGCCCCGCGCCTTCCGGATGTCGGGCGACTCGGGTGCGAGCGCCTCGGCGCGCTCGACGGCGAGCCGCGCCTGCTTCGCATCGTCCGACTGCATGCCGCCCAGGCGGAGCGCGTCCACGTGAGCCGCCGCGAGCTCCGCCCAGGCGGCGGCGAAGCCGGTATCGATCTCCACCGCACGCCGGAAGGCGGCCAGCGCGCCACGGAGCGCCTCGGGGGCCACTTCACCCGAGCGCAGGTCCCGCCCGTGGAGATAGAGGGTGTACGCCTCCAGGCTCCGGGTGGGCCTGGCGGTCAGCCCGCGCCGCGCCCGCCCCGCGAGGGCGAGGTTGAGCGCATCGGCGACGTCTTCCGCGATCTCCCCCTGGATCTCGAAGACATCGGTGAGCGCGGCATCGAACGATTTCTGCCAGCGGGTGGTGCCGGTCCTGGCGTCCACCAGCTCCGGGCTCACGCGGACTTGAGACGGCCGGCCGGGACGTTTCTCCCACCGCACCGTTCCCGTCAGCAGGTACTTCACGTCGAGCTCCCGGGCGATCTCCTGGGGGGACTTGCCCGCGCTCCGGTAGGCGCTCGAGCTGGACCTGGCGATCACCTCGAGGCCCGACAACATGGCGAGCTTGCCGCGCACCTCGTCGGCGATGCCGTCCGCGAAGTACGCGTCCGCCGAGTCGCCCAGGCTCTCGAACGGCAGAACGGCGAGCCGGGTGGGGCGGGCCATCCCCGCGGCATCGACATTCGCTGCGTCCGGAGTGCTGTTCCGGGAGCTGTGCGAGTACAGCAGGCCGGCCGCGCCCAGCATCGCCGCCAGTCCGGCGACCCAGAGTACCCGGCGGCGACCGCGCGCGGCGCCCGGCAGCGCCACGGCGGTCGGATCGGTGGTGGTCAGGACGCCGCCGCCCAGCGCCGCACCGAACTCCGCGATGGTGTCGAAGCGGTCGGCGGGCTTGAGCGCGAGCGCGCGCTGGAGGGTCTCGTCGATCTCGGGCGAGACCTCCGGGCGCGAGCTGCGGACCCTCGGCGGCGGCGTGGTGAAGCGACGGACGATGAGGTCGTGCGAGGAGCTGCCGGTGAACGGCGGGGCGCCGGTGAGCATCTCGTGGCAGGTCGCGGCCAGCGCGTACTGATCGGCGCGGGCGTCCACGGCGCCGCCGCCGGAGGACTGCTCGGGCGCCATGTACGCCGGCGTGCCGAGGGCCGCGCCGGTCTCGGTGAGCGCGGCATCATGGTGGCCCTCCACCGCGCGCGCGATCCCGAAATCCGCCACCATCGTGGAGCCGTCCTCGGTGAGCAGGAGGTTCTCCGGCTTCACGTCCCGGTGGACCACGCCCTCCCTGTGGGCGTAGCTCAGCGCCTGGGCCGCCTGGCGGGTGATCCGCAGCGCCTCGTCGATCGGGAGGATGCCCTCCCGGCGAAGCCGCTCCCGCAGACTCTCGCCTCGCACGTAGGGCATGGTGAACCAGAGCCGCCCGGCGGCCTCCCCCGAGTCGTACACCGAGAGGACGTGAGGATGGTGCAGGCGGGCGGCGACCTTGATCTCGCGCTGGAACCGCTCGGGGCCGAGCGAGGCGGCCGCGTCGGCATCGAGAACCTTGAGCGCGACGTGCCGGTCGTGCTTGAGGTCTCGCGCCAGGTACACGGTCGCCATTCCTCCGCGGCCGAGCACGCGCTCGAGCACGTAGCGATCGCGCAGCGCCTTCGCGAGGGGGTTGGAGATGTCGGCCACGGACATGGAGTGGGTTGGGCGGAATCTCGCCCGGCGGGCGACCCGACGCCAGCCTCGGTCGGCTTGGGCGCTTCGTGCCTGCCGGGCGGCGGTTTGCTCCCCCCGGTCTGCGGATGTTAGCATCCTGCCGATGACGTTCACACCGTCGGCATCAGTGCCCTCCCCCGGCATCGTCCGGATCGCCCCGTTCGCGGGGCTCGTCACACGGTTCGACGAGCTGATCACCTCGTCGTCGACGATGGTCCTGTATTTCATCCATTCGCGCCGGTGGCGGGAGAACCACGCGTCCGCGATCAAGGCGTTCATGGCCCGGGAGGAGAACACGCTGGAGGTGTTCCTCCCCGACCTCGAGAACCACGAGCTGATGTTTTCGCTGGAGAAGCACTTCGACGACGGGCCGCTGATTCCGGCGCTGGTGGAGGACGCCTACCGCTACTTCGCGCGGCTGGCGCGCGAGCACCAGAAGCCGGTGCAGATCAGGTTGTTCGGGCGCTATCCCACTTACTCGTTCTACCGCTTCGACGACCGGGCCATCATCGCGATGTACTCCAACAGCGTCGCCAAGAAGGAGCTGCCGGCCTTCGAGGTCACGGCCGACGGCTTTCTGGGCGGCTTCCTCGCGGCCGACATCGAGGACCTCAGGCGCGAGTGCCGGCTGCGGACCGCCGAGGACGTGGAGGAGGTCATCGAGAACGCCGCGGGGCCCCGCTAGACGTGCTCCAGCGCGGCTTCCTCGACCGCGGCCGAGTCGGATAGATCCTCGATGATGAGAAATCGCGTTATGAGCCCGTCGCACACGTACAGGAGCAGCGCGAACTCACCGCCGAGGGTGACACCGTGGCGGGGAATGGTGAAGCGCTCCGAGCCGACCACCACCACCCGCTCGCCCCGGTCGTAGCAGCGAACCCGCCAGAAGCTGACGATGTCGCCTAGGGCGGAGAAGTAATCCACCACGGCACCCCGGCCCCGATGCTCGACGGCGTGACCGCCCGGAGGCGTGACCTCGAGGATCACGTCTTGGGCGAGGTGTTCGGCGAGCGAGCGGAAATCGAGCGTGGCGAAGGCTTGGTCGAGCAGGCGCTGGATCCATTCGGCGTTGTTCATAGAGCGATAACCGTCCCTCAGTGTCATGCCGCCGACGACGAGCGCGGACGACGACTGGTTTCCGTTGCAGCGGCGCGTGCTCAGAATTGAGGTACGGCGAGCTCCGACTACGGCAACCCACCGA
Organism: Gemmatimonadales bacterium; assembly: GCA_036259315.1. Taxonomy (GTDB): domain Bacteria; phylum Gemmatimonadota; class Gemmatimonadetes; order Gemmatimonadales; family GWC2-71-9; genus CAVVWJ01. The sequence goes on along the minus strand of DATABZ010000419.1, from coordinate 370 downwards.
AGCTCGGGTCACCGAACATAGGCCGAAGCCCCCATCCGGGCAAGTACCCAGTCCCGCTCTGCCCCGGCTCCGGCACTTGCCAGCTCGGCGATCCCGCTCCGTCGAGGGGGCGCCACCGAACGACATGCCCGAGCCGCTCGCGAGGCGCACTGCCCACGACGCGCGGCTCAGAACCGGATCTTAAGTATCCTCCCCTCGGTGCCGACGAGCCACCCGTGCCGCGGATCCGCGAAGGCCACCGCCCAGTAATCCCGGGCATCAGGGAGGAGGTGCCACTTCCGTCCTTCGTTCCGCGTCCAGGCGGCGCCGCCCGGGCCGGTGATCACGACGGTCCTGGCATGCTCCCCGCGAGGCCCCGCACCCGCGTAGC
>DATABZ010000418.1:0-4332 GCA_036259315.1 Gemmatimonadales bacterium | reverse complement strand
CCCGGGCAACGACGATCAGCCCTCCTGGCAGCCGCTCGGCTCGGCTCCGCCTCCGCCGCCGCCGGCCAACCAGGCCCCGAACGGCTCGATCGGCTCGCCGGCGAGCAACGTGACGATCCAGGTCGGGCAGAGCGTGAGCTTCGCCGGCTCGGGCACCGACGCGGACGGCACGATCGCCTCCTATGCCTGGAGCTTCCCGGGCGGCAATCCGTCGTCCAGCACCTCGCAGAACCCGGGCAACGTCACCTACAGCACGGCCGGCACCTACACGGTGACGCTCACCGTGACCGACGACAAGGGCGCGAGCGATCCCACGCCCGCCACCCGCACGATCACGGTGATCGCCGCCCCAGAGAACCAGGCGCCGAATGGTACCATCACCGCGCCGACCGGCGATGTGACCATCCAGGTGGGCCAGAGCGTCACGTTCGGCGGCAGCGGCACCGATCCCGACGGCACGATTGCCGGCTACGCCTGGAGCTTCCCCGGCGGGAGCCCCGCCTCGAGCAGCGCGCGGAACCCCGGCGCCGTCACCTTCGCCACGGCCGGCACCTACACGGTGACGCTGACCGTCACCGACAACGGCGGCGCCAGCGACCCCACGCCGGCCACTCGCACGGTCACCGTGCAGGGTGCGACTCCGCCTCCACCACCACCCCCGCCGCCGGCCGACGTGACGGTGGTGGTGACGAGCAAGGCGTTCACGCCCAAGATGGTCACGACCGCGCAGGGCGGCACCGTCCGGTGGTCGTTCCAGGGCCCGGGCACGCACGACGTGACCGACAAGTCCGGCATGAGGCTCTTCGCCTCCGGCAGCAGGACGCCGGGCGCCGCGTGGTCCTTCGCCTTCCAGGCCGCCGGCAGCTACGCGTACTACTGCTCGCTCCACGGCAACAGGCACTCGGGCAAGATCAGGGTGCCGGTACAGGTGAGCCCGGCGGGTGGCACGGCGGCGACGGCGTTCACCGTCACTTGGGCGTCGGCCAGCGCCCCGAGCGGGTACGTCTACGACATCCAGATCCAGCGTCCGGGCACGACCGGTTTCGTGAACTGGAAGACGGGGCAGACGGCGCGCTCGGCGACCTTCACCCCGGACCGCGGCGCCGGCACCTACAGCTTCCGGGCACGTCTCAAGAAGACCAGCAACGGCCGCGCGTCTGGGTACTCGCCGACCCAGTCCGTCACCGTGAGGTGAGCCGCTCGCGGCGCTCGCCGCGGACGTGACGAGGCCGGGTGCAAGTGACCACGCTTGTGCCCGGCCTCTGGCGTCGTCGCGGGCGAGCGGGGACGCGATGCGCCCGGAGCGAGGTGCCCCCGAGCCGCCAGCGGAGGCCGCGTGCAAGTGCCGACCCTTGTGCCCGGCCTCTCCGGCGCTTCTGTTCTCCGGTAGATGCCAAGGACTCTCCCGTGATGCCAACGACGACCGCGACCGGCACCCTCCTCGAGCGGGGCCTCGACAGCTCCAGCGGCCTGGGCTTCGTGCGCGAGCGCCTGGCGCTGCTCGGCAAGACCCTCTTCCTCGTGTCGTTCGGGTTCTATCTCTTCCTCGTCGCCAGCATGGTCCTGGTCGGCGGCGCGCCGTTCGTCGCCGTGGTGACCGCACCGATGGCGGTCGGGCACATCTGCGCCAGCCTGACCATGGCCCTGCTCTGGCTGCTGGCGAGACGGGCCAGGCCCTCGCTGTGGAGCCTGGGCGCGCTCGATGCTGCCGGCTTCGTCGTGGCCGGCGCGTTCCTCTCCCTCATGGTCCTGGAGGACGAGGGGCAGATCCTGCAGACGCTGCTGGCGCTGACGGTCACCGTCATGGTCCGCGCCATCCTGATGCCCTCCCGGCCGGGACGGACCCTGCTGCTCTCGGCCCTGGTCTTCGCGCCCACGGTCGCCATGTGCATCGCGCGCCACGGTCCCACGGCGTTCCTGCCGGGGTTCAGTCCCGGCTACCAGAAGCTGCACATGACCCTCAACTCCGTCCTGTGGAGCGTGCTGGGGACCACGCTCGCCACGATCGTCTCGCGGGTCCTGTACGGGCTCCGGCGGCAGGTCGCCGAGGCGAGCGAGCTGGGGCAGTACCTGCTGGAGGAGAAGATCGGCGGGGGCGGTATGGGCGAGGTCTGGCGCGCGCGCCACCGCCTGCTGATCCGGCCGGCGGCGATCAAGCTCATCCGCCGGCGGGCGCTGGCCCCGATGGAGGAGGACTCGGAGCTGCTGGTGCGGCGCTTCGAGCGCGAGGCCCGCGCGACCGCCGCGCTCACGTCCCCGCACACCGTGCAGCTCTACGACTTCGGCGTCGCCGAGGACGGCCGGCTGTACTACGTGATGGAGCTGCTCGACGGCTTCGACCTCGACACACTGGTCCGTCAGCACGGCCCGCTCCCGGCGGAGCGGGTCGTCCACCTCCTGCGCCAGGCCTGCTCGGCGCTGCAGGACGCCCACGCGAACGGCCTGGTCCACCGCGACATCAAGCCCGCGAACATAGTGGTCAGCCGGGCAGGAACCACCTTCGATTTCGTCAAGGTGCTCGACTTCGGACTGGTCAAGCTCGACGGCGCGCGAGTCGCGGACAGGAAGGCCATCGATCTCAGCGCCGACGGCAGCTGGAGCGGCACGCCGGGCTACATGGCGCCGGAGGTGGTGCTCGGCGCCGGCGACACCGATCATCGGGTGGACCTGTACGCGCTGGGCTGCGTCGCCTACTGGCTCCTCACCGGCACGATGGTCTTCACGGGAGAGAACGCCGTGCAGGTGATCCTCCAGCACGCCCACGCCGATCCGAAGCGGCCGTCGCAGCGGACTGATCGCCCGATCCCGCCTGCGCTCGAGGACCTGGTCATGCAGTGTCTGGAGAAGGACCCGGCTCGCCGCCCGGCGAGCGCTCAGGTCCTGTGCGACGGGCTGGATGCGGTGCCGCTGGCATCGTCGTGGACCGCGGAGCGGGCGGAGCAGTGGTGGGCGACGCACCGGCCGCGGGCGCGGGACGCGCGGCCGGTGGCGGATGTGCTCCTGTCGCACGAGGGGCACGAGCTGCGCATCGGACCGCGGGTGCGGCCGCGGGGGTAGCGGAGCGCCTCACGGTTGTGCCGGGACGTGTATGTACATAGATGCAACCTTGTACATACACCCGGAGCCCCTATGGCTGCCATGCGGCGGACACCCGGAGACCGCAAGGTCCCCAAGGCCTATCGCCTGAGCCCGGCCAAGATCACGGCCGCACAGCGCATCCTGGGGGCCGACGGCCACCGAGACCATCGAGGCCGCCCTCGACCTCGTCGTGTTCCGCGACGAGCTCGTCGCCGGCACCCTCGCCCTGCTCGGGAGCGGCACATCCTGGATCCTTTCGTCCGGCGCGACCGCGTGGTGACACCCTCGGCGCGCGCCTGCGCAAAGTCGCGCTTGACGGATCCGGTACCGGGCCCCAGCGTAGGGCATCCCTCCCTCGAGGCAATCCATGTCGACGTCGTTCCGCCGGTCGTCCGGCCCTGTCGCGCGAGCCCTCCGCGCCCTGGCCGCGCTCTCGCTCGTCCTCTCGTCCACCGCCGCCGCCCAGGGCGGCAAGCAAGTCGCGGCCGCCGCAGGCTCGCCCGAGCTGGAGCAGGCCCGCGCGCTCCTCGACAAGTATCAGGACCCGATCGCCGCCGTGCACGACGGCTACTTCTCCACCCTCGCCTGCGTGGAGTACAGGCAGGGCGGAACCGAAGGCAGCATGCGCTACGTGCCGGGCGGCATGGGGGTGCACTTTCTCAACCTGCAGCACATCGGCCCGCCTCTCGATCCCGCGAAGCCGCAGATCCTGATCTACGAGCCCGTCGGCGGGAAGCTCCGCCTCGCCGCGGCCGAGTGGTTCGTCCCGACGGAGGTCGCGGGCGGCACGCGTCCAGCGATCTTCGGGCAGGATCTGCAGGGACCGATGGAGGGCCACCATCCGCTCCAGCCGGCGGCGCTCCATCACTACGACCTGCACGTGTGGCTCTGGAAGGACAATCCGGCGGGGATGTTCTCGCCGACCAACCCGGCGGTGAAGTGCCCCAAGGGCAGCTACTCCTTCGATGAGAAGGCGCCCAAGATGGTGCACTCCGGACGGCATTAGGCCGAGGCTCCGGCCGGCCCAGCTTGATGGAGCGGTCGGCCGCTCCCTCGCCTAGCCGACCGTAGCGGGCCGGAACTCCGCCGCGTTCTCCGCGAAGCTCCAGATGAACGGCGGCGCGACGCCGAAGAGACGCGCGTAGACGTACAGTTGCCCGCGGTGGTGCACGAACTCGTCGTTCATGATCGAGAACCCGACCCACCCGGGCCAGCTGTTGTTCCATGGTGTGGAGACCATGGCCTGCAGCTCCG
>DATABZ010000417.1:0-17318 GCA_036259315.1 Gemmatimonadales bacterium | reverse complement strand
CTCGGAGGGCGCGTTAGGGCACGCCACGACCCCACCCGTGAGTAGCAACATGAGCATGAGTGGCGGGCCCGGTGGCGCCCGGAGAGCGTGCCGCCTCCCCCACTCGCCCGCACGGATCTCACCAGCATGGCGCGCCAGCGGGGCGCGGAGACCAGGCCGTCTTGCGCCGCAAGACAGTCGCCGACATGTTGGCCTCCCGCTCACCCGGTGGACACATGCCCCGTTTCGCGCTCGCGCTACTCCTCGTTCTCGCCTGCCAACCCGGGGAGCAGCCTACTCGCCCCGCCGCCGCTCCGGACCTGCTGAGCACCGGCACCTGGGTGGACCTCTCGCACGAGTTCTCGGAGGAGACCGTGTACTGGCCGACAGCCACGCCGTTCTCCCTGGAGGTGGTCTCCGCGGAGCGGACGCCCGCCGGGTACTACTACGCGGCCAACGATTTCTCGACGTCGGAGCACGGTGGTACGCATCTGGACGCCCCGATCCACTTCGCCGAAGGGCGGCATACGACCGACGAGGTGCCCCTTGAACGGCTGATCGGGCCTGCGGTCGTCGTCGACGTGACCTCCCGGGCCGGGGCGGACCGGGACTACCGGCTCGATCGGGCGACGCTGGAGGCATGGGAGCGGACCAACGGGCGCATTCCCGACGGGACGATCGTACTGGTGCGCACCGGATGGTCGGCTCGCTGGCCGGACAAGGCCAGTTATCTGGGCACCACGAAGCGCGGGCCCGCGGGAGTCGCCGAGCTCCATTTCCCCGGCATCGACTCCTCGGCGGCGAGGTGGTTGGCGGAGGAGCGCCGGGTGAGGGGCGTGGGCATCGATACCCCGAGCATCGACTACGGGCAGTCGAAGACCTTCGACACCCACCGGATCCTCATGGGCCAGAACATTCCGGCCTTCGAGAACGTCGCCGCCCTGGATCGCGTGCCGACCACCGGTGCGTTCGTCGTGGCGTTGCCGATGAAGATCAAGGGCGGAAGTGGCGGCCCCCTGCGGATCGTGGCCCTGGTTCCGCCGACCTCACCTTGAGCCCTCCGGTGGGACCACATTCGTAGTCCCACGGCTCCTGCCCTTTCCCGTTCTCCCCCGCATAAAGCAGGTCCCGGAACCCGACAACGCACGGCCTACCTTGGGCCCGCCAATGGAACCTCGCGCGGCGTTCGCGCGCGATCCACCCAAGGAGGACCCATGTCCCACACCTTTCGCCCCCTGGCGCTCGCGGTCGTGCTCGTGGCAGCCGCTTGCACCGATCGCACCAGCCCAGAGCCGCCGGCTGAAGGCCTCCCCGCACTCCGCGGCGACCACCCTCCGCGCAGCGATCACGCGTCGGCGCGCGAGCAGCTCGCCCGCCGGGTTGCGCTCGCACTGCGCGACGAGCGGTTCCGGTCGCAGCTCAAGCAGGATCTCGATCGCTCCCCGGTGCGCGAGGGCAAGCTGCACTTCCAGCGCTATCTCGCCTCGGCGGGCGGACGAGCCAGGTCCGACATCGCCCGGATCACCGGCGAGACGAATGAGGCGATCGCGCTGGATGCGTCGCGGGCTACCGCGCTGGAGCTCTATCTGCCGGTGCCGGAGCACCGCGCCAGGTGGGCAGGAGACGAGAACATCCTCGTCGCCACCACCGACGACGAGCACCAGCCGCCCGTGGCCTTCTCGCCCAGAGGCGAGCGCCTCGTGCTCAGCCCCACGACGCCACCCGAGGTGCCGGTGCTGGCGCTGGTTCCCGCGGAGACGGATTTCGATCGGCCCGGGCGCCAGGCCGGGTTCCTGGGAGGATCGGGTGGAGGCGGGTCCACCGCACCGGCCGGGCTGTACATGACGAACTCGCACCTGGTGGAGACTTTCGAGAGCTGGGTCAAGGGCGCGCCCGAGATCGAGGTCCACATGCTCGGTCAGGCGGGCAAGAGCGATTCGCTCAGCACGTACTCCTGCGCCGGAGGCGCAGCGGCAGGGTACTACTACTTCGACCAGAACTCGCGCGACTGGAGCGGCAACGTGCTGCTCATCAGCCAGACCCAGCTCAACAACTACAAGGCCAATCACCCCGACCAGAACCTGCGAGTCTTCCTCGTGGAAGACGACGACGGGCCGTGCCAGATCAAGGTCGATCCGGCCAGGTTCTCGAAGCTCGTCAAGGCGGTCGAGTCCGCCTATCCCAAGCTCACGGGCGGGAAGGACGGCACCAGCGGCATTCAGCGGATCTGGCAGCGGGCGAACGCCATTCAGCAGATCCTGAAGGCCCTCGCCTCGTTCATCAAGACGAACGACGAGCTGATCGGCAACGGCGTCGAGAGCACCGTGGTCGGGGTGTCGTACCCCAACGGCAACTGGATCATCAAGGGCGATGAGAACAAGACGAACGGATGGGTCAAGCTGGTGATGCGATAAGACCGGGGCCGCTTGACGCTCGTTTGAGGGTGGCGAGACACATTGGCCATCCATCGCACACGGAACGACCATGCGGCTTCATTCCTCCCTCCTCCTCGCCCTCCTGGCGGCCGCTCCGCCCATCACCGCCCAGACCCGGGCCGTCTCCGACGGCTGGCGTCTGGGCGGCGGTGTCGAGGTGCTCCGGTTCTCCCACGTGGCCGTCAGCGATGCAGCCCCTGGCATCGCGGCGGAAGTGCGGCCGTCGGGCCGGGCGGCAATCCATCTGGCGCTCGGGCGCTCACTTGGGGCGTGGGAGGTGTTCGCCGAGACCGGATGGGCGGGCGGCCACATCGAAGCCGCCAACGACGTGGTGGCCGTCCAGGATCGTAGCTCCGATGTCTCCCGCTACCGGCTGGCGCTCGGCGTCACCCGGAGCCTCGCCGTGTGGGGAACGGGTGTACTGGCCGTCGGCGTCGTTCCCACGCTGGATCTCTGGACGGTTCAGGGATTGAGCCGGTGGCGGGTGGGAGCGGAGGGTCGTCTGGTGCTGCGGCTGCCGGTCGGCGCGGCGGAGTTGGAGAACCGGCTTCACTTGGGTCTGTCCGGCAGCCCAATCGAGGAAGCCGACGTCGGTGAGGTATCGGACCTGCGCGGGCTGCGGACCGTGGGGCTGGGAGTGGGTCTGCGGTTCCGCATCTGAGCGGGACGCCTAGGTACGTCTGGCCCGGCTCGACGCCGCTCGCATCGTTTCGCCGTTCCGCCGGCGGGGTGAAGCCGTGCTGGACGGCCCCCCTGGTCCCCTGCCGCCTCAGGCGGCCACTCGACTCCCGCAGCCCTCGCAGAACCGACTGTCCGAGGCCAGGGCAGTGCCGCAGTGCGCACACGTCGTTGCGGCCGGCAGTCGGCCGCCGCAGGTCGAGCAGAACACCGCGTCCGCTTCAGGGCGTGGTCCGCAGGTGGGGCAAACCGGGGCGCCCGGCGGTGCCGATGCCGCAGCGGAGCGAAGGGCACGGACCCTGTGAGCGATCATGGCCTCGACGTCGTCGGGCGCCCCCCGCCCCTCCTCCTCTTCGGCCCGGAGGGCCTCCAGCGCCTGGGCGGTGTACTTCTCCTTGAGAAACCGATAGTCCTCGTCCGACAGCTTGCCGGTCTCCCGGTCGAACTCGATGTCCTTCAGCGCCAGCAGCGCCACGCCCCGCGGGGTCTCCTCCTGGTCCACGGGCTCGAACACTGGATCGGCCGGCGAGGGCGGCCAGAGCAGTGGCCGTAGCACCAACCACAGGGCGAGCACACCGACGAGCGCCGCGGCGAGCGCCTCCGCGAGCATCAGTCGTCCACCTCAGCCAGCGCGCGCCGCAGCCGCTCCATCTCCTCGGGGGTACCCGCCGATGCCACCGGAGTCTGCGCCGCGGAGGGTGCGATGTCCGGCGCCGGTCCCGACCCGCGCCCGGCCGCCTCGGCGACGGCCACCCGCCGCCGCGAGATGAACGCCACCAGCGCACCGCCCCCGAGGAGAATCGCCGAGCCGGGAAGCAGGTAACCCCACAGGTTGAAGCCCTCGGGCTTCGGCGCCATCAGCGCCTTCTCGCCGTATTTCGTCACGAAAGCGTCGAGGATCTCCTGGGCTGTCTTCCCGGCACGGTCGAGCTCCACCACCTCGCGATGCAGCTCGGGGGAGTAGGTGCAGGTGAAATCAGTGGTCCGGCAGGTGAAGATGTCGAGCGTGCACCCGCAGGTGCAGGCGAGTCGCTGCTCGATCGCCTTGATCCGCTCGTCGTAGTCCGCGATCTCGGTGGGCGCGCGCGGGCGGCCCGCCACCGTCGGGTCGCGCAACGTGCCCACCTCGCCCTGCCCGGCCAGCGGGCTCTGCGGCTCCTGGAGCGGCAGCAGGGCGGCGGCACCGAGTCGGCCGAAGAAGGCGCGCCGGGGTAGCGTGGTCACTCCACCCCCGCCGCGGCCTCGGCGAGCTGGCGCCGCGCGCCAGGCTGCGCCCGTTGCGGAGACCGCACGGTCGGCCCGCCGCCCGGCCACATCGTCACCAGGCCCCCCAGCGCGAGCACGAACCCGCCGAACCACACCCACCAGACCAGTGGATTGATGGTGAAGCGGTACACGGCCTCTTCGGTGCCGCCGACCGAGCCCGCGTACGTGATGTACAGATCCTCCTGGAGACCGCTCCTGATCGCCACCTCGGTGGACGGCTCGAACGTCGGCCGGCGGAAGCTGTCCACGTGCTGCCGCTTCTCCGAGCTCATGAGGCCCTGCGGACGGCCGTCCTTGGCCACCTGGACCGTGGCCGCGCTCACGATCCGGTTCAGCGCCTCGAACTGCGACACGCCGACGTGAGTAAGCGTATAGGTGTGCCCGAACGGGCTCGTGAGCGTGGCCGACTCCCCCGGCTTGAGCGTGGCCTCGATCTCACGCTTGAAGGCCATGCCGGAGAAGGCGACGAAGTAGATCAGCACCCCGGCGTGCACCAGGTACCCGCCGTACCTGCGCCGGTTCCGCGCCACCAGCCGGGCGAGCGCGAGGGGAGCGGACTCGCCGTGCATCCGCCGGCGCGCGCGCACCCCACGGTAGAACTCCTGCGCGATGGTTCCCGCCACGAACCCCGCGAGACTCAGGGCCATGACCGGATACAGTCCGCGCACTCCCAGAGCGAGGAGCACGACGCAGGTCAGGACTCCCGTGCCGACCGGCCAGGTGAACTGCCGCCGCAGGTTCGCGGGTGAGGCCTTGCGCCAGGCGATGAGTGGTCCGATGCCGGTGAGTGCCAGCAGCAGGAGGCCGAGCGGCACGTTCACCCGGTTGAAGAAGGGCGGGCCGACCGTGATCTTGCTGCCCCGCACCAGCTCCGAAAGGATCGGGAACAGCGTCCCCCAGAGGACGGAGAACGCCACGCCGACCAGCAGCAGGTTGTTGAAGAGGAAGGCCGCCTCGCGGCTCACCACGGATTCCAGCTGCACGTCCGCCCTGAGCCCCGTCCAGCGGGTGTAGAGCAGCGTAAACGAGAGGATGCCGCAGACCACCAGGAATGCAAGGAAGAAGTAACCGACGTTGGACTGGGTGAAGCTGTGCACGCTCGCGATGACGCCCGAGCGGGTGATGAACGTGCCGAAGATGCTGAGCAGGAAGGTGCCGACGATCAGCCCCAGGTTCCAGCGCTTGAGCATCCCCCGCTTCTCCTGGATCATGACCGAGTGCAGGAACGCGGTCATGGTGAGCCAGGGCAGCAGACTCGCGTTCTCCACCGGATCCCAGGCCCAGTACCCGCCCCACCCCAGCTCCACGTAGGCCCACCACATCCCCAGCGTGATCCCGATGGACAGGAACAGCCAGCTCACCAGGGTCCACTTCCGGATGGCGTGAATCCACCCCGTGTCCAGCGTCCGGGAGAGCAGCGCGGCTATGGCGAACGCGAACGGGATGGTGATGCTGATGTAGCCAAGGTAGAGCATGGGAGGATGAATCATCATCCCGGGATTCTGCAGCTGGGGATTGAGCCCCCGGCCGTCCGCCGGCGTGAACGCCATGCGCTCGAACGGGTTCGCGGCGAACAGCATGGTGCAGACGAAGAACGCGATCACCGCCGAGGTGACTCCCGCGACGTAGGGCATCAGCTCGCGGTGACGCCGCGGGGTGAGGAGCTGCGCGAGGGCCGCGAACAGCGAGAGGACAACGGCCCAGAAGAGGAGCGATCCCTTCTGACCCGCCCACAGCGCGGAGATGATGTACCCGTCGGGCAGATTGCGGGAAGTGTAGGCCGCCACGTACTCGATGTTGAAGTCGTGGCTCGCCAGCCCCTTCCACAGCGCCAGCGTGGCGACCGCCAGTGCCCCGAAGGTGGCGTAGACGGCTCCGCGCACGCTGGCGGTCAGGTCGGGCCGACCTTGCCAGCGCCCGGAGAAGCCCAGGACCGCGGCCCAGGCTGACAGCAGCAGCGCCAGCCAGAGGGAGAATTCGCCCAGCAGGGTCATGGGACTATGCCTGTTTCCCTTCGGCGGCGGCCTCGTATCGCGAGCCGCACTTGGCGAGCACCTCGGTGGCTCGGAACACGCCGTCCCGGCCCAGCCGGCCCTCGACGATCACCTCGATGTCGTTGGCATCGGTGAAGGTGTCCGGCACGAGGCCGCGATAGGTGACCGGGTAGCTGCGGCTCCCGTCGCTGACCTCGAAGTCGATCTGGCGGTTGGTGGGATCCCGCCGAATGGAGCCGGGGACCACCTTCGCCCCCATCTTCAGGCCCACGTCATAGAAGGAAGGGTCGGCCGAGGTCTTGGCCGCGAGCTCGCTCGGGGTGAGGAAGTACACCCCCGTCTCCCGTACCCCCTGCGTGATCAGCAGGGCGACACTCGCGACGATGATGCTGGCACCTACCAGGAACTTGTGACCGGCCTTCATGGAATGCTCCAGGCAAACTGAATTCGGCTCATTGCGTGAATGTTCGCCCCCCGACCCGGGAGTTCAAGACCCTGGGCGGGCCCCCTGCCCGCCGGTCTGGGCCTCACGCCGGAACCGGTCGATGGAGGCCCGGTGCTCGCCGTACTCCGGGCGGCGGACCTCCATTTCCGCGTCGTAGTGGGCGAGAAACCCTCGGTACGCCTTCGTCAGCGCCGCTTCATCTCTGTTCCAACGTGCCGTGGTGCCCAGCACGATGTACCCGAGGAGGTGACCCGGGTTTCCCTCGAGAATCGAGTCGCCCAGAGCGCGCGAGCCCTCGACGTCACCGTTATGCACCCGGAGGAGCGCGGCGTGATAGCGGGCGTCCGCGTCCACAGAGTCCAGCATCTCGTACGCACCCAGCGCCATAGGCATGAAGCGACTCATGGTTGCCTCATCTCCAGACTGTGCAGCCTGCATGACCCGGTCGTAGAGTCGGTCAAAGCGCTGACTTGGCGTCATACGACCGATGTCGGGGGCCACGGCTCCGGTCTCCGCTGCAGACAGCCCGGCGTCGACCGGCGGCGCGGCCTCGGTCCATGCCCCACGCACCGTCGTGAGCAGGAGCAGGACGACCATGCCCGCGAGCGCCCCGCCGGCGACGAGCCACGGCAGGCGGTCAGGCCCGCGCGACGCAGCGGGGCCGCCGCGCGCTCGGCCGCAGCCAGGGCAGAAGCGAGCCCCGGCGTTTGCGGGGGTGCCGCAGGAGGCGCAGGGTCCCGAAGATGGTGTCGTCACGTCGGAAATCTAGCAGTGTCTTCGGTCGCTTCTCTTCGTACCCGCGGTATCGGGGGAGGGAAGGTCCGAGACCTAGCGGTCCCGTGCCCAAGCCAGCGCCGCACTCACCGCGCGCTCCCACTCCCGTACGCGCTGCCTTCGCTCCTTCAACTCCATTGTCGGCGCGAAGCGCGTGAAGCGTCGTCCGGCCAGGAAATCGCCGGTCCCCTTCCACACACCCAGCGCGATCCCCGCGAGCGCGGCAGCGCCCAGGGCCGTCGTCTCCACCATGTCCGGCCGCTCCACCGGCACGCCGAGCACGTCCGCCTGGAACTGCATCATCCAGTCGTTGGCGGCGGCGCCGCCGTCCACCCGCAGCGTCGGCACCTCGACTCCGCTCGCGCCGGTCATCGCCTGGAGCAGGTCCCCGCTGCTGAACGCGACCGCCTCCAGCGCCGCGCGCACCAGGTGCGCCCGGGTCGTGCCCCGGGTGAGCCCCACGACCGTGCCTCGTGCCTCCGGCTCCCAGTGCGGGGTGCCGAGGCCGACGAACGCCGGCACGAAGGTGACCCCGCCAGTGTCGGCGACGCTCCGCGCCAGCGCCTCGCTCTCCGCGGCGCCCCCGATGATCTCGAGCCCATCGCGCAGCCACTGGATCGCCGCTCCGGCGACGAACAGGCTGCCCTCGAGCGCGTAGGCCGGCTCGCCGCGCGGCCCACAGGCCGCTGTCGCGAGCACACCGGCCGGCGGCTCGGGCAGCTGCGCGCCACGGTACACCAGGAGAAAGGCGCCGGTCCCATACGTGTTCTTGGCGAGACCGACGGTGCAGCAGCCCTGGCCGAACAGCGCCGACTGCTGGTCTCCGGCCAGCCCCGCGATCGGCAGCGGGAAGCCGAGGTGCGACGCGTCGGTCTCGCCCACGACCCCGGACGAGAGCGTGACGGTCGGGAGCAGCTCGCGGGGGACGCCGAAGATGCCCAGCAGCTCCGGATGCCAATCGTGCTCGACCAGGTCGTAGAGCAGCGTCCGGCTGGCGTTGGTATGGTCACTCACGTGAACCCGGCCACCGGTCAGCCGGGCCACCAGCCAGCTCTCGACCGTGCCGGCCGCCAGCTCACCCCGCTCCGCGCGCCGGCGCAGGTCGGGCTCGCGCAGCAGCCATTCGAGCTTGGTCGCGGAGAAGTAGGGATCCGCCACCAGCCCGGTCCGCCGTCGGAGCAGCGTCTCCGTGCCCGACTCTCGGAGCTCGCGGCAGCGCTCGGTGGTCCGCCGGTCCTGCCATACGATCGCGGGGGCCACCGGGGCGAGCGTCCGCCGATCCCACACTACCACGGTTTCCCGTTGGTTCGTGATGCCGAGCCCCACCGGCCGCTCGCCCGCCGAAGCGAGCGCGTCCGCGATCGCCTCGAGCGAGACCCGGAAGATCTCCTCCGGATCGTGCTCGACCCAGCCCGGCTGCGGGAAGTACTGGGTGAACTCGCGATACCCGCGGCCGAGCACCGCGCCGTCCTGGTGAATCACGAGCGCGGTGGAGCCGGTCGTGCCCTGGTCCAGCGCGAGGATCGACGGCATCAGTCCATGAGGCGGGAGAGCTGGCTGGGCGGGACCACGCCGCGATCGGTCACGATCGCCGTCACCAGCTCGGCCGGGGTGACGTCGAAGGCCGGATTCCACGCCGGCACGTTCTCCGCGGCGGCACGGACGCCGCGCCAGCCGGTCACCTCGTCGGCGGAGCGAAGCTCGATCGGAATGGCCGCGCCGTCGGGCACCCCGAGATCGACCGTGGAGGAGGGCGCCAGGACGTAGAGCGGCACGCCGTGCGCCCGTGCGGCGAGCGCGAGCCCGTAGGTGCCGACCTTGTTGGCGACGTCGCCGTTGGCGGCGATCCGGTCGGCGCCGACCAGTGCACAGGCGACGTCGCCCTGCCGCAGCCTGCTCGCCAGCGCGCCGTCGGCGATCACGGTGCACGGGACGCCCGCGCGGCTCAGCTCCCACGCGGTGAGGCGGCTTCCCTGGAGCAGCGGCCGCGTCTCGGGCGCCACGACGCGCGGGGCTCGCCCGGCGCGGTGCAGGTGGTAAATGGGGGCCAGCGCGGTACCGATGCCGCCGGTCGCGAGGACGCCGGCATTGCAGATCGTGGCCACCGTCGCGCCGGCAGGAATCAGCGGCGCGCCGAGCGCACCGATCCGGTCGCACATCGCGCGGTCCTCGTCCCAAATGGCTTGCGCCTCGGCACGAAGCGCGGGCGCGATGTCCTCGCCGGCAGCCGCCGCGCAGTCGGCGCGGCGCTCCATGCGTCGGAGCGCCCAGTGGAGATTGACCGCAGTGGGCCGGGTCGCGCCCAGCGTGCCCACCGCGCGGCGGACGGCGCCCAGCTCGTCCCGCTGCCCCGCTCCGCTCTCGCGCCGCGCGAGCGCCAGGGTCACCCCCATCGCGGCGGCGATGCCGATGAGGGGCGCGCCTCTCACCCGAAGAGAGGCGATCGCCTCGGCCACGGCGTCCACCGAGCTCAGCACGAGGTAGCGCTCCTCAGCGGGCAGCGCGGTCTGATCGAGGAGACGGATCTCGCCCGAGGCGGTCCAAGCGATGGGGTTGGGAAGTTGCATGGGGAGAAGATACTCTTATCGCACCGTTATCCCACCTTCCCAGCCCGAGCGATCGCCATGGCCTACACCACGCTGCTCTTCGACGTGCGCGACGCCGTCGCCACGATCACGATCAACCGCCCCGACAAGCTCAACGCGCTCGACAGCACCGTGATCGCCGAGCTCGGCGACGCGGCGAGCCGGCTGCATGACGACGGCGAGATCCGCGGGGCCATCATCACCGGCGCGGGCCCGAAGGCTTTCGTGGCAGGCGCCGATATCGGCGAGATCGCGGAACAGGGGCCGGTCGACGGCAAGGCGCGGGCCCTGGCGGGACAGCGGGTCTTCCGCAGCCTGGAGCGCTGCGGCAAGCCGGTGATCGCGGCGGTCAACGGCTTCGCCCTCGGCGGCGGCTGCGAGCTGGCGATGGCATGCCACCTCCGGGTGGCGAGCGAGAGCGCGCGGTTCGGGCAGCCGGAGGTGAAGCTGGGGATCGGCCCGGGTTACGGGGGCACGGTTCGGCTGCCACGGCTCGTGGGCCGCGGCCGAGCGCTGGAGCTTCTCCTCACCGGCGCGATGATCGACGCGCAGGAGGCTCATCGCATCGGGCTGGTGAACCGGGTAGTCCCCGCGGACCGCTTGATCGCCGAGTGCCAGGAGCTGCTGCGGGCCATCCTCGAGAACGGCCCGCTGGCCGTTCGGGCCTGCCTGGAGGCGGTGGACGCGGGTCTCGACACCGGTCTCGACGAGGCGCTCCTGCTGGAGGCCAACCTCTTCGGTCTCTTGTCCGGGACCGCCGACATGCGCGAGGGAACGGCCGCGTTCATCGCCAAGCGGAAGCCGGCCTTCGAGGGGCGGTAACGGCGGTCCCCGTCCGGGATTGCGCCCCTCGCCCACCGGCCCTAAGTCCAACTCCGGGACTGCATTTCGGCCCTCGATCCGACTATCTTTGGGAGATGCCCAAACAGGTCGTTCGAGGGGTTCTGTTGGCACTCCTCCTTGGGTGTGAGGAGCGTGAGCGGCTGGTGTTCGAGACCGACCCTGACGACCTCACGGGACCAGCCAGCCGCATCGATCCACCGTCGACCGACACCACCCTCACCGAGGGCGACGCCTTCGTGATCGGGGCCCGCACCGTGGACCCGAGCGGGGTGGACACGGTCTACATCGACGTGGAGGGTGCGGATCTGAGCTACCTGCCGCTCGACGCCGAAGGCGCCGACACCCTGAGCTTCGCGCTTAACTTCCCGACGCTCGGACTCGCCGGACGGACGGTCACGGTGCGGGTGTTCGGGGTAGACGTGCTTGGCAACGTCGGACCGACCGTCACGCGCCGCCTCACGATCGAGTAGTGCGCCTTCGTCGGCTGACGGCCCGAGGGTTCAGGAATCTGGCGGACCTCGACTGCGCGTTTCCCGCACCCGGGGTCGCCTTGCTCGGCCACAACGCGCAGGGCAAGACGAACTTCCTCGAGGCCGTGTACTACCCGGTGCTGTTCCGATCGTTCCGGGGCGCGCCCGACCAGGAGGTCACCGGCTTCGGTGCGCCCGCCTTCCACGTGGAGGCGGCGGTGGAGGACGCCGGGGTGAGCACGCTCTCCGCCGGGTACCTGCCCGCCGCCCGCCGCAAGCGCATCCTGCTCGACGGCGACGAGCCGGAGCGCCTGACGGAGGCGGTCGGACGCTGGCTGGCGGTCGTTTTCCTCCCGTGGGACGTGGAGCTCGCGTCGGGTCCTGCGGCGCTGCGCCGCCAGTACCTGGACCGGCTGCTCTCGCTGGCCGACCGCGGCTATCTGCGCGCCCTGGCCCGGTACCGGGCAGCGCTGGCGCAGCGGAACAGCGCGCTGCGGCAGGGGCGCCCGGAGCTGGCCTGGGCGTTCGACCGGCCGCTCGCGGCCGCGGGCGCGGAGATCGTCGCCGCGCGGGAGCGGTGGGTGCGCCAGGCGGGCGAGCGTTTCGCGGCGGAATTCGAGTGCCTCGGCGAGCGGGGCCGGGCGACGGTCGGGTACCGCGGTGCGCCGGAGCTCGCCGACCCCGGTGCCTGGGCCCAGGCACTGGGCGAGGCGCAGATCGCCGACCGTGCCCGGGGCAGCTCGACGCTGGGGCCGCATCGGGACGACCTGAGGCTGGAGATCGGCGGGCGGCCGGTTCGCGAGTTCGGCTCCACCGGCCAGCAGCGCAGCGCCGCCGTCGCGCTCAAGCTGCTGGAGCTCGCGACGCTGCGCGAGGCACGGGACACCGAGCCGGCGCTCCTGCTCGACGACGTCTTCGCCGAGCTGGACGACGAGCGCCGGCAGCGTCTCGCCGCACGACTGGTCGGCTCGGGGGAGCGGCAGGTGTTCCTCACCGCTCCGCGAGCCGAGGAGCTGCCGAAGGGCGTGCACCTGGAGATCTGGCGAGTGACGGACGGCCGGGTGGAGGGCCCGTGAGCGACAAGCGCCGGCCTTCGACGCTGGCCGACGCGCTGGCGAGTTACCTGCGCCGGTCCGGCTTCGCCAAGCGGATCCAGCAGGCGGGCGTGATCGAAGCGTGGCCCGAGCTGGTCGGCCCGCAGATCGCCGCGGTGACCGCGCCCGAATCGGTGACCCCCGACGGCGTGCTGCGCGTTCGGGTCGCCACGGCGGCCTGGGCGAACGAGCTCAGCCTCATGACGCCCCGGATTCTGGCGCGGCTGAACGACGGTCGGCAGGGGCGGGTGAAGGAGATACGGTGGGTGCCGGGCCCGCTCGACCGCCATCGTACCTAGATCGGGTCACCACAGAGGCACGGAGGGGTGGAGGAATTCTTTAGAGAATTCGACATCGCCTCATTCCGCTCCGGGTTGGAGAGGACGCGATGGGGGAAGAAACAGGCAAGAGAACAGAAGTGACGCTTTTTTGAAGCGAAATGAGACGAATGCCGGGGACCGGTACGGAGCTCCTCCGACCCTCCGTGCCTCTGTGGTGAACCAGCAGCGAATCCTTAGATCGACGGAGCCTATGGCCAAGCGAGAAGCCGCCCTCCTCGAGGGCACGCCCCAGTACAAAGCCGATGCCATCCAGGTCCTTAAGGGACTGGAGGCGGTCCGCAAGCGTCCCGGGATGTACATCGGGTCCACCAGCGAGAACGGGCTGCACCACCTGGTCTACGAGGTGGTGGACAACTCGATCGACGAGGCGCTGGCCGGCCACTGCGACACGATCAACGTGACGATCCACGCGGACAACTCGGTCACCGTGGCCGACAACGGCCGCGGGATCCCGGTGGACATCCATCCCACGGAGCGGATGCCCGCGGTCGAGGTGGCGCTCACGGTCCTGCACGCGGGCGGCAAGTTCGACAAGAACACCTACAAGGTGTCGGGCGGGCTCCACGGCGTGGGGGTGTCGGTGGTGAACGCGCTCTCCGAGCGGCTCGAGGTGGTGGTGGACCGCGACGGCAAGCGCCACCGCATGGCCTTCGTGCGCGGCAAGACGGTGAAGAAGCTCGAGGTCCTCGGCAAGGCGCGCGGCACTGGGACCACGGTCCGGTTCAAGCCCGATCCGGAGATCTTCACGGTCCTCGAGTTCCACTACACCACTCTGGCGGACCGGCTCCGGCAGCTCGCGTTCCTGAACAAGGGCATCACCATCACCATCAAGGACGAGCGCGAGGACCAGAAGAAGGAGGAGACCTTCTACGCCAAGGGTGGGCTGGTCGAGTTCGTCCAGTGGCTCAACCGGAACAAGAAGCCGCTGCACCCGAAGCCGATCGCCTTCAGCGCCACCAAGGACGACGTCGAGGTGGATCTCGCCCTCCAGTACGAGGACGGCTACAACGAGAACACCTTCACCTTCGTGAACAACATCAACACCCACGAGGGCGGCACCCATCTCACGGGCTTCAAGTCGGCGCTCACCCGGACCATCAACGACGTGGCCCGCCGGCGCGACTTCCTCAAGAAGGAGGGCTTCACCCTCTCCGGCGAGGACATCCGGGAGGGGCTCACCTGCGTGCTGCACGTGAAGGTGCGCGAGCCGCAGTTCGAGGGGCAGACCAAGACGAAGCTGGGCAACTCCGAGGTCGAGGGCATCGTGAAGGCGGTCGTGAACGAGCACCTCGGCAACTATCTCGAGGAGCACCCGCCGGTCGCCCGCAACATCATCGAGAAGGCCGTGAGCGCGGCCCGTGCCCGGGAGGCCGCCCGCAAGGCCCGCGACCTGGTGCGGAAGAAGTCGGGCCTGGAGAACGCGGTTCTGCCGGGCAAGCTGGCCGACTGCTCCTACGACGATCCGGCGCTCTGCGAGCTCTACCTGGTCGAGGGCGACTCCGCCGGCGGCAGCGCCAAGCAGGCCCGGAAGCGTGAGTTCCAGGCCATTCTCCCGCTCCGGGGCAAGATCCTCAACGTGGAGAAGGCGCGGATCGACAAGATCCTCAGCAACGAGGAGATCCGGTCCATGATCACCGCGATCGGCACCGGGGTGCGCGAGGACTTCAAGCTGGAGGACGCGCGCTATCACAAGATCGTGCTGATGACCGACGCCGACGTGGACGGCGCCCACATCCGGACCCTGCTGCTCACGTTCTTCTTCCGGCAGATGCAGGAGCTGATCGAGGCAGGCTACGTCTACATCGCGCAGCCCCCACTGTTCCGGGTCGCCAAGGGCAAGGAGGTGTTCTACGCCTACAGCGACGCCGAGCGGGAGGAGTACAGCAAGCGGCTCAGCGGCGGCGACGGGAGGGGCAACATCAACATCCAGCGCTACAAGGGGCTGGGCGAGATGAACCCGGAGCAGCTCTGGGACACCACCATGGACCCCGAGAAGCGCACCATTCTTCGGGTCACGATGGAGGATGCCGTGGAGGCCTCCAAGCTGTTCGACGAGCTGATGGGCGACGAGGTGGAGCCGCGACGGCAGTTCATCGAGCGGAACGCGAAGTACGTCACGAACCTGGACGTGTAGGATCCGACGCAGTCGTCCAACGTGAACGGCGTAAGTGAGACGGGGGCTCCCAGCGAGGGGCCCCTTCTCGTTTGCTTGCTGTTCACGCGAGCCGGTACGGCTTCGCGCATGGAGCCCCGCACGGATTCTCCAACAGATGTCTACATCTTGAGATCCTCGACTCGACCATTGACGACCCCACTCGCACGGTTGCGGGATCAAGAAAAGTTGATATATTGACTCTCATGCCGACGCTCTCCGCCGCTTCCGACCTCGATCTCGCCCGCGCGGCGAGCCTGTTCCACGCGCTCTCGGACGAGACCCGACTCGCCGTGCTGGAGATGCTGCGCGGCGGCGAGCGGTGCGTCTGTGAGCTGCAGGAGGAGCTCGATGCGGCGCAGTCCCGGCTCTCCTTCCACCTCAAGGTGCTCAAGGACGCCGGGTTGGTGCAGGACCGGAAGGAGGGTCGCTGGTCCTACTACTCGCTGGTGCCGGACACCCTGGGGGTGGCGCACGACGTGGTGCGCCTGCTGGCAACGGAGAGGACCGAGAAGCGCGCCGTGCGCGGCTTGAAGGTACTGGGGACCTGCTGCGGCTGAGCTTCCCCAGCCCCCGAAGTCCGCGCCGTCCGGCGCGTTCGTTCGGCTGGACGTATCAACCATTCTTGATAGGAGGGATCATGTCCGAGCAGAGCAACGCCACGAGCAACATCGCCGAGATCGTGCGCGAGAAGTACGGCCAGGCGGCACGCCGCGTGCTCGAGGCGCAGGAGCAGGCCTCCTGCTGCGGCCCGGTGAGCTCCTGCTGCGGCGCCGCGGCCTTCAATGGAACGACCGACCCGATCACCTCCGACCTCTACCTCAACGGTGAGACCGACGAGCTTCCCTCGGCCGCTGTGCTCGCATCCCTGGGCTGCGGAAACCCGACCGCGCTGGCCGAGCTGCACGAGGGCGAGGTCGTGCTCGATCTCGGGAGTGGCGGCGGGATCGATGTCCTGCTCTCTGCTCGGCGTGTTGGGCCGACCGGCAAGGCGTATGGCCTCGACATGACGGAGGAGATGCTCGCCCTCGCGCGAAAGAACGCGGCCGAGGCGGGTGTCACGAACGTCGAGTTCCTCAGGGGGCAGATCGAGCGGATTCCGCTGCCCGACGACTCGGTGGACGTGATCATCTCCAATTGCGTCATCAACCTCTCGGGCGACAAGCGACGGGTCCTGGCCGAGGCGTTCCGCGTGCTCAAGCCCGGCGGGCGTTTCGCCGTGAGTGATGTCGTGGTGCGCGGCGACGTGCCGCCGGCGATCCGCAGGAGCATGGAGCTCTGGGTGGGGTGCGTAGCCGGTGCGCTCGAGGAGCAGGAGTTTCTCTCGCTCCTCACCGAGGTCGGCTTCGAGGGGCCCTCGATCGAGCCCACGCGCGTCTACCGCAGCGAGGACGCTCGTGCCTTCCTGACCGAGGCAGGGCTCATGGCGGACGCGAGCGTCGACGAGATCGACGGGAAGATCATGGCGGGATTCGTGCGCGCGACGAAACCACTCGCGGTGGCAGCCAAGGCGCCCGGGACGACGACCGGCGCGTCCGGAGAGGTAGAGAAGGCGCCCTGCTGCGCCCCGGGCTGCTGCGCGTGAGACGCGCCGACAACATGGGTCACACGGTGGAGTTGGCGAATCAGCGGTGCGTCGCCCTGCGGCGCGCCACCGAGGCCGACGCGCCCGCCGTCGAGCGGCTTCTCGCCGCCCAGGCGCTGCCGCGCGACGGCGTGACGGAGTGGCTGGAGCACTTCTGGCTCGCGGAGCACGATGGCGCCGTGGTGGGCGTCGCCGGCGTCGAGCTCTACGGGGACGCCGCTCTCCTGCGGTCGGTGGCGGTGGACCCGGGCTGGCGCGGGACCGGGCTTGGACGACTTCTCACCGAGCGCGCGCTCGAAGAGGCCGCGGCCGCCGGCGCGCGGGACGTGTACCTGCTCACCACGACGGCCGAGCACTACTTCCCACGGCTGGGCTTCGCCTGCATCGCGCGCGAGCAGGCGCCGGCGGCGCTCTCGGCTTCCACGGAGTTCCGCGGAGCGTGCCCGGCGTCGGCCGTGCTGATGCACCGGCCGATCGAAGCGGCGGCATCGCCGGAGGCCTGACCATGCGCTATGCGCTGCTCTCCGATGTTCACGCGAACCTGCCCGCCCTCCAGGCGGTGCTCGACGACGTCGCCCGCCAGCCGGCGATCACAGGGGTGTATCACCTCGGCGACCTGGTCGGGTACGCTCCTTGGCCCAACGAAACGGTCGCCCTGCTGCGCGAGGCCGGCATCG
>DATABZ010000416.1:0-5272 GCA_036259315.1 Gemmatimonadales bacterium | reverse complement strand
GCAGCTCCCGCACCGCCCCCAGCAAGGCCCGGGCCGCCCCCCTGGAGCTCGAGCCCCGCACGGCGCGGTACCCCAGCACCCCTGCGAAGTCGGCGAGGTACTGGCCATCGCGGTTCTCGCTCACCACGATCGCGATGTCCTGCCGTCGGTGATGCCACAGCAGCGGAAGCAGGACCTCGTGCCAGAGCAGGAACACGTGGGGACGCCGGGCCTCGTACAGTGGCCGCCATCGTTCCTCGTGCTCCGTCTGCATCCGCCACGAGCCGGCCAGCAGCCGCATCGCCGGACCCGCCACGGCTCGCGCCGCTGGCGGCGGCACCCTGAGCTTCACGCGCCGAGCAGCTCCCCGGCGAGCGCTACCACCCGGGTGGTCGCCACCGGCTCGCCGAGCCGGCGCCGGACCAGCGCGAAGCCCTCCTGCTGGGCGAGCGTGCGCGGATCGACCGGATCGAGGAACGGCGCCATCGCCTCCGCGAGCGGACCCGCCTCGGCCCGATCCTGAAGCAGCTCGGGAACCACCTCGCGGCCCGCCACCAGGTTGACCAGGCTCACCCACTCCACCGTCCGCACCCGCTGGAAGACGCGATAGGTGAGAGGGTGCACCTTGTACGCGACCACCATCGGGGTTCCCACGATCGCGGCCTCCAGCGTCGTGGTGCCGGACTTGACCAGCGCCGCGTCGGAAGCGGCGAGCAGCCGGGACGGATCGCCGCGCACGATCTCGGCGGCGCCGGGGTCGGGGTAGTCACCCCATTCGGTGCCTGCCACGATCACGCGATCACAGCGGCCTTCCGCCAGCAGACGCGCCGCGGCGTCGCGGAACGGCGCCCACAGCCGCCGGATCTCCTGCGCCCGGCTGCCCGGAAACAAGCCCAGCACCCTGCTTCCCGGCTGGACGCCGAGGCTCTCGCGCGCCGCGATCCGGCTCGGGGCCGGCGCACGATCCACCAGGGGATGGCCCACGTACTCGCTGCGCAGCCCGAGCCCTCCGAAGAAGGGCTGCTCGAAGGGCAGAACGACCGCCAGGCGGTCCACGGCGGCGGCGAGACGACGGGCGCGCTCCGGACGCCAGGCCCAGAGCTGCGGGGCGATGTAGTAGAGGACCTTGGTGCCCGCGGCCCGCGCCGCTTCCGCCACGCGCAGGTGGAAGCCGGGGTAGTCGATGAGGATCACGAGATCGTAGCGCCCGGCGCGGAAGTCCTGCCGCAGCGCGCGGAGCAGCCGCACGTGCGCGCCCAGCTTGCTCAGAATCTCCACCACGCCGAACGCGGCCAACCCCTCCATCCGGTAGCGCAAGGTGGCGCCGGCCTGCGCCATCCTGGCGCCGCCCAGAGCCTCGATCTCCGCGTCCGGGTAGCGCTCGCGCAGGGCGCGCACCACGCCGGCGCCGTGGAGGTCTCCCGATGGCTCGCCCGCGGAGACGAAGATGCGCGGACCCGCGCGGGCGATCATCCCGCCGCGGGCGCGGCGAGGGGCGTGGTCTGCACCACCGCAGCCACCCGGAGCGCGAGGGCGAGCGCGGCTCGACCTTCCACCCCACCGACGACCACCTCACGGTCGCCGCGGACCGCATGCACGAAGCTCTGCAGCTCCAGCCGGAGGGCATCGGCTTCCGGGGCCTGCAGGACCACGCGCTCGACGACGTCCGAGAGCTGCGACCCCGTGCCGGGCCGCCAGTCGCTCCGGAGCCGCATGAACTCGCCGGCGCCGGTGGCGAGGTCGAGCGAGAGATAGCCGTTGGGCTGGAAGAGCCGCAGGCGGCGGATCCGCTCGCGAGAGACGCGAGAGGCGGTGGCCAGCGCCACCGCCCCGTTGGCGAACTCGACTCTCGCGTTCGCCATGTCGAGGTGCGACGAGAGGACCGAGAGCCCCGAGGCTCGCACCTCGGTGGCCTCGGCACCGCCGGTCAGGTGCAGCACCAGGTCGAGATCGTGGATCATGAGATCGAGCACCACGGCGACGTCGGTGCCTCGCGGCTGAAAGGGGGCGAGACGCTGACTCTCGATGTAGCGAGGCCCGTCGAGATACGGCTCCGCGGCGCGGATCGCGCGGTTGTATCGCTCGATATGGCCCACCTGCAGCTGCACCCCCTTCGCGGCGGCCGCCGCGATCAGCACGTCGGCTTCCTCGAGGGTCGCCGCGAGGGGCTTCTCCATCAGCACCGGGATGCCCCGCTCCAGCGCCCGCAGCCCCACGTCGGCGTGCGCCGGCGTCGGCACCGCCACCGTCACCGCCTCGGCCCGGTCGAGCAGGGCATCGAGGGAGCACGGCTCGGTGCCGAGCTCGGCTGCCACCTCCCCGGCGCGGGCGGCATCGAGGTCGGTGACGCCGACGAGGCGCGCACCATCGAGCTGCGCCAGATGGCGCGCGTGGTGCCGACCGAGCGCGCCGACCCCGATCACGCCCACAGGGAGGGGACGACTCACGCCGGCACGCCCCGCTCGGAGGATTCCACGAAATCGAGGAACCGCTCGACCTCGGGCAGGGGCGGCAGGTCGCTCCGGGCCCGCTCCAGCGCCTGCGAAAGATTGAGGTCGGAGTTGAAGAAGAGGCGGTACGCGCGCTTCAGGGCGGCGATCGTTTCGCCCGAGAAGCCGGCCCGCTGCAGCCCGATGGAGTTGAGGCCGTACAGCTCCATTGGGTTGCCCACCGCCTTCACGTAAGGCGGGATGTCCTGGTTGACGCGGGAGCCGCCGCCGACGAAGGCGTAGGTACCGATGGTGACGAACTGGTGGATGGCGTTGAGGCCGCTGAGGACGGCGCGGTCGTGGATGGTGACGTGGCCAGCGCACTGGGTGCCGTTGGCGATGGTGACGTGGTCGCCCACGTGGCAGTCGTGCGCCAGGTGGACGTACGTCATGATGAAACATCGGGCGCCCACCACGGTGCGATACGTCGCCGAGGTGGCGCGGTTGATGGTGGAATACTCCCGGATGATCGTGCCCTCGCCGATCTCGACCCAGGTCTCCTCACCCTGGAACTTGAGATCCTGCGGATCCCCCCCGATGATGGTGCCGTCTCCAACGCTCACGTCGGCGGCGAGCTTGACGTTCTGCTGGAGCCGGGCCCGCGGGCCGATGCGACACCGGTCGCCGATCGACACCCGCGGGCCGATCAGCACCCACGGGCCGATCTCCACCCCGTGTCCCAGCTGGACCGAGGAGTCCACGATCGCCGTGGGATGAACGACCGTCGTCACCGATCCACCACGCGCGCCATCATCTCCGCTTCGGCCACGACGTTGCCGTCCACGTACGCCACGCCCTTCATGCGGCAGGTCCGCCCCCGGTTCTGGAGCATCTCCAGCTCGCAGCGGAGCTGGTCGCCCGGCAGCACCGGCCGGCGGAACTTCACGTTGTCCAGCGACATGAAGTAGACCACCTTCTGGTCCGGATCCTCGATGGTGCCGAGGAGGAGCATCCCGCCGACCTGCGCCATGGCCTCGATGATCAGCACACCGGGCATGATCGGGTGGCCGGGGAAGTGGCCCTGGAAGAACGGCTCGTTGATCGTGACGTTCTTGATCCCCACGATCCGGTTGGTGCCCTCCACCTCGAGGATGCGGTCCACGAGGAGGAAGGGGTAGCGGTGCGGGATCACATCCAGGATCCTGCCGATGTCCATCGCGACGCCTCCGACGCGCTGACCGGTCCGGCGGAGCCAGCGGGCCAGCGCGATATTGCCCTGGTGGCTCGGCTTGCTCGCGACGACGTGCGCCTCGACCCGGCCGCCCATCAGCGCGAGATCGCCCAGGATGTCCCCCGCCTTGTGCCGCACGAACTCGTCGGGCCAGCGGAGCTCCCCTCCGACCAGACCGTCGTCGGAGAGTATCAGCGTGGAGTCCAGGTCGGCACCCTGGGCCAGCCCCCGCGCCCGCAGCGCCTCGGCTTCCCGCACGAACCCGAAGGTGCGCGCGGGGGCCAGGTCGCGGGCGAAGGCGTCGGGTGTGATGTCGTAGCTGCCCGATTGCCGCCCGATGAGCGGGTGGGGCCACTCGATCGTGGTCGTGAGGCGCAGACGCGGCGCCGGCGCCACCACGTAGGTGGAATCGCCTTCGGTCAGCTGGAACGGGGCCGTGACCCGGTACACCACCGGGTCGCCCGGCTGGTCCGCGAAGCCCGCCGTTCGGAGCGCGGCGAGATACGGCTGGAACGACCCGTCGCCGATCGGCGGCTCGGGGCCGTCCAGCTCCACGATCAGGTCATCGAGCTGGAGGGCCGCGGCCGCCGCGAGCAGATGCTCCACCGTCTCGATCGTGCCCGGCGAGTCGCCCAGCGTGGTCCGACGCTCGGTCGAGCGCACGTGCGAGAGCCTGGCGGGCACCTCGGGCGCGCCCGGCAGGTCCACGCGCCGAAAGACGATGCCGCGTCCCGCCTCCGCGGCCACGCAGCGCGCGGTCACCCGGGCTCCGGTGTGGAGCCCGATGCCTTCGATCGTGGCGTCCCGCGCGAGCGTGCGTCTAGGCATCCCGTTTCCTCTCGCCGACCATCTGCTCCAGCTCCCCGACGATCGGCGCCAGCCGGTAGAGGGCTGCCTGCGCCCGCAGCACCTGGCGGTTGGGCCGTGCCGGATTGCCGCTCAGCACCGAGTCCGCCGGCACGTTGCCGATGACCGCGCTCTTGGCCGCGACCTGCACCCGATCGCCGATCGAGAGGTGGTCGGTCACGCCTACGTGGCCCGCGAGCACGACGTCGTCACCGAGCCGTGTGCTGCCGGCCACCCCGACACCCGCCATCAGCAGGCAGCGCTCGCCGATCCGGACGTTGTGGCCCACGTGGACCAGGTTGTCCAGCTTGGTGCCCCGTCCGATCACGGTGTCGTCCAGGCTGCCCCGGTCCACGGTGGAGTTGGACCCGATCTCCACCTCGTCACCGATCAGGCAGCCGCCGACGTGGGGGATCCGCTCGTGGCTGCCGCCGCGGGAAAGATACCCGAACCCGTCCCCGCCGATGACCGCGCCGGCCTTGAGGACCACCCGCCGGCCGATCGTGGCACCGGGGTAGCACACCACGCGGGCATCCATCCGGGTGTCCTCGCCGACCACGACCCCGTCGCCGATCACGACGCCCTCGGCGAGGCGACAGCGGTCCCCGAGCCGCACGCCACGGCCCAGAACGACGAAAGGACCGAGCGAGACGTCGGCTCCCAGCTCGGTGCCGGCGCCGATCCGCGCCGTCGGATCGATGGCCGGCGGCCGCTCCGCCGGCGGAAAGAGCCGACGGATGACGCGCACCATGGCCGCGTAAGGATCGGCGACCACGACCCGTGCGCC
>DATABZ010000415.1:0-12770 GCA_036259315.1 Gemmatimonadales bacterium | reverse complement strand
TCGGGCGAGGCGCTGGCCGGGGACAAGGGATCAGGCCTCGACTTCCACGCGGTCGAGGCCTTCGCGGAAGAAGTCAAGCAGGTGCACGCCCTCGGGGTGCATCTCGCGCTGGTGGTGGGCGGCGGGAACATCATCCGGGGCGCGACCGCCAGTCGCGAGGGGCTGGACCGGGTCTCCGCCGACTACATGGGCATGCTGGCCACGGTGATCAACGCCCTCGCGCTGCAGGACGTGCTGGAGAAGATCGGGGTGGACACCCGGGTGATGACGGCGGTCCGGATGGAGTCCGTGGCGGAGCCCTACATCCGGCGGCGCGCCATCCGCCACCTGGAAAAAGGTCGGCTGGTGATCTTCGCCGCCGGGACCGGCAACCCGTTCTTCTCCACCGATACCGCGGGCGTGCTCCGCGCGCTCGAGATCGAGGCGCAGGTGATCCTCAAGGCCACCAACGTGGACGGCGTCTACACCGAGGACCCGCGGAAGAACCCCGGCGCCACGTTCATCCGCGAGCTCACCTACCAGGAAGCGATCGTCAAGAACTACGCCGTCATGGACGCGAACGCGTTCGGGCTCTGCAAGGCCAACCAGCTGCCCATCGTCGTCTTCAACATCAACCGTCCCGGCGCCATCAGGCGGGTGCTCGAAGGCGACCCGGACATCGGGACCATCGTCCGATGAGCACCATACCCGAACTGACCAAGCACGCCCGGGAACTGATGCACAAGGCGGTCGAGAGCACCAAGCGCGAGTTCAGCGGCATCCGCAGCAACAAGGCGAGTCCGACGCTGCTGGATACCGTGCGGGTGGACGCCTATGGGAGCAGCGTCCCGCTGAACCAGGTCGCGATGGTCGCCGCCCCGGAGCCCCGGCTGCTCACCGTCCAGCCGTTCGACAAGTCGCTCGCTCCCACCGTGGAGAAGGCGATCCGCGACGCGGGCCTCGGCCTCAACCCGGCCACCCAGGGCACCCTGATCCGGGTCCCGCTCCCGGTGCTCTCCGAAGAGCGGCGCAGGGAGCTGGTGAAGGTGGTCCACAAGCTGGCGGAAGAGGGCCGCATCGCGGTGCGTCACGCCCGGACCGACGCGCTCTCCAGGATCAAGAAGCTGGAGCACGTCTCCAGCGACGACAAGACGCGGGCGGAGAAAGAGGTCCAGAAGCTCACCGACGACCACATCAAGCAGATCGACGGCCTCATCCATGCGAAAGAGGCCGAGATCATGGAAGTCTGACGGATGAGCGACGACCTGCTCCAGCGGGTGCGGGTGCACGGCGTCGTCCCGGCGCACATCGCCATCATCATGGACGGGAACGGGCGCTGGGCCGCCGGCCGCTCGCTGCCGCGGCCGCTGGGGCACCATGCCGGCATGAGCTCGGTCCGCGAGGTGGTCGAGGGCTGCCTCCAGGCCGGCGTGCCGGTCCTCACGCTCTTCGCGTTCAGCCAGGAGAACTGGCAGCGTCCCGCGGGCGAGATCGAGGCGCTCATGGGCCTCCTCGAGGAGTACATCGCGCGGGAGATGAGCGAGCTCCGAGCCCAGGGCGTCGCGGTGCGGATCCTGGGAGACCTGGAGCGGCTCACCATAAGCGCGCGCGCGGCGGTGGACCGGATCGTCGCGGAGACCGAGGGCGGCACCCGCCTGGCGCTCAATCTCTGCATCTCGTACGGCTCGCGCGCCGAGATCGTCCGGGCGGCCCGGCTCCTGGCCGAGGACGTCGCGGCCGGCCGGCTGGTGCCGGCGGAGATCGATGAGAAGGCGCTGGCGCGGCGGCTCTACACCGCGGAGTGGCCCGATCCCGATCTCCTGATCCGGACCTCGGGCGAGATGCGGATCTCCAACTTCCTGTTGTGGCAGCTGGCGTACGCGGAGCTGTACGTCACGCCCGTCCTCTGGCCCGACTTCACCCGGCGCCATCTCTTCGAGGCCATTCTGGAGTTCCAGCGGCGCGACCGCCGGTTCGGGCGCGTCCCGGCCTGATGGCGTCCGAGCTGGCGCGTCGCGTCGGGTTCGCCGCCGTCGCGATCCCGCTCGTGCTGCTCCTGGTCTGGTACGGCGGGCTGCCGCTCGCGGCGCTCATCGCCACGGCCGCGGCCCTCGGGGCGGCCGAGCTGTTCGGCCTGGCGGAGCGCGGCGGTACCCGCCCCGCCCGCGGGCTGGGCGTCGCGACCGCCGCGGCGATCCCGGTCGTCGCGTACCTCGCGCTGGTGCTGCCCAGTGTGAGCACCGTGGTGGAGGAGGCCGGGCTCTACGCCGCGGCGCTCTGGCTGCTCCTCCTGCTCACCTGGGCGCTGGTGGCCAGGGCGCCGACCGAGCGCCCCCTCTCGGCCGCTGCCGTGACTCTCCTCGGCGTGGCGTACGCGGGCGCGCTCCCCGCCTCCCTGCTCCTCATCCGGCATGGCACGCTGCCCGCCCGAAGCTGGGCCGGCCTGTGGCTGGTCTGCTTCCCACTCGTCGTGACCTGGGTCTGCGACACCGCGGCGATGTTCGGCGGGCGCACCTTCGGGGGTCCGAAGCTCGCGCCGGTCGTGAGCCCGGGAAAGACCAGGTCGGGCGCCCTCGCCGGCGTGGTGGGCGCCCTCGCGGTGGTCCCGCTCTTCACCGCCTGGCTCTTTCCCCGCTCGGGAGTGGCGCTCGATCTCGGCCGGGGCATCGCGATCGCCGCCGTGCTCTCGGTGGTGGGGCAGGTGGGCGACCTGGCCGAGTCCCTCTTCAAGCGCGAAGCGGGTGTCAAGGACTCCAGCCGGCTGCTGCCGGGCCACGGGGGCATCCTGGATCGGCTCGACTCGCTTTATTTCGTGATGCCGACGACGGCCGCGATGTACCGGTTCTTCGGGGTGATCTAGTGCGCAACGGCGAGCGACGGGGGGTGGCGGTGCTGGGCTCGACCGGCTCGATCGGCCGGAGCACGCTCGATGTGCTGCGCCGCCAGCGCGAGCACTTCGAGGTCGTGGCGCTCACCGCCGGGCGCAACCACGAGGAGCTCGAGCGGCAGGTGGCCGAGTGGCGCCCGGCGTTCGCCGGGTGCTCTGAGCCGGATGCGGACGGCTCCCGCCCCGCCGGACCCGAGGTGCTGGTCGAAGCGGCCACCCATCCAGCGGCCGACGTCGTGGTGAACGCCGTCGTCGGCGCGGCGGGGCTCGATGCCACACTCGCCGCTCTCCGGGCGGGCAAGCGGGTGGCTCTGGCCAACAAGGAGAGCCTCGTGATGGCGGGCGACCTGGTGGTCCAGGCCGCCTGCGCGGGAGGCGGCGAGATCGTGCCGGTGGACTCCGAGCACAGTGCGGTGCTCCAATGCGTGACCGGACGGGACAGTGGCCTGGGGCGGCTCATTCTCACCTGCTCCGGCGGTCCCTTTCGCGAGTGGCCGGCGGAGCGCGTGCGGGAGGCGTCCGTCGAGGAGGCGCTTCGTCACCCGACCTGGCGGATGGGACGCAAGATCACGGTGGACAGCGCGACGCTGGCCAACAAGGCGCTGGAGGTGATCGAGGCCCACTACCTGTTCCGGCTGCACTACGACCAGCTGGAGGTCGTGGTCCACCCGCAGAGCATCATCCACGCATTCGTGGAGTTCTGCGACGGCAGCGTGATCGCGCAGCTGGGGTTTCCCTCGATGGAGCTGCCGATCCTCTATGCGCTCAGCCATCCGGACAGGCTTCCGGATGCCGGGATCCGGCGGCTGGATCCGGTAGCCGCCGGACCGTTCACCTTCGAGCCGGTGCGGCGGGACGTGTTCCGGGCGCTCGATGCGGGCACCGCAGCCGGGCGCGCCGGCGGCACCGCGCCGGCCGTGTTCAACGCGTCCAACGAGGTCGCCGTGGCGGCCTTCCTGGATGGAGAGATCCCCTTCGGCCGTATCAGTGAGATCATCGAGCGAGTGCTCGAGGCGCACGCCCCCGTGCCGGCGACCGCGGTCGAAGCGGTTCGCGACGCGGACCGGTGGGCGCGTGCCCGCGCGAGCGAGCTCGTGAGGAAACCGTGCTGATCACCATTCTGGCCCTCATCATCGTTCTCGGCGTGCTGATCTTCATCCACGAGGCGGGCCACTTCGTGGCCGCCAAGTGGGCGGGGATCTACGTCCATCGTTTCTCCCTCGGGCTCGGCTCCCCGATTCCGTGGCTCACCTTCCGGCGCGGGGAGACCGAGTACTCCATCTCCTGGCTGCCGCTCGGCGGCTACGTGAAGATGGCGAGCCGGGAGGAGGACGTGACCAGCTCGGCGCTCGAGGGCGGGCAGGTCGAGGCGCCGGTTCCGCCGAACCGGGTCTTCGAGGCGCAGCCGGTGTGGAAGCGGATGGTCGTCATTCTGGCGGGCGTGACGATGAACGCGCTGTTCGCCTGGCTGGCGTTCACCTTCCTCGCGGCGAAGAACGGCCGGCAGATCGACCCGACGACGACCGTGGGGCAGGTGATCGAGGAGCTGGTGCCGCCGGGCGCCGAGGCGCTGCGCGACATCCCCGTGGGCACCCGGATCACGGCGGTCAACGGCCGGCCCGTCGCCACCTGGAACGAGGTCACCGACGGGATCGCGAACTCGCCCGAGTCGGAGGTCCGGCTGGAGCTGGCGGGCGGCCGCACGGTCGTGCTGCCGATCCATCAGGACGCGCTGGAGGAGCGGCTCAAGGCGGCGCAGGCGCTGCAGCCATACCGGCCCGCGGTGATCGGCCAGGTGCTGCCGGGCAGACCCGCGGCCCGCGCGGGGCTCGAGGCGGGGGACACGATCGTGGCGATCGACGGCCGGCCGATCCGCCAGTGGTACGATGTGCTCGAGGTGCTCCAGGCGAACACCGGAAGCGCGGTCACCATGACCCTGGCTTCCGAGGGCGGCCGTCGAACCGTCCAGATCGAGCCCGAGGTCGAGACGGTGGAGGGGCTCGACGGCGAGCCCCGCAAGGTGGGACGGGTCGGCATCTCGGTGGCGCTCGACCTCCGCTCGGAGCCGCTGGGCCTCGTGGCCGCGCTCGGGGAGGGCTGGAACGCGACGGTGGGCGCGTCCACCCAGATCGTGCGCACCGTGCGCGGGCTCTTCACCGGGCGCATCTCGAGGCGGGAGGTGGGGGGACCGATCATGATCGGCCAGCTCGCCGGGGAGAGCGCCCGGATGGGGCTCGACCCCTTCGTCGCGTTCATGGCGCTCATCTCCATCAACCTGGCGATCCTGAACCTGCTGCCGGTGCCGGTGCTGGACGGGGGGCAGTTCCTCTTCCTGCTGGCCGAAGCCGTGATCCGGCGTCCCCTGCCGCTCAAGCTCCGCGAGCGGCTCACCGCCGTGGGGATGGTGCTGATCGTGCTGCTGATGGGGCTCGCCTTCTCCAACGACATCCGGCGGCTGTTCGGCGGCTAGGAACGTCGCACGGGGCCCCTTGCCCCCCGGCGGCCCGGCCGGTTATTCTTCACAGCTACAACGGATTACGACGCGCGGAACACCCATCAGGACGACAGCATGAGCTTCGACAAGCAGGGCACGATGACCAAGCACCAGGCCCACGAGAAAGACACCGGGTCCACCAAGGTGCAGGTCGCCCTCCTCACCGAGCGGATCAATTCCCTCACCGAGCACTTCCGGACCCACCCCAAGGACCATCACGGCCGCCGGGGACTCCTGAAGATGGTCGGGACCCGCCGCAGGCTGCTGACGTACCTCAAGCGGAGCGACCTCCAGACCTACCGAGCGCTGATCGAGCAGCTCGGACTCCGCCACTAGGCACCGCGCTCCCAGGGGGGCGTCCCGATCGACAGTGTCGGGACGCCCTCTCTGCGTTGCAGCGTCCGGGCAGCAAAGAAACCAGAGCACACAGAGAGAGAGAAGGCAGTGACAGCGCAACGGATCGAGACCGAGTTCGCCGGACGTCCCCTCCTGCTGGAGACTGGGTGGCTCGCGAAGCAGGCTGCAGGCTCCGCCCTAGTACGGTTCGGCGACACGATGGTGCTGGCGGCGGTAACCGTCTCCCCCAACGTCTCCACCCTCCCGTTCTTTCCCCTCACCGTCGAGTATCGCGAGAAGACCTACGCCGCGGGCAAGATTCCCGGCGGGTTCCTCAAGCGTGAGGGCCGACCCTCCGACAAGGAGATCCTGGCCAGCCGCCTGATCGACCGTTCGATCCGGCCGCTCTTCCCCGAGGGGTTCAAGAACGAGGTGCAGGTCTTCGTCACCGTCCTCTCCGCGGACCAGGAGAACGACGCCGACATCCTCGGCGTGGTCGCGGCCTCGACGGCCCTCAGCCTCTCGCCGGTGCCCTGGAACGGGCCGCTCGCAGGCGTGCGCGTGGGGCGGGTCGAGGGGAACTGGATCCTCAATCCCACCTTCCAGCAACTCGAGTTCTCCACCATCGACCTCGTCGTGAGCGGCTCGGCCGACTCGATCGTGATGGTCGAGGGCGGGTCGCTGGAGGTCCCGGAGGCCGAGATCCTCGAGGCCCTGAAGGTGGCGCAGAAGGGCATCCGTGACGTGATCGGTCTCGAGCGCAAGCTGATGGACAAGGCGGGGGCCGCGCCCAAGCTCGAGTGGACCAGGTCGGAGATCGATGCCGAGCTCCAGGGCCGGGCACAGGACGCCGCCGAGGACGCGATGGCGCAGGCCATCAACGCCGCGGACAAGGCCACGCGCTCGGCGGGTGTGAAGGGCGTCAAGGACCAGGCGCTCAGCGCCCTGCTGGCGGACTTCCCCGAGCGCGGCCGCGAGATCTCCGGCTACCTCGAGGACATCGAGTACCGCGTCATGCGCAAGCAGGTGCTCGATCGGGGCGAGCGGGTGGACGGCCGTGATCTCGACACCATCCGTCCGATCACCATCCAGGCCGGTGTGCTGCCGCGGACCCACGGCTCGGCCGTCTTCACCCGGGGCCAGACCCAGGCCCTGGTGTCGGTGACCCTCGGCACCACGGACGACGAGCAGCGCATCGACAGCATCGACGTGGCCGGCGAGACGACGAAGTCGTTCATGCTGCACTACAACTTCCCGCCCTACTCCACGGGCGAGGTGAAGATGATCCGCGGGACCAGCCGCCGGGAGATCGGCCACGGGGCCCTGGCCGAGCGGGCGCTCCAGCCGCTGCTGCCGCAGTACGAGGACTTCCCGTACACGCTCCGCGTGGTCTCCGAGATCCTGGAGTCGAACGGCTCGTCTTCCATGGCGACCGTGTGCGGCGGCTCGCTCGCGCTGATGGACGCCGGCGTGCCGATGAAGGCGGCCTGCGCGGGTGTGGCGATGGGCCTCATCAAGGAGGGCGACAAGGTCGCCATCCTGACGGACATCCTGGGATCCGAGGACCACCTCGGCGACATGGATTTCAAGGTGGCCGGCACCGAGCGCGGCATCACCTCGATTCAGATGGACATCAAGATCGAGGGGCTCGACGTCAAGATCATGGAGCAGGCACTGGAGAAGGCGCGCCGGGGGAGGCTGCACATCCTGAAGGAGATGGCGAAGGCGCTGCCGGGACCGCGCACCGAGCTGTCGAAGTACGCGCCGCGCATCTTCACCATGCAGATCAAGCCGGACAAGATCGGCGACGTGATCGGCCCCAAGGGCAAGACCATTCGCGGCATCCAGGACGCCACCGGGGCGAAGATCAGCATCGAGGACACCGGCGTCGTGACCATCTCCGCGGTGGGCGGCGAGGCGGGCGAGAAGGCCCGGGCCATGGTCGCCGCGATCACCACCGAGCCGGAGGTCGGCCGCACCTACGAGGGCCCGGTCAAGAGCACCACCGCGTTCGGCGCCTTCGTCGAGATCCTGCCGGGCGTGGAAGGCCTGCTCCACATCAGCGAGCTCCAGCACGGGCGGACCGAGAAGACCGAGGACGTCGTCAAGAAGGGCGACATCGTCCAGGTCAAGCTGCTCGAGGTCGACGAGCGCGGCCGCATGAAGCTGTCCCGGAAGGCGCTGCTCCCCAAGGACTAGGCGCCGCGTGGACACGGTTCGTCTCGACCAGGGGCTGTACCGAACCACGGCTCCCAGCGGCCTCGTGGTCTGTTCCGAGTCGCTGCCGGGCGTCCGCTCGGCGGCGATCGGCATCTACGTCCGCACCGCCAGCGCCCACGAGCGCCGTGAGCAGATGGGCATCTCCCACCTGCTCGAGCACATGGTGTTCAAGGGCACCGAGCGGCGGAACGCCCGCGATCTCGCGCTCGCGCTCGAGGCCCGCGGCGGCAGCCTGGACGCCTACACCGGGCGCGACGCCACCAGCTACCAGGCGCACGTGCTCGACGCGGATCTGCCGCTCGCGGTGGACATTCTCACCGATCTGGTCCGCCGGCCCCTCATCCGCGAGGCCGACCTCGAGCCCGAGCGGAACGTGGTGCTGGAGGAGATCAACGGCGTGGCCGACACGCCCGACGATCTGGTGTTCGAGCTTCACGCGGACACGCTCTGGCCCCGTCATCCCTACGGCTATTCCATTCTGGGCACCCCCGACACGCTGGCCGCCATCTCCGCGGACGACCTCCGCTGTCTTCATCAGACCGGCTACTACCGGGGCAACTGCGTGGTGGCCGCGGCCGGCAACGTGGACCACGAGCGGTTGCTCGAGGCGCTGAACCGGGAGGGCTGGTTCGAGAACGGGGCGGCCGAGCGCGCCCGTCCGCCGGTGGCGCGCGCCCCCGCCGAGCGGGGCGCGTCGCGCTGGGAGGAGCGGGACACCGCCCAGACCCACATCGTCTTCGGGACCGACACCTTCCCGCTCCGCGATCCGCGACGGTTCGCGCTCGCGATCCTGACCAACGTGTTCGGCGGCGGGATGTCGAGCCGCCTGTTTCAGCGGGTGCGCGAGGAGCTGGGCCTGGCCTACGCGGTGTTCGCCTACAAGAACTTCCACCAGAGCTCGGGCCAGCTGGGCGTGTACGTGGGCACCCAGACGGCCAGCGCCGATCAGGCGGTGGACGCCATCCGGCAGGAGTACGGCCGGCTCGCGGGCGAGGGCCTGCCTCCGGACGAGCTCGAGGCCGGCAAGCAGCAGCTCAAGGGCCAGATCATGCTCTCGCTGGAGAGCCCGATCGCCCGCATGGGCCGGCTCGCCGGCTTCTGCCTTCACGACGACCCGTACCGGCCCCTCGACCGGATGCTGGCCGAAATCGATGCGGTGAGCTCGGACGAGATCGCCGCCGTGGCCTCGGAGTTCTTCCCGCCCGATCGGCAGACGGTCGTCAGACTCGGTCCGACCCTGTCACCTTGAAGACGCGAAGGGGACCATGGAGGCGGGGTCCCCTTTTCATCACTCCACCGTCCCCGAGGTCCCATGCAGATCGGCGTTCCGAAGGAGATCAAGACCAACGAGAACCGTATCGCCCTCGTCCCCGCCGGGGCTGAGGCGCTGGTGAGTGCCGGCCACACGGTGCTGGTCGAGAAGGGCGGTGGAGCCGGCAGCGGCTTCGCGGACGAGGCCTACACCGCCGTCGGCGCCAGGATCCTCCCCACGGCCGACGAAGTCTGGGCCCAGGCCGAGATGATCATGAAGGTCAAGGAGCCGATCGCGGCGGAGTGGCCGCGCATGCGTCGTGGCCAGGTGATCTATACCTACTTCCACTTCGCCGCCTCCGAGGAGCTGACCCGGGCCGTGATCGACTCCGGCGCGATCGCCGTGGCCTACGAGACGGTTCAGCTCGCCAGCGGCGAGCTGCCGCTCCTCACGCCGATGTCCGAGGTGGCGGGCCGGATGTCGGTCCAGGAGGGCGCCAAGTATCTGGAGAAGGTGTTCGGCGGGAGCGGGATCCTGCTGGGCGGGGTGCCGGGCGTGGCGCCGGGGGAGGTGGTGATCATCGGCGGCGGCGTGGTCGGCATCAACGCGGCCAAGATGGCCGCAGGGCTCGGCGCCCATGTCACCATCCTGGACATCTCGCTCGACCGGCTCCGCTACCTGGACGACGTGCTCCCCGCCAACGTGGACACGGCCTACTCCAACCGGCACAACATCCTCGACGCGATCCGGAGGGCCGACCTGGTGATCGGCGCGGTGCTGCTCCCGGGCGCCAAGGCGCCCCACCTGGTCAAGCGGGCGGACCTCAAGCTCATGAAGCCTGGGTCGGTCATCGTGGACGTGGCGGTCGATCAGGGGGGCTGTGTGGAGACCATCAAGCCCACCACGCACGAGAACCCGACCTACTTCGTGGATGGCATCCTGCACTACGCCGTGGCGAATATGCCCGGCGGCGTGCCCCGGACCTCCACCCTCGCCTTGACCAATGCCACGCTCCCGTATGGACTTAAGCTCGCCAAGCAGGGGTGGCGTGCCGCCTGCAACGCCGATCCGGCATTGCGGCTGGGGCTGAACGTGGTGGAGGGCAAGGTGGTCTATCCCGGCGTGGCCGAGGCGTTCCACCTCCCTCTGGTCGACGTCGGCTCCGTCCTCTGATCCCCGTCCTGCTCACCCGCCTACCCAACGGCGAGGGGCTGCCCCTGCCGAGCCGTGCCACCCCGGGCTCGGCAGGCTACGACGTGGCGAGCGCCGACGACGGAATGCTCGCCCCGCAGGAGCGCAGGGCCTTCGCGACCGGGTTCTCGATCGCCATGCCTGAAGAGTACGAGTGCCAGATCCGGACGCGGTCGGGCCTGGCGCTGAACCACGGGATCATCGTGGCGAACACGCCGGCCACGATCGACAGCGACTATCGCGGCGAGGTCAAGGTCATTCTGATCAACCTCGGCACCGAGCCGTTCGCGGTGACCCGCGGCATGCGGATCGCGCAGATGGTGTTCGCGCGGGTGGAACGGGTCGAGTTTCGGCAGGTGACCGAATTGCCCGCGTCGTCGCGAGGCGCGGGAGGGTTCGGCAGCACCGGGCGATAGCGGCTTTTACTCCCTTGAATGCGGAGACGGCCATTCGTTACCTTGTCAGCCATGCTTCCGATATCTTCTCGATGAAGCTTCCTCCTCTGAACTTTACGTCGTGGCTGCCCGCGAATGAGATCGCGGTCGACCTCGGCACCGCCAACACGCTGGTCTACGTCAAGGGCGAAGGCATCGTCCTCAACGAGCCGTCGGTGGTCGCGATCGAGAAGAGCACCGGGAAGATCAAGGGCATCGGGCTCGAGGCGAAACGAATGCTGGGCCGCACGCCGGACGGCATCCTGGCCGTGCGGCCGCTGAAGGACGGCGTCATCGCCGACTTCGACGTCACCGAGAAGATGCTACGGTACTTCCTCAAGACCATCATCGACAAGCACGTCTTTCGGGTCAAACCGAAGGTCATCGTCTGCGTGCCGTCGGGCATCACCGAGGTGGAGCGCCGCGCCGTGCGCGACTCCGCCCAGACCGCCGGGGCCAAGCAGGTGCTGATGGTGGCGGAGCCGATGGCGGCCGCGATCGGCGTCGGCCTGCCGGTCGAGACCCCGACCGGCAACATGGTGATCGACATCGGCGGGGGCACCACGGAGATCGCGGTGATCGCGCTCTCCGGCATCGTCTCCGACACCTCCATTCGCACCGGCGGCGACGAGCTGGACCAGGCCATCGTCCAGTTCATGCGCAAGAACTACAACCTTCTGGTGGGGGAGCCCACCGCGGAAGCGATCAAGATCAAGATCGGCTCCGCCGCGCCCACAGGTGACGAGCGCGAGATGGAGGTCAAGGGCCGCGACCTGGTCTCCGGCATCCCCAAAACCGTCCGCGTCCACTCCACGGAGATCCGTGAGGCGGTCCAGGAGCCGATCCAGCAGATCGTCGACGCCGTGCGGCGCGCACTCGAGATCACTCCCCCCGAGCTGGCCTCCGACATCGTCGACCGGGGAATCGTCATGACGGGGGGCGGCGCGTTGATCCGCGGCCTGGACCAGCTGATCGCCCGCGAGACCAACCTGCCCATTCACGTGGACGAGGAGCCGTTGACCTGCGTGGTGCGGGGGGCCGGCCGGATTCTCGACGACATCAATAAGTACCGGGGAGTGTTGACGATCTGAGCACGTTCAAGCCGTACCTCGGCGAAGGGGGTGAACGCGGCAGGAAACGCGACCTCCGCATCGCCGTGTTGTTCCTGGCCCTGGCAGGGATTCTGGCTGCTTTGCCGGGGCCGTATCGCGAATCGCTGGCGCGCGGGATCCGCGCGACGGTGCTGCGCCCCGTGCTGCAACTGCAGCAGGGATCGGTGGAGCGGCACGCGCGGTTCGACGATCCGGCGCGCCTGCGCGCGGAGCGCGACAGTCTCGCCGCGTACCTCGTTGGACAGGCGGCGCTCGCGACCGAGAACCGCGAGCTCCGGGGCCTGCTGGGTCTGCGCCAGAATCTGCCGCCCGAGTTCGTGCCCGCGGAAATCGTGCGGATCCCCGGACGGGCGGCGGACGGGTATTTCCAGCTCACGGCGGGGGCCGCGCACGGCGTTCGTGCGGGCGCCCCGATCGTCGCGCCCAGCGGTCTCGTGGGGCAGGTCCGTAGCGTGGACGAGTCGATCGCCTTCGGCTTCGACTGGATGAACCCGGAGTTCCGCGCGAGTGCCATGACGCTGGATGGGCAGATCTACGGAATCGTGGAGCCGCGGGTGGGGCCGGGTGGCGAGCCGATGCTGGCGCTCACGGGGACGCCCCGGCACGTGCAGCTGCAGCCGAACTCGATCATCGTCACGTCGGGCCATGGAGGGGTCTTCCCGCGCGGAATTCCGATCGGCCGGGTCGCCGCCGTGGAAGGGCGAGAGACGAGCTGGCAGCGCAATTATCTGGTCCGCCCGTCGGTGAGCCCCTCGGAGATGACCTACGTTCTGGTGCTCGGCGCGCCACAGCAGGCGATCTCCGGCGTGGACCTTGCCCGGTCATGGGGAATCGAGCCGCGAGAGTCGATGGCGATGGATACCGC
>DATABZ010000414.1:0-1794 GCA_036259315.1 Gemmatimonadales bacterium | reverse complement strand
GCCCGTCGCCCGGGTGGGGCCGCAGGGTAGCGCGGGCGCGGCGGAAAGCCGTCAGGGCGTGGCGTACCCCGGGCCGGGAGATGCACGGCCGGGCCGAAAGGGACTCGACCGGGGCGTTCCGGGAACCGGCGTGGACCCGCGCCCCGGGCAAGCGGCGCGCCGGGGGCCGCGGCACCTCGACCGCACCTTTGCATCCTATTTTCTCTCTTTGAGTTACAGTTTGATCGGAACTTTCCGCCGGACGAGGCGAGTGTGTGGGGAGTCTGTCTCAGGTTGGCGCGCGCGCGGGTCACGGAGCAAAAAAGTGCCACTTTCCGTGATGTACACTCCGTAACTGATACAGGCTGCTACAGGGTGTTCACGCGGTGGCGGAAAGGGAAAATGCTCATAAGGGGCTTGCGCGAGATGAACGGAGTGCTTAAGTTGTGAGAGACGCCAGGTCGTAATTAGTGCGGTCTTGCACCCCTCTCCCGCTCCCGCGTCACCCCACTCTGTTCCTCGGGGTGATCAACGGAGCGGAGCTACACGCCCCGGCACACTACCCTTTTCGGACACAATCCATCAACCGCAGGCCCGCGGGAATCCATCCACACACCCACGCACAGGGAGACTGACGAGCAATGGACGCAAAAAAGTATGCTATGCTGGCCTCGGTGGTCGACGAGACGCTGGCCGGGCGAACGGACAACGCGCGGGTGCTCCTTTCGGAGCTGGTGGAGCGGCAGCTGAACGCGGCCGGGGGGAGCGAGGACCTGCAGTACTACATCTTCGCTTCGGCGCTCTCCAAGCGGCTCGAGTCCGACAAGGCGGCGGAGATCAACCTGTACCTGCGCCAGTTCGAGACCACGCAGATCACCCTCTTCAACCTGCTCGCGCAGTACCTGCCCACGGTGCAGCTGGCGGGGCCGCTGGCCAACGAGGTGCTGGCCGGCTTCGTGGGCGGGCAGGACGAGGTCACCCTGCTGGACGTGGGGATCGGCTCCGGGCGGCAGGAGGTGGGGCTGCTCTACCTGCTGGCCACGCAGCGCCGCCTGCCGCGCAAGCTGAACATCATCGCCATTGAGCCCGACGCGGGGAGCCTGCTGGAGGCGGGTGAGTCGCTGGCCGAGGCGGCCATGACGCTGGGCGTGGAGCTGGAGTTCCACGCCGTGCACAAGGTGGTGGAGGAGCTGGACGAGTCCGACTGGCGCTTCTTCGCCTCGTTCGGCGCGCCAATGGTGGTGCTGGGCGCCTTTGCCGTGCACCACGTGCGCTCGGCCGCGGGGACCAGCGCCCGCGACGCCCTTTTCCGCCGCCTGCGGGAGCTGGAGCCCGACGCCGTGGTGCTCTGCGAGCCCAGCAGCAACCACGACTCGCCGGACCTGCGCGAGCGGTTCGCGGCGGCGTGGCACCACTTCGGCCTCACCTTCCGCATCATCGACGGGCTGGAGATCGGCGACGGGGAAAAGAGCGCCATGAAGATGTTCTTCGCCCGCGAGATCGAGGACATCCTGGCCAACGCCGAGGAGACCCGCTGCGAGCGCCACGAGCCGGTGGACGCCTGGGTGCGCCGCCTGCGCGACGCGGGCTTCGTCCCCTGCGCCGACTTCGGGATGGTGGGCTCGCCCGCCAGCGGCCCGGTGCGCGTGGCCCCGCGCGACGGGTACCTGGGGCTGGACTACGGCGACGAGACGCTGGTGGCCATCGTGGTGGCCACCTCGGGGGTGCCGGCCCGCGCCGGCCGCATCTCGCCCATGCTCCTGGAGCAGGTGGCCTGACCCGCACCCCTTCCGGCTGGAGTGGCCGGGCCCCGCG
>DATABZ010000413.1:0-2995 GCA_036259315.1 Gemmatimonadales bacterium | reverse complement strand
GGCCGGAGCGCCTCCTCCAACAGTCTGAGA
Organism: Gemmatimonadales bacterium; assembly: GCA_036259315.1. Taxonomy (GTDB): domain Bacteria; phylum Gemmatimonadota; class Gemmatimonadetes; order Gemmatimonadales; family GWC2-71-9; genus CAVVWJ01. The sequence goes on along the minus strand of DATABZ010000413.1, from coordinate 2,965 downwards.
AACACCGCGAGCGGTACCCGTATCTTGTCCGCCGGGATCGGCAACCCGCCTTCGGCCACGTGAAAGACGCCCTGCGTCGTCCGTCGGTCGTTCACCGGATTGTGGAGCACGCCGTTGTCGAGCCGGTAGCTGGAGACCAGCTCGTTCTCGTAGCGGTCGCCGTCGAGCGGGAGACTCAGCTCGCGCGCCAGTCCGTACTGGTCCAGGATGAGTGTCTCGGCCGGAAGCCGGACGCCTGCGGTGCTGCCGCCGGTCGCCTGGAGCTCGTCGAGATAGTGCTGGATGCGGCGGTCGGCGGGGCAGAGGTGGTCGGCCAGCAGCCGGGCCTGCTCGCGGTAGCGGGCGAAGAGGTTGCCCGCCAGATGGAAGACGTCCTCGTCGCTGGCGGCTTCCGCGGGTATCTCGATGCCCATCGCGGCCAGCTTGAGCAGGATGGAGCCGGTGGCGGTCCTGCGGTCGGGAAGGCGGACGGTGCCGTCGGGGCGGAGGCCTACGGTGCGCTCGAGGTCCATGGACCAACGTCTCACTCCGTTCGGGCTTCGTCAACCAACGCTGTTGGTTGTGCGGTGCGGGCGAGTGGGGAGGCGACTCACCCGACAAGACTGGCAGGTCGTTGGACGAGCAGTGGTCTCTCGTCCAGCGGGTCACGAGGGGGTAACGCCAGTGCATCAGCTTCGGAGCGTCTCCTTCCGGAGCTGTGGATCGTGTCGCTTGGATCGCCGGATCTCGAGCGTGAGTGGTCGCGGGAACAGGAGTCGCGCATCCCCATCACGGGGATCGCAGTCGTCGGCTACCTGCTGGTACTGCTCTACGGGTTCAGACTGCTGCGCTCGTGCGCTCCTCGGGTCGGGTGGGTGAGGCGGCTCGACCGCCGCTGGACCGACTTGTGGATGCGGTAGTGTGCCGCGCGCGCAGCGGTGCTGGGGCTCGGGGCACCTCGCCGAGTGAGCCTCGGTGCCGGCCACCAGCCCACCCCCAGTAGCAAGCCCGCGCGTGAGTGGCGGGCACTGTAGTAACCGGAGCGCGGTGCCCCGAGCCTGCGCCCGGGCGCTCGTCGCTTGCGCCGTCTCTGCCGGCTACATACGTTCAACCGGCTTTTTGGTCCCGAAGGGGCTGCCGTTCCTGGCGCGCGCTGCGCCGCGGCAGCCGAGCCCCGCGTGGAGGCGGGATCCACGCCACCCGTAGTCGGCCGTGCGGCATGTCCTCACTCCCGATTACACCATCGGCAAGGAGCAGGGAGATATGCGCACCACCGGCACGGTCAAGTGGTTCAATGACGCGAAGGGCTTTGGCTTCATCACACCGGCGGACGGGCAGAAGGACTGCTTCGTCCACCACACGGCGATCCAGGGGCAGGGCTTCAAGAGCTTGGCCGAAGGTGAGCGGGTGGAGTTCGACATCGTGCAGGGCCAGAAAGGGCCGGCGGCGGAGAACGTCGTGAAGCTCGCGTAGCAATCGGGTGCGGCGAAGCCGCACCGAAGGTGGCGGCCGGCTCGTCCTCGGAGGGGCCGGCCGTCGTCTTTGCGCCGGCGCGGTGCTCGGCCGGTTCGCTTCCCGAGGTACGTACGATTAGTCTTCAATGACGCTCTGCCGACCGCGACGGAGCCGTCTCCCACCCGGAAGGTCCTCATGTCCCACACTCCCGCTCGCCAGGCCACGTCTCCGGACGCGCTTCCCACACTCGCCGATCGTGTCCTGGAGCGCGTGCGCCAGGCGGAGCTCGCCGCGGGCCAGTCTCCCACTGCGCGCACCGCCAGGCCCCGGCGACGCGTCACGGATACGCGGCGCACCCCCGAGGCCGTCGGCCGCACGCCGGAGCAGGTGCGCGAGGCGCGCTCGCTCCGCCGGGTGTTCCTGGACATGGGCGACTCGTACCGGGAGTTCCGTCGCCGCACCGGCGCCCCGATCGCTCCGGAAGTGCGAGACGCCGCGGATCGGTTCCGCCGCGAGCGGAGCGTGGACTCGCTGACCGGCGTCGCCGCCAAGCTCGACGAGCTCCGCGTCCTCACCTGGTGAAGTCGCGGGCGGGCGCACGCCTGCCGCTCTCCGGATAGCCCGAGTCGGGGCAGCCGTGTAGTCGCCCGCGGGAGGCGACGATGCCGTATCGACACGCGCCGATGGCAGCGGTGGCCCTCCTGCTGCTGCCCGGCGAGCACACGCTGCCCGGGAGCCTGCCGCCGACGCCGAATCGTGTGACGATTCTGTACGACGCGTTCGGAAAACTGCCTCGGATGAAGAAGGACTGGGGGTATTCCGCTTTCATCGAGCACGACGGCAAGCGGATCCTGTTCGACACCGGCAACAATCCCGAAGTGTTCGCCGAGAACGTCAGGACCGCGGGCGTCGATCTCTCCCGGCTGGACTTCGTCGTCATCTCGCATCGGCATCTCGACCACACCGCAGGTCTCACGCACCTGCTGAGCGTCAACCCGAGGGTTAAGATCTACGCGCCCAGGGAAGCGTTCGGCGTGTTCGGCAGCGCCCTGTCGAGCAAGTTCTACAGGACCGAGGACTCGCTCCCGGCGGAGATGCGGTACTACGACGGCCATCCCGAGGACACGCTCGACTTCGGCACGGCGTGGCCCGGGGGCCGATTCGTCACGGTGGATTCCACGCTCGAGGTCGCGCCGGGCGTGCACCTCATCGCCCTGGTCTCCGACGCGGTCGGCACCAAGGAGCTACGCGAGCTTTCCTTGGCCCTCGAGACACCGGAGGGCATGGTGGTGGTGGCCGGCTGCTCGCACCCGGGCATCGAGAGGATCGTCGAGGCGGCGACCGGCATCGATCGGCGCGTGCACATGGTGTTCGGCGGGTTCCATCTGCCGGCGGCGACCGACGACGTCGTCGCCGGCATCGCGACGGCGCTGCACGACACCTACAGGGTGAACCGCGTGGCGCCCGGCCACTGCACGGGGGAGCCCGCGTTCTATCGGTTCAGGAGCAGATGGAAGGGGCGGTACACCTA
>DATABZ010000412.1:0-2201 GCA_036259315.1 Gemmatimonadales bacterium | reverse complement strand
CGCGGCACGCGGGCTGCCGCTGCACCCGATCCGCTTTCGCCAGCAGTATCCCGCCCATTGTGAAACGTGACGGCAGCTTGACGGAACAGGGCCTTATCGCGCCCGACACCCCGGATCACCCTGCCTCTAGTGGTCTGAGTTAGAAGTTCTTTGGCAGAAGCGGGCGACGCTGGCGAGGATCTGATCGGCGGTCTTGGTCCATACGAAGGGCCTGGGCTCCGCGTTCGTGGCGGCGATGTAGCGCCGGATCGCCGCCTCCAGCTCCCCCGTGCTCCGGAACACGCCGCGCTTGAGCTGCCGGGCGGTCAAAAGGGCGAACCAGGTCTCGACCAGGTTGAGCCACGACGCCGAGGTCGGCGTGAGGTGCAGGTGGTAGCGCGGCCGCTTGGCCAGCCAGTCCCGGATCAGCCGGGTCTTGTGGGTGGCCGCGTTGTCGAGGATGAGGTGCACGTCCAGGTCGGCCGGGACGTTCGCGTCGATCTGGTCGAGAAAGGCGCGGAACTCGAGGCTGCGGTGCCGCGGGTGGCACGCCCCGATCACCGTGCCGGCCTTCACGTCCAGGGCGGCGAACAGGTCGGTCGTGCCGTGGCGCGCGTAGTCGTGCGTCCGCCGCTCGGCTTGCCCGGGGCGCATCGGCAGCACCGGGGCGGTCGGCGCCTTGGCCTGGATCTGCGGCTTCTCGTCGACGCACAGCACCAGCGCCCGGTCCGGCGGGTTGAGGTAGAGCCCGACGATGTCGCGCACCTTCTCGATGAACAGCGGGTCGCGCGAGAGCTTGAACGTCTCGGTGCGGTGCGGTTGGAGGGCGAAGGCCCGCCAGATGCGTGAGACGGCGGTCTGGCTCATGCCGACGGCCCGGGCCAGCGAGCGCGTGCTCCAGTGGGTGGCGTCGGGCGGCGTCGATTCCAGGGTGAGCGTGAGGACCCGCTCGACGTCGGCATCGGTGATCGTGCGCGGCGCCCCGGGGCGCGGCTCGTCGAGCAGGCCATCCGGGCCACGCTCGGCGAAGCGCCGGCGCCAGGTCAGGACCGTCGGCCGGCTGACCCGGAGCGCGCGGGCGACGCCGCTGTTGGTCGCCCCGGGCTCGGCGCAGGCGAGCACGATGCGGGCGCGGCGCGCCAGGGCCTGGGCGGTGGTGCGGCGCCGCGTCCAGCGCTCCAGCACCTCGCGGTCGGCCGGGGTGAGCGTGAGCGGAACGGGGCGTGGGCCGCGGGGCATGGCCAGTTCCCGAGCTTGGTGGCCGTTGCCCCACCCCGCGCCGCTCGCGCTAATCTGTCAACCCACCTCTAATTCAGTCCATTAGCTCGACTTTGGCCATTCAGGCCGGGAAGCAGGCGACTTGAGTGAGCCGTTCCAGCATCCCACGAGGGATTTTGGCGACCTCCCCGTGGTCCGGTGAGGTGGAGAAAGTTGCCGAGGTCCAGAGCCGATAGCGAACGGCGGCGAGCGCATCGCTAAAGGTCGGCTGCGGCTTGGGATACCAGGCGGCATGTCGCGGCGAGACACCACCGTCGAGCATGCCCTCGGCCCAGAGCGTCACCAGCGAGAACAGGCCGAGCAGCGCCGGCGTGGTGCGCGCGATGGCCAGATCGGACCACTGCCGCTGCGTCCCCACGCCGAGATGGCGCCGGACCTCGGCGAACGTCACCTCGACCGACCAGCGCCGCACGAACCAGCGGAGCACGTCGAGCGGATCGGCGTCCTGGTCCGTGCACAGAAAGCCCTGCGGCTCGAACTCACCCGCGACATCCCGCACCGGAAGCCAGCGGATCGGCACCCGCTTGCCGGGATGGTACCAAAGCGCGGTGCCCGAGATGAGGTCGACCTGCCGTTCGGTCCGGCCATACCAGCCCGCGACCGTGACGCGCCGCCAGCGGGTCTTGGGGTCGGCCAAGCGCTCGGCCAGGGTCGGCTGGCGTGCACCCGACACCCGTGGCCGGCCCATCGTGCCCGGCCGGCGTGGCGGTGGCGGGTCGAACAGCCGGGCATCGAGCCGGAGCCGGGTGACCATGGTGAGGCGACCGCAGACGGCCGCGAGCAGCTCGATGGCCGCATAGCTGCTGTCGGCGACCGCGATCAGCCGCCGCTCGGGCAACCAGCGGGCGGCCAGGACAAGCAGCTGGCGCGCCCAGTCGGTCAGCCTCTTGTGGCGGCGGCCCTGCTCACGCGCGAAGCGCTCCGAGGGCGCCAGGGCGGTCAGG
>DATABZ010000411.1:0-4288 GCA_036259315.1 Gemmatimonadales bacterium | reverse complement strand
ACCTCCACCCCCGACACCTGATCGAGAAGCTCCGGATCCTCGGGCAGGCCCGCGGTGGGTCGGACTCCGGTGAGGACCGTGGGACGCCAGCCCAGTTCGGGGAGGTACTTCGCCAGCTTGGTCGCGCGCTCCGCCGAGACGTGGCACGTGGGCGCGAAGTTGCGGGTGATCAGCAGGACGTTGCGCATTGCAGCTACCCGGGCGCGGCCTCCGCGAAGCGACGCGTGAGCTCGTCCGCCACCCGAACCACGTCGAACTCCTCCTCGATGCGCCGCCGGCCTCGCCGGCCGAGCTCCAGGCGCAGCGGGCGCGACCCGAGGAGATGCTCCAGGGCATCCGCGAGGGCGTCCGCATCGGCCGGCGGAACCATGATTCCCGCGCCGCCCTCGAGCAGCTCGGACAGCCCGCCGGTCGCGGTGGAGATCACGGGCACACCGTGCGCCATCGCCTCGACCAGCGCCACGCTGATGCCCTCGTGCTCGCCGCCGCCGAGGTCCAGGCTCGGCAGGACCACGCAGTCCACCGCCTGGTCCCGGTAGAGGCGGAGCAGCTGCGCGTGCGGCACGAGACCCAGCAGGCGGACGCGGTCGCCCAGCCCGAGCTCCGCGACCTGCCGGAGGATGGCGTCCTCCTCCGGCCCGTCGCCGGCGAGGAGGATCTGGAACGGGACGCCGCGCCGCTTCAGCGTCGCCGCGGCGTCGATCAGGTACCGTTGGCCCTTCACCGGGATCAGCCGCCCTGGGCACAGCACCACCGGGACCGCGCGAGAGGGAGGCTCGTCGGCAGGTAGCGGTGGCAGCGTCACGCCCATGTGGAGCACCGTCGCCCGCCGGACCGCGTCGGGCCCGGCGAGCAGCCGCGCGCGGTCGAGCATCCGGCGCGCGATGAAGCGGCCGAACCGCGCCGAGCGCAGCTTGTCGCCGAGCAGGTTGTTGAGGACCACGTCGTAGCGGTGGGCCGTGAAGCTCCACGGGATCCCGCTGACGGCGCTCGCCGCCATGGCCATCGTCGCCGTGAGGTGGGCCCAGTGCGCGTGGATGTGGTCGGCGCCCCAGTCGCGGGCCAGCGTGCCGACCCAGATGCCCTGGGCCGTCGCGATCGTGTTGGAGAACATGCGCGGCAATGGACGGGTGCGGCGCAGCTGCCAGAAGGCGCGCAGCGTACGGAGCGGGCGTCGGACCATCATGCGCATGACGGCGCGCGCGACGCCCGTGGGCGGGGGCAGCACCCGGGTGCGACTCAGGATGGCGCGCACGTCGTCGTGCACCACGGGCTCGGCGGAGAGCCGGGGCACGATCAGCACCTCGTGGCCCCGGGCGAGCAGCGCCTCGACCTCCGGGATCACGAAGGCTTCACCGGTGCCGAACGGCAGCCGCTGGGTGAGGTAGAGAATTCTCATGGAGCACTCTCGGCAACGCTCGAGTCGGCGCCGAGATGCAGGAACCCCGGCGCGAGCGCCGAGCGGGCGACGAGGGCGTAGTACGCGACGATCGCCAGCGCGCCCACGGCCAGCGCGGTGCGGCCGTGTCCGGCGCGGAGGATCAGCGCCGCGGGCAGCAGGCACGCGATCGCCAGGACGGCCACGCGGACGGCCGGGCCGAGGAGCCGCCCGGCGGAGCTGTGCCCGGCGAGCAGGAAGCGAACGATCGAGACGGTCGCGATGATGACCCCGCCGGCAGACAGCAGCGCGACCGCGAGCATCGGCGAGCCGCGGGCTGCGCCGACGAGGAGCGCGCCCAGACGGAGCACCAGCTCGAACGCGCTGAAGGCCAGCGCCGAGCCCTGCCACTCCCGCACGCTGAGCAGCCCGCTCAGCGGGTTGCTGACCAGCCACAGCGCGAACCAGGGGGCGAGCACCTGCGCGTAGCGTCCCGACTCCTCCCACTCGCGGCCCAGGACGACCGCGAAGAGCTGCGGCCCCGCGAGGGCGACGGTGAGGAAGGCGGGGAGTCCCGCCGCGAAGAGCCCGAGTGCCGTGCGTTCGGTGAGCCGGCGCAGATGCGCGGGCTCCGCAGTCAGACGCGCGGCGCGCGACAGGAACACCTGTCCCACCGCCTGGGCCACGAGCATGGTGGGCAGCACGAGGACCTTGAAGCTGATGGCGTAGAGTCCCGCGGCGGCGGCGCCGAAGGCGGCCGAGAAGACGATGGAGGCGAGCTGGAGACTGCCGATGTTGAAGAGCCCGGACCAGGTGGTGAGCAGGGGAAACCTTCGGTACCGGGTCGCGACCGCCCGGATGCTCGCCGGGGTCACGCCCTCGACCGGTCGTCGGCGAAGCGCGGCGAGCGCGAGCCCGCCCGCTCCGGCGACACGCCCGACCAGGTCGCCGACGATCAGCCCCAACGCACCGGCGCCGCCGATGCCGAGAGCGATCTGCACGACGACCTGTCCGCCTCCCTGGCTCAACCTGGTACGCGCGACCCGGCGGAACTCGCGATGCCGAATGGCCCAGTAGGAGAGCATCTGGTATGCGCCGGCACCGACGAAGCCCGCCGGGATGAGCCAGAGGTACGGCCGAAGCGCCGGGACGTTGACCGCCGTAACGAACGCGTCACCGAGGAGCCAGACGAGCATGGACACCAGCGCGGCCATGGCCGCCAGTATCCCGAGCGTGAGCACGAGCAGCGATCCCGCGGTGCGCTCGTCGTCGGGCAGCGGGATCGCCGCCTCGTACCTGAGAGAGGCGAGCACGACCAGGACCGCGAGCGTCGAAGAGTAGACGGCGAGCACGCCGTAGTCCGCCGGCGTGTAGAGACGGGTGAGCACGGGAACGGCGAGCACGAGCAGGAGCTGCGCGACCGCGGTACCCGATGCCAGCGTCAGGACGCTGCGGGCGAACCCTCCCCTGAGGGGTCTCAGCCACTCCGGTGCGCCTGATGTCGGTGGTGCCGTCGTCTCTGCCGGGGACCGAGGGTGTTGCACCGGGGCGGGCTCGTGCAGCCGGGGGTCTCCACTGTGGGGCTCTAGCATCACTGGTCCAACAATGGAGGAGCAGATCAGCCCTGTGTGGTGACCAGTGTCACATCCCTCGTTCCTGATGCTGGGCCGTCCCGGCGTGCTGGCGGACGGCGGGCGCGCCGGATACGATTGACACTCGACAGGCTGCGTCACGATGCGGACAAGCATCCGAGGTTCGCGATTGACTACTCCATGACCTTCCCGGACGATCCGCGCGGCTGGTACCCCGCTGCCCTGGACGTCGTGTACCCGGATCACGAGCTCGACCGGCTCACCACCTTCTTCCGCCCGCTCGCGTTCATCCCGATCCCTAGATATGAAACGGCCCGCCGGCGGCAACTTGCGCTTCGACGAGTCTGAGGGTCGCCGAGGACCAGTGAAGCGTCTCCTACTGTCGGCGCTCCTGGCGGGATTACCCTGGGCGCTCCCGGCCCAGGAGCCGCCGCCTCGCCCCAACGTCGTCGTGTTCGTCGGGGACGACCTCGGCTGGCGTGACACCCGCCCGTACGGCAATGCCGCGGTCCGCACGCCGAACATCGAGCGCCTGGCGCGATCCGGGCTCACGGTCCGACACGCCTTCGTCACCTCGCCGCAGTGCAGCCCCTCCCGCATCAGCATGCTCTCGGGCCGCTACCCGCACGCGACCCGCACCGAGGACCTGCATACGCCGCTGCCGCCGGACGTGCGTCTCCTGCCCTCGTACCTGCAGGCGCTGGGATACTTCACCGGGCACATGGCGAAGACCCACTACGGGCCTCACGCCGAGCGGCAGTTCCAGTGGTATGCGCCGGAGACGGCGGCAGCCCTGCCGCGCTTCCTCGATGCTGCCGGTGCCCGGCCGTTCTTCCTGTGGGTCGGGTTCCATGAACCGCATCGGCCCTACGACTCGACCATCTCGGCCATGGTCCACTCGATGGAGGATGCGGCGGTGCCCCCGCATCTGGTGGACTCTCTCGCCACGCGCATGGACCTGGCCCGCTACCATGACGCGGTCTTCAGGATGGACCGGGCCATCGGCGAGATGATGGCCGAGCTCGAGCGCAGGGGGCTCCGCGACAAGACTCTGATCGTCTTCGTGAGCGACAACGGCGCGCCGTTCCCCCGCGAGAAGGGCACCCTCTACGACTCCGGCATTCGCACCCCGCTCCTCTTCTCCTGGCCCGGCGTCGTCCGGGCGGGCTCGGTGTACGAACGCGGGCCGGTGAGCACGGTGGATCTCATGCCGACGCTGCTCGAGATCGGAGGCGGAAGGCCGCCGGCGACGGTGCAGGGCCGGAGCTTTCGCGCGCTGCTCACCGGGCCCGAGTCCTACGCCGGCCGCGAGCACGTC
>DATABZ010000410.1:0-3707 GCA_036259315.1 Gemmatimonadales bacterium | reverse complement strand
ACGCTCGCGGTGCACCCGGCTCACCGATCGGATCCCGTGCGGCGCCAGGAACTCGGCTTCGTCCAGCATGTAGCGCAGCACGCGCACGAGGCGCTCCCGCGTCGGGATCGCGAGCAGGCGCTTCACGTGCCCGTTCCGCTCCCGCGGCCGCATGCACGCGATGCTGCCCGCCACGTCCTGGCGGTTCTCGAGGAACCAGCGCATGCGCCGCTGGAATCCTTGGAGGTGGGCGAACGTGCCCTCGTCGAGCACCTCCACGGCGATGAGCGGCATCAGCCCGACCATGGAGCGCACCCGGAGCGGGATGTGCCGACCGTCCACGTGCAACTGGTCGTAGTAGAACCCGTCCTCTTCGCTCCAGAGGCCGGTGCCACCCAGGTTGTTCATGGCGTCCGCGATCGCGATGAAGTGCTCGAAGAACTTGGAGGCGAGGTCCTCGTAGGCCGGGTCCTCGGAGGCGAGCTCCAGCGCCATGGACAGCATCGTGCTGCAGTAGAACGCCATCCAGGCGGTGCCGTCGGCCTGCTCCAGGTGCCCGCCGGTGGGAAGCGGCTGCGAGCGGTCGAACACGCCGACGTTGTCCATGCCCAGGAAGCCGCCCGCGAAGAGGTTCCGCCCCTCGGGATCCTTCCGGTTCACCCACCAGGTGAAGTTGAGCAGCAGCTTCTGGAACGCGCGCTCGAGGAAGAGCCGGTCCCGCCGTCCGCGGACCCCGGTCATCTTGTACACCCGCCAGCAGGCCCAGGCATGGACCGGCGGGTTCACGTCACCGAAGGCGAACTCGTAGGCCGGGATCTGGCCGTTGGGATGCATGTACCACTCGCGCAGGAAGAGCAGCAGCTGCTCCTTGGCGAAGTGGGGGTCGATCCGGGCGAACGGAATCATGTGGAAGGCGAGGTCCCAGGCTGCGTACCAGGGGTACTCCCACTTGTCGGGCACCGAGATGACGTCGCGATTGAAGACGTGCGACCAGTCGGCGTTGCGCCCCTCGCGCCGTGAGTCGGGAGCCCCGGGCTGGGCCGGATCGCCATCCAGCCAGTCCCGCACGACGTAGTTGTAGAACTGCTTGCTCCAGAGCAGGCCGGCGTACCCCTGGCGCAGCACTCGCCTCTCGTCCTCGCTCGCTCCCTTCGGGAGCCGCTCGCGATAGAACTCGTCGGTCTCGCGAATGCGGTCATCGAACAGACGGTCGAGCTCAGCGCCCATCACCCGCGCGCCACCGGCTTCCCGCCGGCTGAGCCGCAGGCGCACCACCCGCTCCTCGCCTGCCGGCACGCTCAGCACGTAGTGGAGCGCGGCCTTGGTCCCCTCCTCGGCGGGATTCACCGCCGACGCGTCACCCTCGATCACGGCGCGATGGAACGCGTCCTTGACGAAGGGCTGCGTGTTCGCAGCCCCGAAGAGCCGCGCGACGTTGGTCTCGTTCTCCGTGAAGAGCAGGGCGGGGCCGCCCGGCTGATCCAGTCCCTCGGCACCCAGCTCGTACAGGCCCAGCGCGGGGTGCTCCGCGACGATCGCGGCATCGACGCGCCGGAGCCGAGGCCTGTCGGTGTACCCCTCGCCCTGGCGGCCCCAGCTCCACGTGTTGCGGAACCAGAGGGTCGGGAGGAGATGGATGGTGGCCGGGTCGGGCCCCCGGTTCGCCACCGTGATACGGATGGCGATGTCTTCGGGGCCGGCCTTGGCGTACTCGGCGAACACATCGAAGTACCGACCGTCGTCGAACACGCCGGTGTCGGCCAGCTCGAACTCGGTGTCGCCTTTGCCGCGCCGGCGGTTCTCCTGCACCAGCCACTCGTAGGGGAACTGACGCTGGGGATACTTGTAGAGGGCCTTCATGTAGGAGTGGGTCGGCGTGGACTCGAGGTAGAAGTACGCCTCCTTGACGTCCTCGCCGTGGTTGCCTTCCGGGCCGGTCAGGCCGAAGAGCCGCTCCTTGAGGATGGGATCGCGCTCGTTCCAGAGCGCCAGAGCGAAGCAGAGTCGGCCCTGTCGATCGCAGATCCCGAGGAGGCCGTCCTCGCCCCAGCGATATGCGCGGCTCCTGGCGTGGTCGTGGGGGAAGTAGTCCCAGACGCTGCCGTACTCCGAGTAGTCCTCTCGGACCGTGCCCCACTGCCGTTCGGCGAGGTACGGTCCCCAGCGCTTCCAGTTCGCGACCCGGCGCTCGTCCTCGGCCAGTCGGCCGGCCTCAGCTCCGGACACGATTCCCCCGATCGCTCGTCCGCTCGCGAGTCTTCAGGATGAGGAGCTGAGCCTGAATGATCGACTGCTCGACGCTGGGTGCCGCCGGCAGCCCGTCGTAGTTCCGCCGCATGGTTCCTCCAGGTTGATGGCCGGGTGTCGTAGCGTGTAATGCCGCCGGGCTCGAGGAAGTTTCCGCGGGAACCATCGCCGTCCCGCCCGCATTTCAGCCGCGATCACCTGGCTCGGTACACCTCTGCGAGAGGAGTTCTCCATGAGATTCGTGGCATCACCCCTGATCGTCCTGGCCCTCTCGACGGCTGCCGCATCGGTCCAGGCCCAGGTCACGCAAAGCAGGAAGGTTCTCACGCTGGAAGGCGCCAAGGTCGTGGCGGCCGCGGCGAGCGCGGAGGCGAAGCGGGGCAACGAAGGGGCGTCGATCGCGATCGTGGACGACGGCGGCAACCTGGTGTACCTGGAACGGATCCAGCCCACGTTCCCGATGGGGGCCACGATCTCGACCGAGAAGGCCCGCACCGCCGCCCTGTTTCAGAAACCGACCAAGATCCTGGAGGACGCGATCGTGGGCGGGCGGACCCCGCTCCTGAACGCGTGGTCTGCGCCCCTCAACGGCGGGGAGCCGATCGTCGTGGACGGGCAGGTGGTCGGCGCCATCGGGGTGAGCGGTGCGGCGAGCGCAGCGCGGGACGCGGTCATCGCAACGGCTGGGGCCGCCGCGCTGCGCGGGCAGACCAGCGCCATCCGCTGACCAGGGGCGTTCCCATGCGACTCGCGATCCTGACGATCTCACTGGCCGCCCTGCCGGCCGCGCTCCTCCCGAACGACGAGAACCGGGTCACGGTCGTCGGCCACGATCGGGTGACCGCCGCCTTCGCCAAGGGCAGTCCCCTGATCGAGACCGGGGACTACAAGATCCACGCGAGCCGGCGCGACGGGCCCGGCCTCGCCGAGATCCACACCCGCGATACCGACATCGCCTACGTGATCCAGGGTTCCGCCACGCTGGTCACCGGCGGAGCGGCGGTGAACGCGAAGCCGACCGCAGCCGAGGAGCTCCGCGGCACGGCGGTCCGCGGCGGCGAGAGCCGAACACTCGTGCCCGGGGACGTTGTGGTGATCCCGAACGGCGTCCCCCACTGGTTCAAGGAAGTGAACCCGCCGTTCCTCTACTACGTGGTCAAGGTGCGCCAGGCCGAACGGCCCGCGACAGAGGGAGGTATCTGATGCGCGTCTTCGAGCTCCTGGGAGCGGGCCTGCTGCTGGCCGGTGCCCTGCCGGCGCCCGCGCTCCCGCAGGTGACGGCGAGTCTGCCCGCGCCTCTGCCTCGTGCCGTCGTGGATCTCCGCACGGCGGAGGGCGCGGCGCTGGTGAAGGCCCGGTGGCGCTATCGCGACGTCTCGATCGTGGAGGTCGAGCACCGCGAGCCGGGGCCGGACCTGCGCGCTTCGGGCGCGCCCAACCGCACCAACGACATCGCGCCGCAGGCCGGCGCCGCGGACTTC
>DATABZ010000409.1:0-3301 GCA_036259315.1 Gemmatimonadales bacterium | reverse complement strand
TCGTACATCACCGCCGTGCCGTAGTCACGGTTGTTCGGCCAGACGTGCTGCGGACCGTCGGTCCACTGACCTCGCTGGCCGTTCACGCCCGAGGCGTCCACGTCGAACCAGCGCGACCGCACCCGCTCGCCGGCGTAGAAGATCCGGCCGTTCGGCGCCACGAAATTGCGCGGGTAGTAGGGGATCTCCAGGTTTCCGGCGCCCGGCAGCTCCACCCACTGGTTGTTCTCCCAGATCTCCGGCGTCCTCACCACGGAGCCGGCCTCGTTCCGACCCGCCATCGTCAGCATCCGGCCGTCGGGCAGTGTGGTCAGCGTCGGATACCAGCGGCCGTTCGCCATGTCCGGCGCCCGCGTCGGATTGCCGTTCTGGTCGAAGATGTAGGTGGTGGCGATGCCCGCGTCGTCCTGACGATGTCCGCCCGACACCAGCAGGCGGCCGTCCGGCATCAGGGCATGCCCGGCGCAGAACAGCATCGTGTCCACGTGGATCATGGGGAGGTCCGCCGGCGATCCGGAGGCGGGGTCCCACAGCCGCGGCATGCCCATGGTGTCGGCCGCGTCCGTCTTGCCCCACGCCAGGACCTTCCCGGTGGGCATGAGATTGATGTGAAGCGGCACGATCGGCCACTCGACAACGGGCCCCCAATCACCCGCCGCGGCTTCCACCGGCAGTGCCGAGACCTCCACCGGCGAGGACGTCACGCTGGCCTCACCCGCAGTGAACTCGAGAGTGTGAGAACCGGTACCGTCGATGCCCAGATCGCGGAACCGCGCTACGCCGGACGCATCGGTGGTCGTCGTGCGGATCCCCTCCAGCGTTCCGCTGCCGGAGGCGATGCTCGCGGTGACCTCCACGCCGGGGACCGGGGCCCCGTCGCTCGTCACGTGCACTACCGGCTGGACCTCGGGATCGAAGACCTCCTGATCCAGCGCCGCGACCGGAGGGTTGGTCGTGATGATGATGCCTTGCCCGGTTCCACCCTCGCTCGCGGTGGCGACGAAGGTCACCGGGGAGCCCTCGAGCCCATCCACCGAGGCGGTGGTGATCTGCTCGCCGGGCTGGGGTCCCAGCACCCGGGTCACCGACGCACGGCCATCGGACCCGGTCTCCACCGTCTCGTGGGAGACGCTCCCGGACTCGGCCTCCCAGTGGACCTCGACCCCCTGAACAGGGTCTCCGTTCTGGTCGGTCACCAGCACCACCAGCGGGTTCGACAGCGGCTGGTTCACGAACCCGACCTGCTCGTCGCCGCCGGCCATCTCCATGCTGGTTGCGGTGGACGGCTCCGTCCCGCCATCGCTGCAGCGAAGCGTTGCCGCCGCGAGGAGAAGAGCGAGAGCCGGGCTGCCGAGCTGACGGAGTCGAGTCATGTTTTCAGCGGGCTGAAAGTTCGGATGCCGAGAGCCTATGGAAATCTTCCAGACGAGCGGCCATGAGCCTGCACCTTCCGGACCATGCGCGGGGCCGGAGTATGAAGATCTAACCTGTTCGTCCGTAAGCACTTACAGGCAACGCTCGAGCGCGGCGTTGCGGTATCGCCACGGAAGGCTAATGCATGCCGCTCGCATCGCCAAGCAACGTGCGTCGAATGTCGCAGCCGACGCTTCCGCTGCCCGTGTCATGGCGCACACGCTCGCCGCCGCCCCCGGGCGCTGGCTGTCCCTCGCGGAGGCGGTGTAGCTTCACGCTGAGCCTTCACGGGAGCGAGCGTCGTGCGCATCGGTGTCATGCTGCGGCACTACGACCAGCACATGGGCGGGGTCCGGGTGTACACCCGGAAGCTGCTCGACGCGCTGCTCGACCTCCACAGCGGGCATGAGTTCGTCTTCCTGTACCGCAATCCCGCCCTCATCGGCACCCACGCCGGGGATGCCCAGGTCCGTGAGCTCGCCATGCCGGCGCGCACTACCCTGACATGGGATCAGCTCGCAGTACCCCGAGCGGTCCGGCGCCACGGCATCGACCTGCTGTTCAACCCCAAGTACTCCATCCCTCTGCATGCGCCCTGCCCATCCGTGTGGGTGTGTCATGGGCTGGACTGGTACGTGATGCCGTGGGCATCCCGGTTCGTCGATCGGCTGAGCCACCGTTTCCTTGTGCCCCGGTACGCCGGCAGGGCCGCGGCCATCATCGCGGTGTCTGAGGTGACCCGACAGCACGTCATGCAGTACCTGCCGGTGCCGGAAGATCGGGTCGTCACGGTGTACTCCGGTGTGGACGAGGTGTTCCGGCGCAAGCCCGATCTGGAGCGGCTTCGCGCGGTCCGCGCAAAGTACGGTCTCCCCGAGCGATTCCTGCTCTATGCAGGGGCGATCTACCCCCCGAAGAACTACGCGCGCCTGGTTCGCGCGTACGCTCGCGTTGGCCCTGAGCGCGGCATTCCGCTCGTCGTGGCGGGCGGCGAGAACCGCTTTCTCTCCGAGCAGGAGCTCCGGGAGCCGGAGGTCCTGGGCATCGGAGACTGGGTGCGCCGCCCCGGCTGGGTGGATCAGGAGGAGCTGGCGGCGTTCTATGCCCTGGCGGAAGCCCTGCTCCTGCCTTCGCTGTTCGAGTCCTGCGGGCTCCCGGTACTCGAAGCCATGGCAGCCGGTTGCCCCGTGGTCACCGCCGACCGCTACGGGACCAAGGAGCTCGCGGAAGGCGCGGCGCTTCTGGTGGACCCTGAGAGCGTGGACAGCATCGCCGCGGGAATCCGGCAGGTCCTGGACGACGGCGCCCTGCGGCGGCAGCTGGTGGACGCCGGCCGCGAGCGGAGCCGAAGGTTCGAGTGGCGCCGCTGTGCCGCCGAAACGCTGCGCGTACTGGAGCGGGTCGGATCGGAGCGGCGGCCGGCCGCGCTCGCCGCCGCGCGCTCGTGAGCGGAGGGCTCGAGGTCACGGTCAACGCCCGGCACCTGGCCGGGCCCCGGACCGGAATAGAGATCTACATGGAGCGGCTCCTGGTCGCGCTCGCCGAGACGGGGCAGGTGCGGATCACGGCCGTGAGCTGGTCTCCTCTCGGGCTGGAGCGCACGAACCTCCGCGAGGTAGTGCCGGCCCGGCGCCCCGAGTTCGAGCCTGGAGGCCTCGGCGATTTTCGGGCGCTCCTGTGGAAGACCTGGTTCGACCAGTGGCACTGCGTTCGGGCGATCGCGTCGGAGGCCGGCATGCTCTTCCACGGCATGGACGGGTTCCTGCCGTGGGGCGTCCGCCGGCGCGACCGCTGCGTAGTCACCGTGCACGACCTGGGCTGGCAGGTTCACCCGGAGTTGTATCCTCGGAAGCTCCGGGTGATGTACGGTGCCCTGTTCCCCTGGGTA
>DATABZ010000408.1:0-2261 GCA_036259315.1 Gemmatimonadales bacterium | reverse complement strand
GGCCGACCCCGCCGGCGCAGACAAGCGGCGCGTCACCTCGGCCTGCCTGAAGATCAGCGAGTGGGCGGAGAAGAACGACAGGCTCGCCACGGCCCTGGCCTTCACCCAGGCCGCGGCGCTCACGGCCAACAACGATGCCCGCGTCTCCTACGCCGTGGGGCGACTGGCCCGTCAGCGTGCCGAGTATCCCCGCGCCGAGACCTGGTTCCGCCGCGCGATCCTGCTCGGCCGCCAGAGCGGCGACTGGGAGTCGTACGCGCTGGCGTTCGGTGGTCTCGGGAACCTGTATTCACAGCGGGGGAACCTTCCCGCCGCGCAGAAGTCGCTCCTTCGCGCGTATCGTGCTGCGAAGCGCAAGGGACTGAGGGGCGTCCAGGCGATGGCGCTCCACGAGCTGTTCGGCATCGCCGTACAGCGGCAGCAGGTCCGTGAGGCGGAGGAGCTTGCGGCATCAGCACTTCGCGCGTACGGCGCTGGTCATTCGCTGCTGCCTTCGCTCGCGAATGACGTGGCTGTGTTCTGGATGGATCAGGGCTGCTACGCCCCGGCACTCACCGTCCTCTCGGCTTTGCAGCCGCACTTCCAGCGCGCTTCCGAACAGGCCGGGGTCCATGCGAACATCGCGTTCGCGGCGGCCGGCCTCGGTGACATGAAGCGGTTCGAGGAGGCGTGGACGAGCGCCCAGAGGCTGGCTGCGGGTTCCGCCAGCCTTGGGTCCGCCGCCTTGTACGTCTCACTCGCCGATGCTGCGGTGATGGCACGCGATTGGGACCGAGCCGCTGCGGTTGCCAAGCAGGCCATCCAGCTCGCCGACGTGCGCGAGGAGGCAGGTCTGAAGGAGCGAGCTGAGGCTCGACTGGCCGAGGCCACTGCGGGACAGCATTCGACCGAGAAGGTGGCAGTGCAGGACGAACCCTGGATCGTAGATCACGCTGATGCGCTCGCCGAGAGCTTTGCGAAGTCTCTGCAGCCAAGCGGGGCTAGCCGGTAGATTAAGCCGTCATCGCCACGGAGAGGAGGGAGCCGTACGGTTCCCTCCTCTCCGCGGTTGTGAGCTGGCTAATTCAGTTCGACCGTCGTATCGCCGGAGTTCGATACGACGGCCGTATCGACTGCGGCTCCCATACCCGTTCCGATCAAGAATCCGCTGAATGCGGGGCCCGTCGGCGCGGCGATGTTGGTTCCTGCACCCCGTGTCGGGGTGTCGGGTCCAGTTGCATCGTTGCTGCAGGCGGCGAGGGCGGCCACGGCGAGGACGGCGAGGGGCAGGCGAGCCAGTCTCATCTTAAATCCTTGTGATGGGGAACCGGACATCGTGAACCAACAGGAGGGAGTTGCGATTCAATTTGGCATGATCCGCCTTTTCTTCCAACACGCGTCCACCAAATAATCAGATAAAAGCCGACACCCATGCAATCAGTCTCCCGAGTCCTCCTGGTGATGCACCCGGACGAAGCCTTCCGGGACCGCGTCCACAAGGTGGGGACGGCCCGATTCCGCTGCTGGTCGGTGGCGGGGTGGGACGCGCTTCGCGACGCGGTGCGTGACGCTCCCCCGGCCGCCATCGTGGTCCTCGACCCTTACATGGAGATGCCGGGCCGGCGGGAGCTCTCTCCGAAGCTGCGCAACCTCCTGTGGGAGTTCCCCTCCGTGACGGTGCTCGCCGCCATGTCGCTCAAGCCCGACCGCTTCCAGGACTTCCACGTCCTGGGCGAGTGGGGCGTGACCGAGGTGCTCGACATGGACGAGGAGAACACGCTGGAGGCCGTCGAGAAGCGGCTCCGGTCCGCCTACGGGAGCCCCGTCCAGCGGCTCCTGGACCGCTCCCTCCCCCCCTACGTCTCCGGGCGGGCGCGCTCGATCCTGGCCTCGGCCGCAGAGATCGCCGCCGCGGGGGGCCAGGGCCGCGACCTGGCCCGGTCGCTCCACCTCTCCGAGCGCACGCTGCTGCGCTGGTGCGAGCGCACGGACCTGCCGCCGCCACGCCGGGTGATGGCCTGGATGCGGATCCTCTTCGCGGCGGACCTCCTGGACGACCCCGGACGCACGGTGCTGAGCGTGGCCCACGCCTGCGGCTACGTGTCCGACAGCAGCCTGCGCCGCGCCATGCAGGACTTCCTGGGGATCCCCCCCACCGCGCTGCGCGAGCAGGGCGCGTTCGCGACCGCCTCGCGGATGATGGTGAGCGAGCTGTTCGAGCTGCGCCGCCGCGGGCGCGAGGCGCGCGCGGAGAAGGCCGCCCGGGCGATCTGAGCGCCGGA
>DATABZ010000407.1:0-10592 GCA_036259315.1 Gemmatimonadales bacterium | reverse complement strand
GATCGCCCAGATCCTGAAGGCGGACACCACGCTGCGGGTGGAGATCGGTGCCCACACGGACAACTCCGGAACGCCGTCGCAGGACCAGCACCTCACGAACCTTCAGGCGGAGGCGGTGCGGACGTATCTGGTGACGAGAGGTGTCAACTTCCAGCAGGTGCAGGCGCGGGGCTTCGGCGGCGCTTATCCGCTCACCACGGACAACACCCCGAGAGGGCGGGCCGCGAATCGAAGGGTCGAGATCGCGCCGAGTCGCTGAGGAGGCGAGATCACGCTGCGCACGTGAAGAGTCGAACCACACCGGGCCCCCGTTTTGCTGATGGGGAACGCCGGGGCACGACGAAGCGGGTGCCCCGGCGTTCTCTTTCCCGGATTCGGAGCCCATGCGCCGCACTTTTGCACTCGGCATTCTGGCGATTTCCCTGCACGTTGCGTCGCTCGACGCGCAGCAGCGTTCCGGCTGGGGTGACGAGCTTCCACCCGCGCCCTTGATTCCGGACTCACTCGTCACCGTGCCGGGCCTCGACGCCCCGATCCGGTGGCCGGCACCTCCGCTCAGCCGCCCGCCGGCACGGGTGCGCGCCGTCTACGTGAACGCCTGGGCTTTCGGCGGCAGGCGCTTTCACGAGCTGGTGCGTCTCGCCGACCGGACCGAGATCAACGCGTTCGTCGTGGACGTGAAGGACGACACCGGCTATCTCACCTACCGGTCGGAGGTGCCGACCGCGGTGGAGATCGGCGCCAACCAGCAGCTCCGCGCGCGCGACATCAGGGATCGCCTTCGCATCATGCGGGAGCACGGGATCTTTCCTATCGCGCGGATCGTGGTGGCCAAGGACCCGCTCCTGGCCGCGAAGAAGCCGCAGTGGTCGGTGCAGCACGTGAACGGCGGCCTGTGGCGCGACCGGCTGGACTTTGCCTGGGTCGACGCCTTCAACGACTCGGTCTGGATCTATGCCGCCGAGCTCGCGGCGGAGGCGGTCCGGCTTGGCTTCGAGGAGGTGCAGTACGACTACGTGCGCTTCCCGGACGAGCCCGAGAGCCGGCTCGCGAGCGCGCTTTTCCCCGGCCGCCGTGGGGGCGAGACCAAGCGGCAGGGCGTGACCCGCAACCTGCGGATGCTGCGGGAGCGGACCAGAGGTCTTGGGGTCCCGTTCACGATCGACGTCTTCGGCCTCACCACCAGCGCCCGCAGCGACATGGGGATCGGGCAGTACTGGGAGGACCTGGTCGCCAACGCCGACGCCGTGCTGCCGATGGTCTACCCCAGCCACTACATGCGCGGGGTGTACAACCTCAAGCACCCCAATAGCGAGCCCTACCAGGTCATCCGCCGCGCCATGCAGGACGCGCTGCGTCGCTCCGCCGCGCTGGGAGCGACGGCCGAGATCCGGCCCTACCTCCAGGCGTTCACCCTCGGAGCGCCGCGCTACACGCCGGCGATGGTGCGGGAGCAGATCCGTGCGGCGGAGGAGCTGGGCCTCGATTCGTGGGTGCTATGGAATCCCCGGAGCGCGTACGATCCGGGCATCTTCCGGCCCGAGGTTGCGGCCGGTGCCGGCCACCCCGTAGCCGGCAGCCCTGCGCTGGTTGCTGAGGGAAGTCCCAAGGCGGGGACGAACTGACCGGATCCCGCGTCGCCCAGACCGGAGTCCTGCCCAGTCCCGTCCTCCCATGTTGCTCATGGGTAACAGCTTAGGAAATTTGCCCTGCCCGGCCCGGTGCTTGCCCACTGCCGCTTGACCGGCCCTCCTGCCGGCTTATTCTCCATCGTTCCTCGACCCAGACCCCGACCCGGCCCCCACCCCCACAGGAGCACATGATGCACTACCGCATTCGCCTCGGCCTGCTGGTCGCCGCCATCGCGCTGCTCGGCGCGGGGCAGGCCGTCGCCCAGGAGAAGGCGGCCGCGCCGGCGGGCGTGACCCCGGCCGCGATCGCCAAGGGCGACTCGATCTACCACAAGGCCGGGCTGTGCTATGCCTGTCACGGCACCAACGCGGAAGGCGCGGTAGGCCCCAACCTCACGGATGCAGAGTGGCTCCACGGCGACGGCTCCTACGACATGATCGTGGCGACCGTGACGTCCGGCGTCCCCGCGGACAAGGCCAAGAAGGGCATCCCGATGCCGCCGAAGGGGGGCAGCTCGATCACGGACGAGGAGGTCAAGGCGGTCGCGGCCTACGTGTACTCCCTTAGCCATAAGTAGCTTCGGGCCGCAGACCCTCGAAGGTCACCCGCGGGCTGGACGGAGGGCGCACCACCGGGTGCGCCCTTGTTCGTTCACGTGTGATCGGGTGGTCCGGGCGCTCTCTCGCGTGGTCCATGGGATTCGTCGGGATTTTGGGGCCGCAGATCACCGACCGACCGTTCCGGTGCGGTAACTTTCGCGCATGACCTCCAACCGCCTCGGCGATGCCGCCTCCGCCTACCTCCGATCGGCGTCCCACCAGCCCATCCACTGGTACCCCTGGGGTGATGAGGCCTTCGCCGCCGCCCGCACTCAGGACCGCCCGGTGCTGCTCGACATCGGCGCAGTGTGGTGCCACTGGTGCCACGTGATGGACGGGGAGTCCTATGAGGATCCCGCCATCGCCCGCTACCTCAACGAGAACTTCATCTGCATCAAGGTCGATCGAGACGAGCGGCCGGACGTGGACGCCCGCTACCAGCGCGCGGTGCAGGCCTTCACCCGCCAGGGCGGCTGGCCGCTGACGGCGTTCCTCACCCCCGACGGCGACGTGTTCTACGGGGGCACGTACTTCCCTCCTGAAGGGAAGTACGGGCAGCCCGGGTTCCGCACCGTGCTCGCGAGCGTGCTCGACGCGTATCGCTCCCGCCGGGGGCAGGTGCAGGCGCAGGCCCAGGCGATTCGGAAAGTGCTGGACACCCATCTGGACGAGAGCGCGCCCGGGGAGCCGTCCCCTGCCCTGCTGAGCGAGGCTGAGGAGCGGATCGCGCAGGTGTTCGATCCGGTGAACGGAGGATTCGGCAGCCAGCCCAAGTTCCCGCACCCCGGGGCGGTGACCTTCCTGCTCCACCGCTGGCACGATCGGGGGGACGAGCGGACCCGCGAGATCATCGACCGGACCCTGCAGGGCATGGCGCGCGGCGGCATGCACGATCAGCTCGGCGGGGGGTTCCATCGGTACAGCGTGGACGCCAAGTGGATCGTGCCCCACTTCGAGAAGATGTCCTACGACAACTCCGAGCTGCTCAAGGCCTATCTGGACGCCTATGCCGCGTTCGGCACCGAGGAGTATGCGGAGGTGGCACGCGGCATCGTGCGCTGGGTGCGCGAGGTGGCCTCGGACTCGGCCGGTGGCTACGCCGCGAGCCAGGACGCCGACGTGGGATTGGATGACGACGGGGACTACTTCACCTGGACCCGGGACGAGGCCGCCCAGGTGCTGTCCGGCGACGAGCTCGAGGTCGCGGCGGCGTATTACGACATCGGCACGGCCGGCGAGATGCACCACAACCCGGGGAAGAACGTGCTCTTCGTGGCCGCGCCGCTCGCCGCGGTCGCCCGGCTCACCGGCCTCACCGAGGAGGCGGCGACGCTGCTCCTCGCCTCCGCGAAGCGAAAGCTGCTCGAGGCGCGGAACCGGCGCCCCACGCCCTTCGTGGACCGCACCCGCTACGCCAGCTGGAACGCGATGATGGCATCGGCGATGCTGCGCGCGGGCGCGGTGCTGGGAGACGGCGAGGCCCGGCGTCACGCGCTCGCCACCCTCGAGCTGCTGCAGCGCGAGAGCCCCGAGCCCGACGCCCTGCCCCACACCCCCGGCGGCGTCACCGGGCTGCTCGACGATCAGGTCCAGGGCGCCGCGGCCGCGCTCGACGCGTACGAGGCGACCGGTGACCGGGCGTGGCTCGCCTGGGCCGAGCGGCTGATGGAGCGGGTGTGGAGGGACTACTGGGACGAGGCATCGGGCGGGCTGTTCGACACCGCGCGCGACCGGGGCGGCGAGCAGGGCCTGCTGCCGACCCGTGTGAAGCCCGTGCAGGACACGCCGACGCCGTCACCGAACGGCGTGGCCGGGATCACGCTCATGCGGCTCCACGAGCTGACGGCGGACGCCCGATGGCGCGAGCGCGCAGGCGCACTGGTCTCCGCGTTCGCGGGCGGTGCGCTCGAGCTCGGCCTTCACGGTTCCGCGTTCCTGCTCGCTCTCGACTGGTACCTGGAGCCCGGCACGCACCTCGTCGTCATCGGAGAGGAAGGCGACGCCGCGGCAGACGCGATGCATCGAGCGGCGCTGGCGGGCTTCGCTCCGCGCCGTGTGGTGCAGCGTCTCGCTCCGGCGGACGCCGACCCGTCCCGGCTCCCTCCGGCGCTCGCGGGGATGCTCACCGTAGGATCCGGCACGCGCGGATACGCCTGCGTCGGAACGAGCTGCAGTCTCCCCGCGACGACCCTGGAGGAGTGGGAGCAGCGGCTGGCCTGGACCAAGGGTCAGCGACAGGAGGCGACTTCCGCATGAGGCGTAGCCAGCGTCTGCTCCAGTGTGTGCTTGGGAAGACATTCGCCGGGTGAGCGGAGGGCGCATCACGCACGCGCCCATCGTCTTCTGTTAGCTTACAGTACCCGATACCACCCGCTCACTCCCAGGAGCAGACGCGCGTGACCAAGACCGCCACCATCGAGACCAGCAAGGGCACCATCGTGGCCGACCTCTTCGATACCGAGGTTCCCAACACGGTGGCGAACTTCGAGAAGCTCGCGAACAGCGAGTTCTACGACGGCACCCGCTTCCACCGCGTCATCCGGAACTTCATGATCCAGGGGGGAGATCCGCTGTCGCGCGAGCCCGGGAATCCCCGGGTCGGCACCGGCGGGCCGGGCTACAAGATCAAGTCCGAGACGCACCTCAATACCCATCGCCACGTCGCCGGCACGCTCTCCATGGCGCACGCGGGTAAGGATACCGGCGGCAGCCAGTTCTTCATCTGCCATTCGCCTCAGCCGCACCTCGACAGGGTGCACACGGTGTTCGGACAGGTCCGGGAGGGGATGGACGTCGTGAACGGCATCCAGCAGAACGACGTGATCAACTCCATCCGGGTGTCCTGATCTGCACCTCGACTTCGCGCTGACCGCGGACTACGCCCTCATCGACCAGCAGGGCAAGCTCAGCGTACTGGGCATCTTCCAGCACGTCTGGCTCACCAAGTTCCCGGCAGTCTGTCCCCGGACCCACCTCGTGCTGCGGGTGCGGGGCCGCCGGACGGAGATCGGTGTCCACACCATCCGCATCCGGTTCGTGGACGAGTCCGGCGCCGAGCTCCTCGGCGGGGAGGGAACCGTGCAGTTCGGCGAGCCCCCAGCCGGGGTCACGGACGTGGAGGCCGGCGCGGTGCTGGTCTTCGACATCCCGCTGCCCCGGCCGGGGCAGTACGCCTTCGAGATCACGCTGGACGGCGAGCTGGCGAGCCGGGTGCCGCTCACGGCGGCCGTGGTCGGCGCATGACGCGTGAAGAGGCGTTGACGCTGATGCACGAGTACACCGCATCGGACGCCCTCCGGAAGCACATGTACGCGGTCGAGATCGCGATGCGCGCCATGGCCGAGCGGGCGGGCGAGGACCCCGAGGCGTGGGGCCTCGTGGGCCTGCTGCACGACTTCGACTACGAGCGCTACCCCAATCCGGAGCACTCGCCGCATCGGGAGCACCCCGCCGAAGGCGTGCGGATCCTCGCCGAGCGCGGACTGCCCGAGCCGATGCAGCGGGCGATTCTGAGTCACGCCAGCTACACCGGCGTGCCGCGCGAGACGTCCATGGCCAAGGCGCTCTTCGCGGTGGACGAGCTCTGCGGCTTCCTGGTGGCCTGCGCCCTGGTACGGCCGTCCCGGAGCCTCCAGGACCTCGAGGTCTCGTCGGTGAGGAAGAAGCTCAAGGACAAGGCGTTCGCCCGCGGCGTCAACCGCGAGGACGTCATCCAGGGTGCGGCCGAGGTGGGTGTGCCGCTGGACGAGCACATCGCCTTCGTGCTCTCCGCGCTTCGGCCGCACGAGCGAGTCCTCGGACTCGGCTCGGCGTGACCGTGGCCGCGGGCGCGGCCGACAGCCTGACGCCGTCGGTCGCCAGCGCGATCAACCGCGCCGCGGGCGGGCGGCCGATCCCCGGCAATCACGTCGAGCTCCTGATCGACGGTACCGACACCTACCGGGCGATGCTCGACCTCATCGCCAGGGCCGCCCGCTGGATCCACTTCGAGAACTACATCATCCGGAGCGACGCGGAAGGCTGGCGCTTCGCGGAAGCGCTCGCGACGCGGGCGCGCGAAGGGCTCCCGGTGCGCGTGCTGTACGATGCCGTCGGCTCGATGTTCACCTCCCGGAAGTTCTGGCGGTACCTGCGCACCGCAGGAGTGGAGGTGCGGAGCTTCCATCCCCTGCGCCCGCTGCACATCGTCACCAACTTCGCGCGGGATCACCGGAAGCTGGTGGTGGCCGACGGCGCCGGGGCCGTGCTCGGAGGACTCTGCATCGGCTGCGAGTGGATCGGCGACGGTGAGCGAGTCCTTCCCTGGCGCGACACCGCGGTGAGCATCGGTGGCCCGGCGGCCGCCGTCCTCGATCAGGCGTTCGCACGGACCTGGGCGGTCGCGGGCAGGCCGCTCCCGGAGGAGGAGGCGGCCGGCCGGGTGACTCCCGAGGGCGAGGGCGAGGTGCGGGTGATCGCGGGGGAACCGGGCCGGGAGCGCGCGTTCAGAGTCATCGAGCTGCTGGCGGCGGGGAGCATCGAGCGGCTCTGGATCACCGACGCGTACCTGCTCGCGCCGCCGAGGCTGTTCCAGGCGTTGCGCGACGCGGCCCGCGACGGGGTGGACGTGCGGATGCTGGTGCCGGGATCCAGCGACCTCCCGTTGATCCGCAACCTCTCGCGAATCGGCTACCGGGAGCTGCTCCGGAGCGGGGTGCGGATCTACGAGTGGGACGGACCCATGCTCCACGCCAAGACCATCGTGGCGGACGGCCGCTGGGTCCGGGTCGGCTCCAGCAACCTCAACCCCTCGAGCCTGATCGGGAACTACGAGCTGGACGTGCTGATCGAGGATCCCGAGCTGGCCGCATCGATGGAGCGCCAGTTCCGCCTGGACATCGGCCGGAGCCGTGAGGTGCGCCGCCGGCCGCTCCGGGGCCCACGACGCTTCAGCGAGGCGCTGCCGACCGCCCTCACGCGGACCGATCCCGAGGTGAGCCCCCGCCGCGTCCGCCGGAGCACGCGCGAGGCCCGGCACCGCGCGGTACTCGTCCTCCGCACGATCGCCAGCAACGCGCGGCGCTCGGTCTTTCTCCCGCTCGCCGGGATCTTCGTCTCCCTGGGCCTGCTGTTTTTCGTGCTCCCCCGGCAGACGGCCTACGTGTTCGGGGTCATCTGCGCCTGGCTGGCGCTCAGCGCCGGCCGCGAGGCGTTTCGGCGTCGGGCGGATCGATAGGCCGGCGGGGAGCGACCGACCTGCCGCCCGAGAGCGACTTTCCAGGGGCGTCGGGCATCCGGATCGGGGCTGCCTTGGCAGGGCCACCCGGGTAGCATTCGGGGGCCGGGAAGTAGCATTCGGCAGCTCCCGGCGTCTTACCGTTCCACCCACCCGGATCGGAGTGCATGCGCCTTTTCAGAGTCGCCACCCTGCTGGTACTGGGGCTGGCCGGCCTCTCCCCGCGGCTTCACGCCCAGGAGCGAGCCGTCACCCTCGCGGAGGCCATCCGGCTGGCCGAGCGGGTGCAGCCGCTGGTCGTCAGAGCGACGGGAGACATCGAGACCGCGGCCGCGCAGCGGCGCAGCGCCTGGGGCTCTTTCCTCCCCACGCTCTCGGCCAGCTCCTCGGCGAATACCTTCGCCTCGGAAGGGCCTTCACGGATCGATCCGGCGACCGGCCAGCTGCTCAGCGGGAACACCTCGAACCGCAGCCTGAGCACGTCGCTGTCCGCAAGCGTGGACCTCTTCACGGGGTTCCGCCGGGGTGCGGAGATGAACGCCGCGCGGGCGAACCAGAGCGCGGCCGAGGCGTCGTTCGTGGACGCCCGGTTCCAGCAGGCACTCGAGACCACGAACCAGTTCCTCGACGCGCTCGCCGCCGAGCAGCTGGTCCGCGTGCGGGAGTCGAGCGTCCGTCGCGCCGAGGAGCAGCTCAAGACGTCCATCGCCAAGCTCCGGGCCGGCTCGGCCACCAGGTCGGACTCGCTCCGATCCCGCGTGACCCTGGGAAACGCGCAGCTCGACTTGATCAGGACGCAGACCGATCTCGCGACCGCGGAGGCCGGGCTGGCCCGGCTGATCGGTGAGATCGGGCGGGTGAAGGCAGTCGACGACTCCGCCTTCTACCGGATATCGGAGATGCCCGATACCGCCGCGCTTCGAGCGGAGGCGGAAGCGAAGAGCCCGCGGATCCAGAGCGCGGCGGCAGGCGCCGACGCCGCCCGGGCCGGTCTCAAGGCCTCACGTGCCGCCTACTGGCCCAGCCTCTCGCTGTCCGCCAACACCGCATGGAACGCGAGCCGCTCCAACGACTACGACCTGTTCAACCAGCGGCAGCTCAGTCTGGGCCTGCGCTGGGGCCTGTTCGACGGGTTCGAGCGGGAGCTGGCGATCGCCCAGCGCTCCGCGAGCCTGGACCTGGCGGAGGCCACCGCGGCCGACGAGCGCCGCGCGGTCGCCGCCGAGCTCACGGCCCGACTGGCTGAACTGGCCGCCGCGCGGAGCCAGATCGAGATCACGCTCACCAGCGTGGTCGCGGCCGAGGAGGATCTGCGGGTGCAACAGGAGCGTTATCGGCTGGGCGCCTCCACCATCGTGGACGTGCTCACCTCGCAGGAGGCCCTGAACCAGGCGGAGGTGGACGTGGTCGTGGCCCGATTCGACTATCTGCGCGCCAAGGCTTCGCTCGAGGCGCTGATCGGACGGACCCTGTGAGCAGCTCGATCGCCGATACCGCCGAACGGATGGCGATGCTGCCGCCCGACGTGCCGCGCGACGCGGTCATCGTCACCCGGAATCTCCAGCGCGACTACGACATGGGCGGCGAGATCGTGCACGCACTGCGCGGGGTGGACATCACCATCCGGAAGAACGAGTTCGTCGCCATCATGGGGCCCTCCGGTTCCGGCAAGTCGACCCTGATGAACCTGATCGGGTGCCTGGACAGCCCCACGGGTGGGGAGTACTGGCTCAACGGCCATCGCGTGTCCGAGCTGGGCGACGACGCCCTCGCCCGGATCCGCAACAAGGAGATCGGGTTCGTGTTCCAGACCTTCAACCTGCTCCCCCGCGCCACCGCGCTGCACAACGTGGAGCTGCCCCTGGTCTACGCCGGCCTCGGATCCAAGGAGCGCCGCGCACAGGCCGCGGACGCGCTCGATCGGGTCGGCCTCACGGACCGGATGCAGCACCGGCCCAACGAGCTGTCCGGCGGGCAGCGCCAGCGGGTGGCCATCGCCCGCGCGCTGGTGAACCACCCGAGCATCCTGCTGGCGGACGAGCCCACGGGCAACCTCGACAGCGCCACGAGCGAGGAGATCATGGCGCTCTTCGACGCGCTGCACCGCGAGGGGCAGACCATCGTGCTGGTCACCCACGAGCACGATATCGCCACCCACGCGCGACGGCAGGTGCACCTGAGGGACGGACGCGTGGAGCGCGACTTCGTGACGGAAGGGAGTAGCCACGGATGAGGCGCGGCATCGCACTCGCGACGGCGGCACTCGCGCTCGTGACCGCCTGCAAGGAGGAGGAGCGTCCTCCGGCTTACCAGGCCATCCCCGTGGTGCAGCGCGACATCGTGGTCTCGGCCCAGGCCTCGGGCACGATCCAGCCCGATACCGTGGTCGAGGTGAAGTCGAAGGCCTCCGGCGAAATCCTGGAGCTTCGGGTGGAGACCGGCCAACTGGTGAAGCGCGGAGCACTCATGGTCCGGGTGGATCCGCGCAACCCGCGCAACCTCCTGGCCCAGGCCAGGGCGGACCTGGACGTGGCGGAGGCGAGGCTGGCCAACGCCACCTCCCAGAAGCGCCGGGCGGACGAGCTGTTCAAGTCGCAGTCCATCACGGAGCAGGAGCACGAGAACGCCCTGCTCGACTACGCCAACGCAAGGGCCGAGGTGGTGCGGGCAAGGGTGGCGGTGGACGATGCGCAGAACCAGATGGACGACACGAACGTGCTCGCCCCGATCACCGGCACGATCATCGAGAAGCTGGTGGAGCGCGGCCAGGTGATCTCCTCCCCGACGCGCGACGTGGGCGGCGGCACCGTACTGCTCAGGATGGCCGACCTCGGCCTGGTGCAGGTCCGGACGCTGGTGGACGAGACCGACATCGGGAAGATCAAGGTGGGCCAGCGGGCGACCGTCACCGTGGACGCCTTCCCGAACCGTCCCTTCGAGGGCTCGGTGCTCAAGATCGAGCCCCTGGCGATCACCGAGCAGAACGTCACGATGTTCGCCGTCCTGGTGCGGATCGACAACCGCGCCGGGCTGCTCCGGCCGGGCATGAACGCCGAGGTCGAGATCCACGTGGGCCAGCGGGAGGATGTGCTGGCGGTGCCGAACGCCGCCCTGCGCACGCCGCGGGACGTGGGCTCCGCGGCGCA
>DATABZ010000406.1:0-3591 GCA_036259315.1 Gemmatimonadales bacterium | reverse complement strand
GTCAGTCCGGCCGGTAGAACCCCCAGGTCTCCAGCCCGGGCGCGATCTCCCGGTGCCCGACGATTCGGTAACCGAACCGCTGGTAGAGCGCGACGTTCGTGGCGGTCTCCGTCGTGAGCGTCACTCCGGCCGAGTCGGGCAGCTCCCGCGACAGGGCGTGGACTCGCTCCAGGAGCAGCCGGCTCAGGCCTCGTCCCTGGTACCGGGGCCGCACGCCCAGCATGTTGACGTGCAGGTTCGGCTCGGCCACTGCGAGCGGCTCCCACGCCCGGACGCAGTGCTGGTAGCGCTCCAGCGCCCCGGGGCCCAGGGTGGCCCAGGTCCGCTCCCGCACCGCGTCCAGCTCCGGGGGCGGAGAACCTCCGGGGAGCGTACAGATCGCGACGCCGGTCAGCTCGGAGCCGCTGGACACCGCGAACATCGGATCGCCGCGGAGCACGCGGGCCGCGACGAAGAAGCCGATCAGTGTCCGCAGGCGCTCGGCGTAGTCACCGTCGGCCCCGAGCACGTACCGCATCACCGGGTAGTCGGCGAAGGCTTCGCGGAGGATCTCGATCACCTGGTCGGCGGCCTCGGGGCCGGTGAGCAGGCGGGGAGTCGGTTGTGGTCTGGGATCCGCCATCGCCGTCATCCCCGTACGAGATCGAACTCGTAGCGCGCCTCCCCACCATGCTCACCGCCAGGTCCGAAGCTCCGCTCCGCGAACAGCACCCTGCCGTCCCGTCCGACGAGGACGACCGTCGAGGAACGGGTCCCGTAATCCTGCGATGCGATGAACGCCGAGGACAGGAGCCGCTCCCACTCGGGGCCGACGCCGGTCCGCGGCAGCAGGTCGTCGGCGGCCGGCCGGCGGTCGGACAGGAGCGCGAACAGGCTCGGGAGCAGCTCGCCGCCGCCGGCCAGCAGCGCGCTCAACCCGCTCTTGCCCGCCGTCACCTTGGGCCACGGCGAGTCGAGCAGGTGATTGCTCAAGCCGTAGACGCCGGGCCCCAGCGCGCGGGCCCGGCCCTCGCGATTCGAGAAGTAGAACATCGCATCCCCGTCCCCCGCGATCAGGTTGAACCCGTTGTAGTCCGCGGCCTCGGCCTGGACCCGGGCGATGTGCGCGCGGACGTCGATCCGGCCGACCAGGTAGTCGCCGACCAGGTGCCCGCGGGAGCGGGGGGCCGCTGTCTCGCGTTGACCCTGACGGTAGTTCGTCACCGCGGCCAAACGTCCCCGCCGATCGATCCCCAGCCAGGTTCCTCCGGCCTCGAGGTCGCGGCCGGCCAGTACCCAGGGCGCCTCCTCCCAGAACGCGGCCGGCGCGGTCGGCCGGCCGTAGAACTCGTCGCGGTTGGCCGCCAGGACGAGCGCATAGTCGGGATGGGTGTCGAGCGCGAGGAGGATGAGGCACATGCCGCGGAGATCTCCATGGTGTCCGGCACGGGTGTCCGACACGGCGGGCTTGACAGATCGCCGGCCGGTGGTGATCGTCGTGACGGCGCGAGCACCTGAAGACCACGAGATGACGCCACCGCGGCGTTCATTCCTTCGCGTCCTGACGGACTGGTTCCCGCTAGTCTCAGCGCACCCCGCAACTCACCCCACATCTAGACGGACAGGCAGAGCTCCTGCCTGATCCCACGCGTCAGGACTCATCGCCGATGAGTCACCGTCCCGGCCGTGCCGCGCGGTGGCCCCTCGGAGGAGGAGACCGCACATGTCCTACACGATCTTCACCCCGCATCGCCGCCTGCATCGGCGATCGCTCGCTATCCCGCTGCTCGCCGCGGCCCTCGCCGCCTGCGACCACGCCGACGTCCTGAACCCCGAGGCCGTCGAAGCCCGAGACGAAGCCACGGCCCAGCCGGTCGAGGCGCCGGCCGCGAGCGTCCGCCAGGCCGGAGGTGTTGCCTTCGGGATGTCGGCCCAGCCGCTGTCCAAGTTCGGCGAGCTGTACAGCGGCGCCAAGCTGACCGTGAGCCCCAACCGGGTGCTCGGCGAGCTGTCGGCCATCAAGGCGCGCGGCGGGAGAGTGGTGCTGATGCTGGCGGGCAACCCTCGCCATTACAAGGACGGCCGCGGCCGGTTCGACCTCGGGAAGTGGAAGGCGCGCGTGAACCGGTTCAGGAACGTCCGGCTCGACCGCTACATCGAGGACGGCACGATCATCGGCCACTTCCTCCTGGACGAGCCGAACGACAAGGCCAACTGGAACGGGACGACGGTATCTCCGGCGGTCCTCGACGAGATGGCCCGTCACAGCAAGCGGCGCTGGCCGAAGATGGCGACCATCGTCCGGACCCATCCCTCCTGGTTCAAGCGCGCACCGCGCCACGTCGACGCCGCGTGGGCCCAGTACCTGGGCCGGCGCGGGCCCGTGAAGGAGTATATCCGTGAGAACGTCGAGGACGCTCGGCGCAAGGGCCTGGCGCTCGTCGTGGGGCTCAACGTCCTCACGGGAGGGACGCCCAGGCGCACGCCGATGACCGCCAGCCAGGTGAAGTCGTGGGGCTCGGCACTGCTGAGCAGCTCGTATCCCTGCGCCTTCCTCAGCTGGAAGTACGACGAGCGGTTCCTGTCCCGGCCCGGCATGAGAAGCGCAATGAAGGCCCTTCGCCAGAAGGCCGAGAGCCGCCCCCGCAAGAGCTGTAGGATCTAGTCTGCAAAGGGGCCGAACCCGCCGCCGATGGCCGAGACCCGTCGGCGGCAAGTTCGCGTGGTGGCATTTCAGCCCTGCACAGGGTTTCAGTCCTTGATTCGCCTGCGACGTGCGCCGGCCTCCGGTACATTCCGGGGTGCGCTTTCCCCGATGGCGCGATCTCCGCAGACCGGCGCCTGTCCTCGCCACCATCGTGGTCTTCCTCCTGGTCGTCGCGCTGGCCTTCCGCGCGTGGGACGCGTACGTGGAGGATGGTCTGAGCCGATGGGTGGTGGACGAGACTGCCCGCCGAACCGGCGGTACGTACCGCCTTTCGCTGGGCGACCTCTCCTTCCTTCCCCTCGCCGGTTCCATCGCCTTCGATTCCGCCGCAATCACGACCGACTCGGCCCGGAACCGCAGCAGGCCGGAGCCGCTGCCGGTGCTCCGTGGACGGGCGCACGAGTGCCGCGTGTCGGGGCTGGCGCTGCTGCGACTCCTCTTCGGGCAGTCGTTCAGCGCGCGGGTGCTGGAGTGCGGGCGCGTGGCCGCGAGCATCAGGCTCGCCGCTCGCGGCCCGGACGAGCCCGTGTCGGCGGTGGACACGACTTCCGGCTCCGCGGGGGCCGAGGTGGTGCGCCCGCTGGGTCTCTCCTCGTTCCGGATCGCGCGGGTCTCGCTTCCCTCGCTGAGCCTGAGGCTGGAGCGGCCGGGACCTCGCGGAGGCACGACTCTGGTGCTCGAGCACGCGCGGTTCGACGCGGAGGGCATCGACTTCGATCTCGAGCGCGCCACCGCCGACCGAGCCCGGCTCCGCGCGACCGGCCTGGTCCTGCGTCCAGACAGCCTCACCGAGATCTCCGTCGCGCGACTGGATGCCGGTCTCACCGATTCCACCCTCGCCTTGAGCGGCGCCGAGCACGAGCCGGCCATTCCCGAGGCCGAGTGGGTGCGCCGGGTGCGGGTCC
>DATABZ010000405.1:0-8820 GCA_036259315.1 Gemmatimonadales bacterium | reverse complement strand
ACATCGGGTCGGCGCCCTCGGGACGACAGATCGTTGGGTGTCTGGTCGCCGCGCCTTCGCAGTCGGCGCGGCGGCGCTGGTCGTCGCGGCCTCGGCGCAGGTGACGGTGCCGGTGCCGCTCAGCCCCGTACCGATGACGCTCCAGCCGCTGGCGGTGCTGGCGGTGGGCGGGACGCTCGGGGCTTCGCTCGGGGCATCGGCGCTGCTGCTCTATCTCGCCCTGGGGCTCCTCGGGATGCCGGTCTTCGCCGGCGGGAGCGGAGGGCTGGCCCACCTGCTCGGCCCCACGGGTGGCTACCTGCTCGCGTTCCCCGCGGCCGCGGCAGTGGCGGGCCGGCTCGCGGGGGCGGCACCCCGGCTCGGCCGCGTGCTGGTGGGCTGCGCGCTCGCCATGGCCGTGATCCATGCGGGCGGCGCCGCGCAGCTCGCGGTGCTGGGCGGCGATCCCGGTCTCGCGCTGCGCCTCGGGTTCGTCCCGTTTCTCACCGGGGATCTCCTCAAGATCGGCATCGCCGCGGCGGTGATCCTGGGCCTCGCGCCGAAGCTCCGCCGGCTCCTCTGAACGGGCCTGTCGTGGCCAACGGGTACTCTCCCCTGAAGGCGATCGGATGGTCGGTCGCCTTCGTCGTCCTCACCCTCATCCTGACCGGCCTGCTCGCGTTCGGCGGCACCCTGGTGCTCACCGGCTCGCCGGAGGCCGCGCTCCGGTGGCTGAGCGGCACCGGACCGGGTCCGCTGCT
Source organism: Gemmatimonadales bacterium (assembly GCA_036259315.1). GTDB lineage: Bacteria > Gemmatimonadota > Gemmatimonadetes > Gemmatimonadales > GWC2-71-9 > CAVVWJ01. The sequence goes on along the minus strand of DATABZ010000405.1, from coordinate 8,080 downwards.
GCTGCAGGGCGTCGCCATGGTGCTCAGCGGTGCGCTCTTCACCTGGCTCATCGGCGTGCGAGCCCTCGGCCTCACGGTGGCGGACCTGCGCTATCGGGTCGGCCACGGCGGGGCCGGCTTCGGCCTCGGCGGGCTCGCCGGCGCGCTGGCGGCCGGTGCCGGGCTCGCGATTGCCGCCCTGGTGGGTGGAGCCGAGTGGTCCCGGGACGCGGGAACCCCGGCGGATTATGCCGGCACCGTCGCGGCCACCCTCCTGCTGCTCGCGCCCGCCGCCCTCGCCGAAGAGGTGCTCTTCCGGGGCGTGCCGCTGGTGATCCTCGCGGCCGTCCTGGGACGCGGGACGGCGGTCGTCCTGATCGCGGTGGCGTTCGCGCTGGTGCACATCCAGAACCCGAATGTGACCGCGCTCGGCATCGGGAACATCGCGCTGGCCGGCATCTTCCTAGGCCTCGCCTTCTATGCGCCCGGCGGGATCTGGACCGCCTGGGGCGCGCACCTGGGGTGGAACGCCACACTGGCGGCGCTGGATGCGCCGGTGAGCGGCGTGCCCTTTCGCGTCCCGTTCCTCGACTACGAAGCGGGTGGTCCGGCGTGGCTCACCGGCGGCGCCTTTGGGCCCGAGGGCGGCCTCGCCTCCACGCTCGCGCTCACGATCGCGGTCCTCGTCGCCAGACGCTGGGCCGGAAAGGATCCGACATGACCCGAGCCGCGGTCATCGGTGCCGGTACCATGGGCAACGGCATCGCGCACGTCTTCGCGCAACACGGCTGGGAGGTCGCGCTGGTGGACAGCGCGGCGGGTGCGCTGGAGAAGGCCACGACCACCATCCGCGCCAACCTCGAGCGCCAGGTGAAGAAGGGCGCGATCCCGCCCGACGCGCCGGCACAGGTCCTCGGGAGGGTGAAGACCGGGACGTCACTGGAGGCGGCGGCGGGCGCCGACCTGGTCGTGGAGGCCGCGAGTGAGAGCCCGGCGGTGAAGTTCTCCCTCTTCGAGCAGCTCGGCCGGATCGCGGCACCGGAAGCGATTCTCGCGACCAACACCAGCTCCATCTCGATTACCGAGATCGCCGCGCGGACCGGCCGGCCCGACCGGGTGATCGGCATGCACTTCATGAACCCGGTGCCGGTGATGCAGCTGGTGGAGGTGATCCGGGGACACGCGACGAGCGATGCCACCACGGCGGCCGTGATGGAGACCGCACGCGCGCTCGGGAAGGTCCCGGTCGAGGTCCATGACTACCCCGGCTTCGTCTCCAACCGGGTGCTGATGCCGATGATCAACGAGGCCATCTTCTGCGTCATGGAGGGGGTCGCCACCGCCGAGTCGATCGATACCGTCATGAAGCTCGGCATGGCTCATCCCATGGGGCCGCTGGCGCTGGCCGATTTCATCGGGCTCGACGTCTGCCTCGCGATCCTCGAGGTGCTCCACCGCGGGCTGGGCGACGACAAGTACCGGGCGTGCCCGCTGCTGCGGCGCATGGTGGCGGCCAACCAGCTGGGCCGGAAGACGGGGCGCGGGTTCTACGACTACTCCGGCGGGGCCGCGGACGACGGCAAGCGGCACAAGTGAAAGGGAACGCCGTGGACATCTTCGACGCGATGCGCTCGTTCGGGCACGAGCAGCTCCTGCTCTCGCACGACCCGTCCTGCGGGTACTACGGCATCATCGCCATCCACGACACCACGCTCGGCCCCGCCCTGGGCGGCACCCGGTTCTGGCAGTACAAGGACACCGACGAAGCGATCACCGACGCCCTCAGGCTGGCGCGCGGCATGACGTACAAGGCGGCGGTGGCCGGGATCAATCTCGGTGGCGGCAAGTCGGTGATCATGGGCGACAACCGGCGGGTGGACCGGGAAGCGCTGTTCCGGGCTCACGGCCGGTTCGTCGAGACGCTGAACGGCCGCTACATCACGGCGGAGGACGTCGGCACCGGCCCGGCGGACATGGAGTACATCAAGCTGGAGACCGACCACGTGGCCGGGCTCCTCGGCCTGTCGGGCGATCCCTCTCCGGTCACCGCCTACGGCGTGTACGTCGGGATGAAGGCGGCCGCCAAGGCGTGCTGGGGGAGCGACGCCCTGGAGGGCAAGTCGGTCGCGGTGCAGGGCGCGGGGAACGTCGCATATCATCTCTGCCGCCATCTTCACGCCGAGGGGGTGCGTCTCACGACGACCGACATCCGGCCGGAGAAGGTGAAGCGCGTGGTGGACGAGTTCGGCGCCGCCGCCGTCGCCCCCGAGGCGATCTACGACCAGCCGGCCGACATCTACGCGCCGTGCGCGCTCGGCGCCACGCTCAACGACGAGACCATTCCACGGCTCAAGGTCCAGGTCATCGCCGGCGCGGCCAACAATCAGCTGGCGGAGGACCGGCACGGCGACGAGCTCGCGCGCCGCGGGATCCTCTACGCGCCCGATTACGTGATCAACGGCGGCGGCGTCATCAACGTCTACGGCGAGCTGAACCGGTGGCCGGCGGAGCGCTCGCTCAAGAAGGCGGGGGAGATTTACGAGACCCTGCTGCGTATCTTCGAGATCGCCCGGACCGAGCGGATCCCGACCTATCGTGCCGCCGACCGGCTGGCCGAGCAGCGCATCGCGGCGATGGCGGGGCTGGACAGGATGTGGATGGGGAGCCGGCGCTAGCGCGCGCCACCCTCTCCCGCGCCGGTGATTTCTTGTACATTAGGGAGCAGATGTCCGAAGTCATTCCCATCGGCGCCGACCACGCCGGGTTCGAGTTGAAGCGCCGGCTGGTCGAGGAGCTGCGGGCGCTCGGCTACGAGCCGCTCGATGTCGGGACGGACGGACCGGAGTCGACGGACTATCCCGACTACGCCCACCAGGTCGCGTCCCGGGTCGAACATCGCGATGCTCGCCGCGGGGTGCTGCTCTGCGGCACCGGACTGGGAATGTCGTACGCCGCCAACCGCCATCCCGGCGTGCGCGCCGCAGTGGCCTGGAATCCCGAGGTGGCTCGTCTCGCCCGGGAGCACAACGACGCCAACGTCCTCGTCCTCCCCGCACGCTTCCTCAGCGAGGCTGAGGGAGTGGAGATTCTGAAGACCTGGCTGGACACCGCATTCGCCGGCGGGCGGCACAGCCGGCGGGTCGCGAAAATCGAACGGGAGCACGGATGAGTCACGACCACAACGCCAGCTTGCGGGACGCCGATCCCCTCGTGGCGCACCTGATCGACCGCGAGCTGGGGCGGCAGCGCCACGGGCTGGAGCTGATCGCGAGCGAGAACTTCGCCAGCCGGGCGGTCATCGACGCGATGGGCACTCCCCTCACCAACAAGTACGCGGAGGGGTATCCCGGCCGCCGGTACTACGGTGGGTGCGAGGTCATCGACGAGATCGAGCAGCTCGCCATCGATCGCCTGAAGCAGCTCTTCGGGGCGGAGCACGCCAACGTGCAGCCGCACTCCGGGGCGCAGGCCAACTTCGCCGCGTTCATGGCCGTCGTGCCCCCGGGCGAGAAGATCATGGGCATGTCGCTCCCGCACGGCGGCCACCTGAGCCACGGTGCGCCGGTGAACCACAGCGGCGTCGTCTGGAAGGCGGTCCACTACGGCGTGGATCCGGCGACCGGCCGCATCGACTACGACGCGGTTCGGGAGCAGGCCAAGCGGGAGAACCCCCGCCTCATCATCGCCGGCGGCAGCGCCTATGCCCGGATCATCGACTTCGCCGCGTTCCGCTCCATCGCGGACGAGGTGGGCGCGATCTTCCTGGTGGACATGGCGCACTTCGCCGGCCTGGTGGCCGGCGGGGTCTATCCCTCCCCGGTGCCGCACGCCCCCGTGGTCACCAGCACCACGCACAAGACGCTGCGGGGCCCGCGGGCGGGCCTCATCCTCTGCGACGCGGAGCACGCCAAGGCGATCGACAAGTCGGTGTTTCCCGGCACCCAGGGCGGGCCGCTGCAGCACGTGATCGCGGCCAAGGCGGTCGCCTTCGGGGAGGCCCTCACCGAGGACTTCAAGACCTACAGCCGGCGGGTGGTGGAGAACGCCAAGACCCTCGCCGAGGCGCTGATCGATCGCGGCTTCGCCATCGTGTCGGGCGGCACGGACAGCCATCTCATGCTGGTGGACCTCCGGCCGAAGAACCTGACCGGCAAGGCCGCGGAGAAAACGCTCGATCAGGCGGGCATCACGGTCAACAAGAACACGATCCCGGATGATCCGCAGTCGCCGTTCGTCACCAGCGGCATCCGCCTCGGCACACCGGCGCTCACCACTCGCGGCATGGGACCGGGCGAGATGGAACGGGTCGCCGAGCTGATCGATCGGGCGCTGACGCGCCCGGACGAGGCCACACTCGCCCGCGTCCGGGAGGAGGTCGAGGAGCTCAGCTCGACCTTTCCGCTCTATCAACCGAAGTCGGCCGCCGGTCGCGTCCGTCGGAGCGCGTGAATGCTGGCGACCTTCCAATCCGAGCGTGTCCGGTGAACGAGCTGCAGTTCGCGGACGACGTGATGGCGCGCATCCGGGCGCGGGGCGGGGCCTACCATGAGCGGGCGTATCTCTTCGTCCTCGCCACCATCGAGTACCTGCAGTCGCGCCTCGAGGTGCGCCGGCACGTGAGCGGGCCCGAGCTGGCCTGGGCGTGCCGCGACTTCGCCCGCGAGCAGTTCGGCCTGCTGGCGCCGCACGTGCTCGGCCACTGGGGCGTCACCCGGACCGAGGACTTCGGGCGAATGGTCTTCACCCTGGTGGAGGTCGGACTGCTGGTCACCCAGGCCGGCGACCACGAGTCCGATTTCGAGGGCGTCTACGAGTTCGCCGACGCGTTCGGCGACGTCTACGAGTGGCAGGGAGTTCGAGGCGGCTGAGCGGAGGTGGATCGAACCGGAGGGGAACATGGAGAGAACCGAGTGGCCGGCGTGCCAGAAGTGCTCACATGGAACCTTGATTCCCCTTTCGGACTACGGCCGTGAAGGGGCCCCCATCACCTACAAAGCCTGGGTCTGCACCAACCCGGACTGCGGCTTCAATCTCCGCATCGACAACGGAGAGATCTCGTTCGGGCGCGCCATCGGTCAGAGCTACAAGTGATCCCCGCGGGGCCCCGGTGACCTCCCGGCCCCGCTGACCCGTGCTCCCCGTTCTCACCCCCGATCAATCCGCCGCCTGGGACCGCAAGGCCGTGGGCGCCGGCATCGAGCTGCCCACGCTCATGGAGTGCGCCGGCCGGGCCGTGCTGGCCGCGCTGGCGCCCCGCTTTTCCGCACGGATGGCCGAGGGTGTGCTGGTCGCCGCCGGTCCGGGGCACAACGGCGGCGACGGCTGGGTCGTGGCGCGCGCCCTTCACCGGCTGGACATTCCCGTCTGGGTCGCCTCGCCTGCGGGTCCCGGAGCGCAGCTTCGCGAGCGTATGGCCGCACTCGCCCGGTCCGAGGGTGTGCGCGAAGTGGCGCACGACGGACCGTGGCCGCGGGTCGGGGTGGCGGTGGATGCGCTGCTCGGCACGGGCGCCAGCGGCCCGCCGCGCCCGCCGATGGCCGCGCTGCTGGAGCGGCTCCTGGATCTCGAGGTGCCGATCGTCGCCGTGGACGGACCCACGGGCGTCGACCTCCTGAGCGGCACGGTGCACGGCGCGCCCCGGGCCGACCTCACGGTCACCTTCGGCGGCGTGCGGCGGGGCCACCTGCTCGCCCGCGACGAGGTGGGTGACGTGCTCGTCGTGGACATCGGTCATCCACCGGCGGAGCCGGACTGGCCGGCGCTGGTGACCGACCGCGACGCGGCGGGTTGGCTGCCGCGCCTGCACGCTCGCGATCACAAGGGGAGCCGTGGGAGGGTCGTGGTGGTGGGAGGCGACGCCGGCATGACCGGCGCGCTCCGGATGGCCGCCCGCGCGGCGTTCGCGGCCGGCGCCGGGCTGGTCCACGCGGTCGCACCCGCCGAGACCGTGGCCGCGCTGGTGCAGGCGGAACCCGATCTCCAGACGCTCGCACATCCCTTCGATCGCGAGCCGGCGCCGGCGCTGCGAGAGCTGGTGTCCCGGGCCGACACCCTCGTGATCGGTCCGGGGCTCGGCCGCGCGAGTGGACGGAGGGAATGGGTGTCCGCCCTGGCGCGGGATGCCGGCAGAGTGGTGCTCGACGCCGACGCGCTGGTGGCGTTCCAGGGCGCGCTCGACCAGCTGCGTGCGGTGGGCGAGGGACGCACGCTCGTGTTGACCCCTCATCCAGGCGAGTTCCGAACCCTGTTTCCCGATCTGGCCGCGCAGCGCGAGCTGGATCCATGGGGCGCGGCGGCCGCGGCGGCGGAGCGCACGGGTGCCGTCGTTCTGCTCAAAGGCGTGCCCACCGTCGTGGCCGCGGCAGGCCGTCCCGCGCTCACCGTCGCCGCCGGCAACCCCGGCCTCGCTACCGGCGGGAGCGGAGATGTGCTGAGCGGAATCGTCGGCACCGCACTCGCCCAGGAGCTCGACGGACTGGCCGCCGCCGCGCTCGGGGCACAGGCGCTCGGCCGCGCGGCCGACATGGCGGCACGCCGGGTCTCGGCCCGGAGCCTGCGTCCTACGGACGTGATCGCCGCGCTCGCGGAGCTCTGGCGCGAGTGGGCGCTGCTGCGCCGCTCGCCACCGCCGCCTCGGCCGCCCGTCCTCCTCGAGCTTCCCCGGCCGCGGGTGCTGTGACGGTGCACGACCGTCTCGACCGGGGGCAGTGTACATTGCGCTGATGCGCTTCGCGGGCGCGGTGTTGCTCTTCGCGGCCGTGCCGGTCGCGCTGGCGCAGTCTCCCAGCCGGGACTGGCGGCCGGAGGACCGCACCGTGATCGGCGACTTCAGCCACATCACGTCCATCGCCAGCTCGATGGAGCGGGTGTACGTCACCTCTCCCACCTCGCTCGTCATTCGCCAGCCCCAGTTCCAGACGTGGTCCGGGCCGTTCGAGCCGCCCAGGCGGGGGATGCTGAGCGGCGTATTCGCCGCGCTGGTGGATCCGCTCGATCAATCGCTCTGGCTCGCCCGCAGCAACGGCTGGGTGCACTACCAGCCGGAGCTCGAGGGGTGGGACGAGGGGACGGTGCCTGGCGGCGTCGTCACCATCGCCTTCGACGAGGCCGATCCGGTCGGAGGGCTCTACATCCGCACCCGAAGTGGGTGGTTCGTGCTCCCCCGGGGAGGAATGGTCCCCAGTCCGGGTAATCCGCCGACGCAACCGGTGCGTCCGACCAGCGTGGAGGAGGTGCTCCATCAGGCGCCCACGCTGCAGGCCAATGCGTCGCAGTTCCTCGACGCGCGGATGCGCCCGGTCCGTTTCACCGCGGCGGCGCGCTCGTTCGACAACCAGGGCTGGTATCTCGGCACCTCGGGCATGGGGCTGTTCTACCTCCAGGATGCGGCCGCCCTTCCCGAGCGAGTGCCCTTCGGCCTGCCGAGTCGGTTCGTGGGCGCCTTGATGACCTGGCCCGGCGGCGTCTGGGCCGCGACCAATCGGACCGTGCAGACGGACGCCGCCTTCACCTTCGTCGAATCGGAGCTGCGGGAGTTCTACACCGTGCGGGGTCTGCCGGCGACCGGGACGCCGTTCACGCGCGTGATCGAACTGGCCGGGCGCGACAAGTCGCTGTGGGCGGCGACCGATTACGGCCTCGCCCGGGTGGTTCCGGAGGAGGAGCGCATCGAGCTCTTCGATGAGGCGCGCGGACTTCCGCACAGCCGGGTACTGGATGTCGCCGGCCGGCAGGGCCGCATCGTCGTCGGCACGTTGCGCGGCCTCGCCCAACTCGATGAGTCATACAAAATCACTCGGCTGGCGCCGCGGTTCGTGGATGCGGCCTATGCGGTGTTTCCGGCGGGCGACTCGACCTGGGTCGGCACGCCTCGCGGCATCTTCGTCGCCGTGCCCGGGGCGGAAGACCTGGAGCGGCCCGCCGGTCTCGCCACCGCCAGCCTTCAAGCGCCCGTGTACGGGTTCGCCGCGTTGGGCGACACACTGGTGGCGCTCACGCGCGATCAGCTGATCTGGCGGGATCCACGCACCCGAGCATGGTCGTTGGGTCCCAACCTCTCCGGCCTGCTCGGCAGGCTGCGTCGCTTCGTCGCCGATGGGCC
>DATABZ010000404.1:0-11236 GCA_036259315.1 Gemmatimonadales bacterium | reverse complement strand
CGGACGACTGTGTGCTTGTCGTCCGCTGACGCCCCATCGGCGGAGCACAATCCTCGCCAGCCTGCGCTGCGCGAGCGCGCGGCTAGAGCGTCGCCCGCTTGCTCTGGAAGAACCGCTTCAGGATATCCCCGCACTCCTCGGCCATCAGGCCGCCGACCACCTCGGGCCGGTGGTTGAGCCTGGGGTGCCGGAGGAGGTCGTACACCGACCCCGCCATTCCGCAGCGGGCATCGTAGGCGCCGAACACGATGCGGCCGACCTTCGCCAGGACCAGGGCCCCCGCGCACTGGGCGCAGGGCTCCAGCGTCACGTACAGGGTGGCGAATGGCAGCCGGTCCACCCCGACCTTCTGCAGGGCGCGCTGGAGTGCGAGCACCTCGGCGTGCGCCGTCGGGTCGCGGCGGTGGACGGTCTCGTTGTGGGCCTCGGCGAGCACGTCTCCGTCGGCCACGATCACGGCGCCCACGGGCACTTCCTCCCGTACCGAGGCCGCCCTGGCGAGACGCAGCGCCGCCTGCATCCCGGTCAGGTCGCTGGGCGACGGGGTCCCCCTACGCACTCGCCATCTCCGGCACGCGAGACGGGTGCACCAGCTTCAGGGTGTGGCCGTCCCGCTCCACCCGGATGGTATCTCCCTCGTTGAAGGTCCCCTCCAGCAGCTCGAGCGCGATGCGGTTCTGGAGCTCGCGCTGGATGACGCGCTTGAGCGGCCGGGCGCCGTACACCGGATCGTATCCCTGCTCCGCCAGCAGCTCGCGGGCCGGTGGCGTGACCTCCAGCCTGAGGTTCCTGGCGGCCAGCAGCCGGTCCAGGCCCGCGAGCTGAAGATCCACGATCCGCACGAGGTCGTCGCGCGAGAGCGGCCGGAACACGATGATGTCGTCCACCCGATTGAGGAACTCGGGCCGGAAGTGGTTGCGCAACTCGTCACGGACCCGCTCTTCCACCCGGTCCCAGGAGGCGCCGCCGGCGTCCACGATGTACTGGCTGCCGATGTTGCTGGTCATGATGATGACCGCGTTCCGAAAGTCCACGACCCGGCCCTGGCTGTCGGTGAGCCGCCCGTCGTCCAGCATCTGGAGCAGCACGTTGAAGACGTCCGGGTGCGCCTTCTCGACCTCGTCGAAGAGGATGACGCTGTAGGGACGCCGCCGCACCGCCTCGGTGAGCTGCCCTCCCTCTTCATAGCCGACGTAACCGGGAGGCGCGCCGATCATCCGAGCCACCGAGTGCTTCTCCATGTACTCCGACATATCGAGCCGCACCATCGCGCGCTCGTCGTCGAACAGGAACTCGGCGAGGGCACGGGCGGTCTCGGTCTTGCCCACGCCCGTGGGGCCGAGAAAGATGAACGACCCGGTGGGACGGTTGGGGTCCCCCAGGCCTGCGCGGCTCCGCCGGACCGCGTCCGCCACGGCCTTCACGGCCTGCTCCTGTCCCACGACGCGCTTCGCCAGCTCGTTCTCCAGATGGGCCAGGCGCTCGCGCTCGCTCTCCATCATCTTCGCGACCGGGATGCCGGTCCAGCGGGAGACGATCTCGGCGATGTCCTCCGCGTCCACCTCTTCCTTGAGGTAGCTGCCCTTGGCCTGGATCTCCGCCATCCGGCGCTGCCCCGCTTCGAGCTTCCGCTCCAGCTCCGGAATCCGGCCATAGCGGAGCTCGGCCGCCCGCTGCAGATCGCCGGTACGGGTCGCCTGCTCCACCTCCCCACGCAGGTCGTCGAGCTCGGCCTTGGTGCCCTGCAGCTCGTGAATGACCTCCTTCTCCGACTGCCACTGTGCCTTCATGCCCGCGCTCCGCTCCCGCAGCTCGGAAATTTCCTGCTGCACCGCCTCCAGCCGGTCGCGCGCGGCCTTGTCTTTCTCCTTGAGCAGCGCCTGACGCTCGATCTCGAGCTGCACCACCCGGCGCTCGACCTCGTCGATCTCCTGCGGCAGGCTGTCGATTTCGATCCGGAGCCGGCTGGCCGCCTCGTCTACCAGGTCGATCGCCTTGTCGGGGAGGAAGCGATCGCCGATGTAGCGGTCGCTCAGGGTAGCCGCCGCCACGAGCGCGTTGTCGGTGATCCGCACGCCGTGGTGGATCTCGTACTTTTCCTTGAGCCCGCGCAGGATCGCGATCGTGTCCACCACGCTGGGCTCGCCCACCAGCACCGGCTGGAACCGCCGCTCGAGCGCGGCGTCCTTCTCGATGTGCTTGCGGTACTCGTCGAGCGTGGTCGCGCCGACCACCCGGAGCTCGCCGCGGGCGAGCGCCGGCTTCAGCATGTTGCTCGCGTCCACCGCCCCTTCGGCGGCCCCCGCGCCCACGATGGTGTGCAGCTCGTCGATGAAGGTGATGTACTTCCCTTCGCTCTCGGTCAGCTCCTTGACCACCGACTTGAGCCGCTCTTCGAACTCGCCCCGGAACTTGGCGCCGGCGAGCAGCTGGGCGATGTCCAACGCCACCAGCTCCCGGTCCCGCAGCGACTCGGGAACGTCGCCGTTCACGATGCGCTGCGCCAATCCCTCGACGATGGCGGTCTTGCCCACGCCGGGCTCGCCGATCAGCACGGGGTTGTTCTTGGTCCGGCGGGAGAGGACCTGCATGACGCGGCGCACCTCCTCGTCCCGGCCGATGACCGGGTCGAGCTTCCCGCGTCGCGCGAGGTCCGTGAGATTGCGGGTGTAGCGCTCCAGCGCCTGGTACTTCTCCTCGGGCGACTGGTCGGTGACCCGGTGCGAGCCGCGCACCTCCTGGAGCGCCTGACGCAGGTCGTCCGCCGCCACACCCTGCGCGCTGAGGGCGGTCCTGGCAGAGGCACCCTTCTCCTCGGCCAGGGCCAGCAGCAGGTGCTCGGTGGAGACGTAGGCGTCGCCCATCTTGCGGGCGTCTTCCTCGGCCCGGTCGAACACCCGGTGGAGCTCACGGCTGAAGCTGGGCTCCGCACCAGAGCCTTCCTGCTTCGGGAACCGGGCAATCTCACGCTCGATCTCGTCCACCAGCCGGGCTACGTTCACCCCGGCCTTCTGGAGGAGTGGCTGGACCACCCCTTCAGGCTGTTGAACCAGGGCGGCGAGCAGATGCGCGTCGTTGACGACCGGGTTCCCCCGGCCGCGCGCCTCCTCCACTGCATCTCGGAAAGCCTCCTGGGCCTTTATCGTCATTCGATCCGGTCGGATCATCACAACCTCTCTCCCATTCGAGGATTACACCCTTGCACCTCATCCTCGAAGGCAAGTGCCGTTCCCCCAAAAGCTGCCGAAATGGCAGCGCAGCCGGCAAAAACGCCTAGGGGCGACCTGCGTCGCCCCTAGGGTTGGTTCATCGCTCTTCCTTGCGCGATCATCTTCCGGGTGTACCGCTCGCCGTCGACCGTGAGCTGGTAGTAGTAGATGCCCGGCGTGGCTTCGCGTTTCCCATCCAGATACTTCCCGTCCCAGTATGCCAGGTAGTCGCCGCACCGAAGGCGGAGGCTGTCGAGCCGCTCGGCGGATCCGTCGGCCAAGACCGGAATCGCGACCATCTGAACCAGCACGTTGTAGATCTTCAAGCTCACCACCGGCTGATGTCCCTTGGTGCAGACCTCCCGGGAGATCGAGAATGGGATCGTCGTCGCCGGAAAAAAGGGATTGGGGTAGTTCTCCTTCAGCTCGACGCGTGGCGGGGGAAGGTTCGCCTGTGCCGCAGCGGGGGAGCCAATGCCCACCAGAAGCCCGAGCCACCACCCCGGCCACGCAAAGCGGACCATGGGCGCTCCTCTTCATACCTCGTGTGGAACGGTGGGCACCTCCGAGATGGCGGACACGGGATGGCAGAATCAGTGGCAAGATGGCTGAACGCCGGTTTTGGTGTCAAGCGGGCCCCGCGAGCCGGGCTCGTCGGACCTCCCCCTCCCAGGCGGTAAAGCCCTGTGCATCGGCCCATTCCAGGAGCGGGATCAAGTACTTTCTGCTGATACCCAGGTGCTGACGCAGCTCGGAGGGGACGATCACGTCGGCGCCTCCACCCCGGCGAAGCGCGGCGACGAACCGCTCCAGGGCGGCCCTGGAGTAGTAGCGATCCGCCTCGATCGCGACGACCTTGCCGGTCGAGGCGGCGAGCCGGAGAATCGCCCCCGCGTCCCGGCGCCCGGTCCTCCGCTCGAGCTCCGCCACGCTCGGCGGGGTGAGGCCGGCGTCCTCGACCAAAGCTACCATCTCGGCAACGGCCCCCTCACCGCCGGCAGCTGCGGGCGTGAAGCCGGCCAGCGCCGCCAGTCCCTCGAGCCTCCGCATGCGACCGGTCCGAACCAACTCGTCCAGCACGCACTCGATGACGAGATCGGGCGCGCGGACCGATTTCCGCAGCGTCTGCAGTGGAAGCCCGCGCTCCAGGGGATGCTCTCGATGATGGCGCCGCAGCAGGGCCAGGCAGGCCGCGCCGAGCGCGCGGAGCGAGTCCTGGGTGACCCAGAGGTCACCGACCTGCCTGAGCTCGGGCGCACGGAGTGCCGCGGCGCGGGCCTCGGCGCCGGGGATCCCCAACAGGACCGGGAGCGCGGGAGTAGCCAACCCGCCGGGCCGACGCTCTACGAGTGCCGGGAGACGTTCGGCAGGCTCCGCGGCGGACAGGCGGACAGGCCACTTCGCCCGGCGCGACGGCGGAACGGGATCCAGGACCAAGCCCCCACCGATGGTCGAAACCGGGCTGTAGCTCCGGATGACGAACCGGTCGCCGCCGCGGGCGACCAGCGGTTCTTCGAGGGCGAGCCGGGCGAGTCCCCTGCTCCCCGGCTCGATCCGCTCGCGCGGCAGCACGCGGGCAAGGGTCTCGGCGGTCCCCAGGTGAACGCGAACGCGGGTGCGCTGGGTCAACGGGCGTGGGGCCGAAGAATCGAGAGCCAGCATCGCATCGAGCGCGGTCGTAGGGGACCAGGCCTCACCGGCCGAGACCAGGACCGTGCCCCGGTGGGCCTGGTCCCGTGAGACACCGGCCAGGCCGACAGCCGTCCGGCGGCCCGGCTCACCCCGATCCACCGTGGTGCCGTGGACCTGAATGGAGCGCACGCGACCCACTGCCCCGCCGGGCATCAGCGCGACTTCGTCTCCGATCCGAACGCGGCCGGACCAGGCGGTCCCGGTGACCACCGTCCCGACGCCGGCGAGGGAGAAGGACCGGTCCACCGGGAGCCGGAACAGGTCGCCCGGAGCGCGCGGCGCTATGCGGCGCGCGTGGTCCGCGACGAGCCGGCGCAGTTCCTCCAATCCCGTGCCGGTGCGGGCCGAGACGGCAACGGGTGAAGAAAACGCGACCCGCGAGCCGGCCAGCCGTTCGGCCAGCTCCGCGCTCACCAGCTCGAGCCAGTCGCCGTCCACCAGGTCGGCCTTGCTCAGCACCGGAATGCCGTGGGGCACACCCAGATGCTCGAGGACAGCGAGGTGCTCGAGCGTCTGCGGCATGATTCCCTCATCCGCCGCGACCACCAGGAGGGCGAGGTCCACGCCCGAGGCGCCGGCCACCATGGTGCGCACGAAGTCTTCGTGGCCCGGCACGTCCACGACGCCGGCGACCCTGCCGCCGCCCAGATCCAGCGGAGCGAAGTTCAGGTCGATGGTGATCCCGCGCCGCCGCTCCTCCGCGAGGCGGTCCATGGGCCGCCCGGTCAGCGCCGTCACCAACGCCGACTTCCCGTGGTCGATGTGCCCGGCAGTCCCGACGATCACGCGGCCATCCAGGGCCGGCGAAGCCAGAACTCGAGCGCCGGGAGCTCGGCCCCTTCGCCCAGGTGATAGCGGATGTAGCGGGCGAGGAGCCGGCGGTGCGACTCCGCGTGTCGGCGATCGAGCCGCGGCAGCGCGGCACAGGCATCGAGCAGGGCGCCGAGGTCGGCGCGGGCGTCGGCAGGGAGCTGCGTGGCGCCGTGACCCGCCGCGCAGGTGGGACAGAGCGCCCCTCCCTCGCTGGTGCTGAACGCCACGCCGCCCTCCCCTGGCAGCGGAGTTCCGTCCCGGACGCACGCCTCCAGTTCGGGGGCGAAGCCCAGGGCACTCACGAGCTGCCAGAGCACCCGGAACCCCAGTGGCTCCTGCTCGGAGGCCGGAGCGATCTCGAGCAGGCTCAGCGCCTCGCGAAGGAGATCGTAGCTCTCGGGGTGGGGATCCGCGGGCGCGAACCGCAGCATCACCTCGGCCAGCGCGGAGGCGGTGGCGTACCGCTCCAGGTCGGCGGCGAGGCCGGCGTGCAGGCGCAGGAGATCGAAGCTCGCCAGGACGTGCAGCTCGCGATGCTCCTTCACCAGCAGGCGCGCCTGGCCCTCGCTCAGGAACTGGAGCGCGGCGCCGAACCGGCTCCGCGGGCGCAGGGCCCCCTTCGCGATGGCGCTCTGGACTCCGTGCTCGCGGGTGGCCAGCCGCACGATCTTGGACGTCTCGCTATAGCGAAGCGAGGCGAGGACGATCGCCGGTGTGTCGAGCGATGGCATGCGGGAAAGATACGACGCCGCTCAGAGCTCGCCTGTGGTGTCCGCCCCGATGCGTACCACCACCGCACCGGCGGAACAGCGGCCCAGCGTAATCCGCTCGATCTCCATAAGCTCCTCGTCGAGGACGTAAGCGAAGCCGGGTTGCCCGGGATCACACTCCCCACTGCGAATGGCGTAGATCCGGCCCTCGCTGTCCACCGCGACGCCGGAGTTCGACGGGATCGGGACGCCTTCCCCCTCGCCCCGCACCACGGCATTGCTGTCGGTATTGAACTCGAGCAGTCCCTCGGTGGCCGAGCTGACGAACACGCGCGCACGGCCGTCGCTCGCCGCCTCGCCCGGCAGGAGACCGAGTCCGGCGAAGCTCGCGACCTCCCGGCGCTCGAGCGGGTCCACCGCCGAGAGGCGACCTTCCGCCGTCGTCATGCGCCCGCGGTTCACGATGTAGATGAGACCGTCGCCGGCGATGGTGGCGAACGCGGCGTTGCCGGGGCCGGTGAGGGGAATCGAGTCGCCCGCGATGTTCGTGGCGGGATTGACCACCGTGATCCAACTCGGCCCCAGGGGCTCGCCGGTCTGGTCGAGGTTGCCGTTCAAGACGAAGAGGCGGCCGCGGGCCAGCGCAAAGCCCTGTGGATGGACGCCCACCGCTACCTCTGCCGTTGCCCGGGAGAATACGTTCACCTGGGAGATGGTGTTGCGGCCGGGGTTCGCCACGTAGGCGATCGAGTCGTTGACCATGATGGCGCCGGTCGGCCGTGCGCCGTCGGGGAGCGGGATCCGGTGGACCAGGGTTCTGGCGAGCAGGTCGACGACTGCGACCTGATCCACGGTGCCGAGCGGAACGACGGCGATTCTCTCCCGGGCGGCCAGCGTCGTCGGCGCGCCTCGGGGAGTGCTGAGTGACACGGAGGTCGCCGACTCCGGTTCGTCCACCGGCACGATCGTGATCGAGTTGGACTGGCTGTTCGCCACCAGAAGCAGCTCGATCGGCTCGGGCGGCGGAGCGTTGGTGTCCGCGCAGCCGAGCAGGATGCCGATCGCCAGGACGAGCAGTGCGGGACGGGGCATGGGGCTCCGGAACGGGTCGTGAAATGCGGCGGATGACGAAAGGTAGGCGGATCCGGGCGTTCCGGCGGGGGGCGCCGGCCCCTTCCCTGCTCCGGACGGTCAGTCCCGAACCTCGTGCGGCCGCAGGGGGACCACCTGGGGCGAGCCGTCGCACCACGTGGTCACCGCCACGGGCCAGTCGAACACCGCCCGGAGCGTCTCCTGTCGCAGCACCTCGCCCGGACGACCCAGCGCGGCCACCCGGCCACGGCTCAGGAGAAGGATGCGATCGGCGAAGCGCGCCGCGAGATTGATGTGGTGGGTGATCACCAGGCCTGCCAACCCGCCGTTCACCAGCCCGCGCACCAGCTCGAAGAGCTCCATCTCGTGGCGGACGTCCAGCGACGTCGTCGGCTCGTCGAGCACCAGCACCCGGGGCTCCTGCGCCAGGGCCCGCGCGATCCGGACCCGCTGCCACTCGCCCCCGCTCAAGGTGTCGATGGTACGATCCGCGAGGCCCGTGACGTCGCAGCGCGCGAGGGCATCGATCACTGCCGACCGATCGGCGGCCGATGGACCCGCCAGCGGGCCCAGGCGGGCGTACCGCCCGAGCATCACCGTCTCCATGACCCGCAGCGGAAACGTCACCTCCTCGCCCTGGGACACCACGGCCAGCACGCGGGCCAAGGTGGTGCGGGACCAGCGGCTCAGGGGTCGCGCGTCCACGCTCACCTCACCCCGCTCGGCGGACACCAGGCCACTCACGGCGCGGACGAGCGTGGTCTTCCCGCTCCCGTTGGGACCCACCACGGCCAGCAGCTCGCCTCCCGCCACGTCACAGCTCACGCCGTCGAGCGCGGGAGGCGCGCCTCCGTACCGCACCACCAGATCCCTGACCTGGAGGGTCACGCCACGCTCCTCCTGAGCAGCACGGCGAACACGGGGACACCCACGAGCGCGGTGATGACGCCGACGGGAAGCTCCAGCGGCGGGGCCACCGTGCGGGAGACGACGTCCGAGAGCACGAGGAACGAGCCCCCACCCATGAACACCAGCGGAAGCAGCGTGCGGTGCAGCGGGCGCGTCAGGGTCCGCACTGCGTGGGGCACGACCAGCCCGACGAAGCCGATGATGCCGCACGCCGCGACGCTCGCCGCGGTGAGCAGCGCGGTGCACAGGTACACCAGGCGGCGCGTGCGATTCACGTCCGCGCCCAGGTGGTGGGCCGGTTCCTCGCCGAGGGCGACGAGATCCAGGGCGCGCGCGCTGAGTCCGATGGCGGCGAGTGGAACCGCGGCATACGCGGCGAAGACCGCCAGGGTCTGCCACGAGGCCGCACCGAATCCGCCGAGCAGCCACAGGAACGCGTTGCGCACCGTGGGCGCGTCCGAGAGCACGATGATGGCGCTCATCAGCGCTCCTGCGAAGGCGCCGACGACCACGCCCGAGAGCAGGAGAATCCTCGGGTCGAGTCTCCGCCCCGCGACGAGACTGAGACGGTAGACGAGCCCGACCGCGGCGAGCGCGCCGACGAACGCCGCGAGTGGAACCGCCCATGGACCGGCCGCCCGGGACGCCAGCGCCACCACCGCGCCGAGGCCCGCTCCGCCGGAGAGACCCAGGAGGTACGGCTCCGCCAGCGGATTTCTGATCATCGCCTGGAGCGCGGCGCCGCAGACTGCGAGGCTCCCGCCCACGAGAAAGGCCAGGAGCACCCTGGGGGCCCGCAGCTCCCGGACGATGACGGACGCCGGGGCGTCCGAAGTCCAGAGCCCCAGCCATACGTGCTCCAGCGGGAGGGGCACCGTGCCCGCTGCGAGTCCCAGCCCCAGCGATGCGGCGACGACGATCAGGAGCCCGACGATGGCGACAGGCCTCACCTGGCGGCCTCGCGGAGCCGCCTGGCCAGCGCGCGGATGGCTCCCGGCGAGCGGGGACCCGGGCGATCGTACTCGGTCCCGGAGATGTGGAGGAACCGCCGCTCGCGTACCGCTCGGACCGCCTGCCACTCGCGCCGCCGCGCGATGCTCGCGGGGCCGGCGGCAGCCGTGAGGACCAGGTCGGGGTCCCGTGCGCTCACCGCCTCGATGCTCACGGGTGCGGACGATTCGGAGATGTCGGCGAACAGGTTCTCGCCTCCCGCGCGCTCCACCAGTTCGCTCAGGAAGCTGCCCCGCCCGAGCGTCATCGGCGGCTGTTCCCACACCAGCAGGAGGACCTTGGGCCGCGGGCCCTGCCCGGCGTCCACCGTGGCCGCGGCGAGCGCGGTATCGAAGGCTGCACTCATCGAGTCCGCGCCACGGGTCCGACCGGTGAGCCGGCCGAGCAGCGTGCCGACGCGGCGAACATCGGTCAACGCGTCGGTGTTGAGCCGAAGCGCCGGGATACCGAGCTCGCGCAGCCGGGCGGCGACCGCGGCATGCTGCGCCGAGTTGTAGAGGATCACGAGATCGGGCCGGACCGAGAGCACCGCCTCGAGGTTGGGATTGATGCCGGGGCCGAGATTGCGGATGCGCCGTGCGGCGGGAGGATAGTCACACCATTGCGTGCGTCCGACGACGGAAGGTCCGGCCCCGATGGCGAAGAGCAGCTCGGTGGTGGCGGGGATCAGCGACACCACCCGCGTGGCGGGCACCCGCACGGCCAGGGTGTCCCCCGCGTCGTCGACCACGACGACCGGGCCGCGCACGCCGGAGGCGGACCCGCTGCAGGCCAGGATGGCGCAGGCGAAAGCGAAGGCGAGAAGGCGCGGAGCGGAGATGTTGCCACCCATCCCTCCCCCCGGAGGGCGCTGATGGTGGCGCGAACGGAGAGGTCTCCTGGCTCCGGGCCTCCGCTCGCCTTCCCGGTTACCCAGTGGCGCGATGAGCGGAGTGTCATGCCCGTCACAGTGGCGGGGCCGCGCCGGCTTCGCACCGGCTTCCGAGCGTCCTCGTTCGCGTGGATCGCTGACCAGCGCGGCAAGTTTATCGGCCGCCGGACCCCCGGGCAAGAGTCGCCGCCAGCTCCGCCTTGAGCCCGGCGCGACGATCGACGTAGCGAGCCCACTCGTCGGGGGGCGTCTCCGCCTGCTTCCCCTGATACCTGGCGTCGAGCGCCGCGATCTCATCGAGGATGCCGTTGCTGGAGATCGGGCCTGTCCTGGGCAGCATCCTCCAGGCGGCCACCAGGAGCGCCAGGGCCAGGAGCCCCACCAGAACGGCCAGGATCGGTGTCGCGTTTGCCGTCGCCCCAGGGAGCGTGACCCGGACGACGGCTCCTGCCGGAACGTCCCCGCTCCAGCGCCGGAAGGATCGCCCCTCGATCAGCTGGCTGTCGGCGGCCACGAGGCCGGGACCCACCACCGTCCCCCCGGCCTCCTCCAGCAGGACGTTGAGGGTGACCGGCTCCGAGCCCACCGGGATCTCGATCTCCTGGCCACCGGCGGGTAGATGGTACTGGAACGCGAGCTGCTTCTCCCCAGGCGAGATCGGCGCCGAGACGATCACCGAGTCGCCCCGCCGGGTCACCGCGTCGGGTGACACGTCGCTCTCCCCCAGCTCGAGCCCCTCGCTCCGGGGCGGCAGCGGTCCGCTCCAGGAGGCGCCGAGGGAATCGGGCGCTACGCGGGTTCGGGAGCCGGCGTTGACGAGGAGGACGAGATCCAGCACCTCCCTGGTGCCGTCGTCACCAGCACGGGGAACGACGACGTGCCGCGCCGACGCGGTCACCGCGGCACTGCTCGAGGTGTCGTACACCACC
>DATABZ010000403.1:0-11576 GCA_036259315.1 Gemmatimonadales bacterium | reverse complement strand
ACGAGAGGCACCCTCTACGTCGTCGCCACGCCGCTCGGCAACCTCGGGGACCTCTCTCCGCGGGCGGCGGAAGTCCTGCGGCGCGCCGCCGTCGTCGCCGCCGAAGACACCCGGCGCACCCGGGGCCTGCTCAGCCACCTCGGCGCCTCTCCCACCTTACTCAGCTTTCACGCGCACTCCGGCGAACGCCGAGTCGAGACGCTGCTCGAGATCCTGGACGACGGCCGCGACGTCGCGCTGGTGACCGACGCCGGCACGCCGGGGGTGAGTGATCCCGGCACCGACCTCGTCGCCGTGGCCCTCGACGCCGGCGTCACCGTCGTACCCATACCCGGGCCCTCGGCGGTTGCCACGGCACTCTCCGCCGCCGGCATTTCCGCCGATCGCTATCTCTTCCTCGGCTTCCTCCCCCGCAAGGGCCAGGAACGCTCCAGACTCCTGGCGCGTGCCGCCGCGGAGGAGTGGAGCGTCGTCTTCTTCGAGGCCCCCTCGCGTCTGGTCGCCCTGCTCAACGATCTCGTCGCCGCTGCGGGTCCGGGCCGGCGTGCGCTGGTGGCGAGGGAGCTCACCAAGCTGCACGAGGAACTCCGGGCGGGGACCCTCGCCGAGCTGGCGGATTATTATTCCGGGGCGCTCCCGCGGGGGGAGCTCACCATTGTGATGGCGGGAACGGGAGTTCCGCCTCCGCCGCCCGACCGCACGGCCGACGCGACCGAGGAGGCAACCGCACTCCTGGCCGAGGGCCTCTCCCGGCGCGAGGTGGCCCGGCGACTCACCGAGACCCTCGGCCTCTCGCGGAACGACGCCTACCGTTTGGTGACTGGATTGCCCTAGATGCCGCGTGTCGCCGCCTTGCTCCTGTCGGGTCTGGTCCTCGCCGGCTCGGCCGCCGCACAGGGGCCGGGCGTGACGCCGTCCGCCGGCGCCCTGATGACGATCGGCCGGCTGCACTACGACGGCGGCGGCGACTGGTACGCCAACCCGTCCAGCCTTCCCAATCTCCTCGACGCCATCAGGACCCGCACGCGGCTCCGCGTCGCGGGGGAGGAGCGGGTCGTCACCCTGCGTGACGACGAGCTCTGGAACCTGCCATATCTCTACATGACCGGCCACGGGAACGTGCGCTGGAGCGACGAGGACCTCGCCACGCTGCGCCGTTGGCTCCGGCAGGGCGGCTTCCTGCACGCCGACGACAACTATGGCATGGACGAGTCCATCCGGCGCGAGCTCGCGCGGCTCTTCCCGGGGGAGGAGCTGGTCGAAGTTCCCCTCGATCATCCCGTGTACGATCTCGTGTACGCGTTTCCCCGAGGCATTCCCAAGATCCACGAGCACGACAAGAAACCGGCGCAGGGCTTCGGGATCTTCCTGGACGGCCGGCTGGCGGTCTTCTACTCGTACCAGACCGATCTGGGCGACGGGTGGGAGGACCCCGAGGTGCACCGCGACCCCGCGGAGAAGCGGGAGGCGGCGCTCCGCATGGGGGTGAACCTGTTCGCGTACGCCGTGGGGTACGGCGGGTGAGCGGGCTCGCCACCAGCCGCGCTCTCCACCGGCTCGCGCGGCCGCTGAAGCAGCGGGCGGGTGCCGGGTGGCTGGCGCTGGGGCTCGGGTGCGTCGCGCTGCTCCTCGGCGCTGGCGCCTGGGCGGTGCGCCTGGGTTGGGTGACCGGCCCGGGCTGGGTCCTGGCGGCGTGGGCCGTTGCGGCGGTAGCGCTCGCGGTGGTGGCGTATCTCGCGTGGGGCGCCGTGGGCGCGCTCTCCCATGCCCGACTGGCTCGCCGGCTGGAGGAGATGGGTGCATGGCGTCGCGGAACTCTCACGGCGCTGCTCGATCAGCCCGCGCCGGGGACCAGCACTGCGCTCCTGGCGCAGGCCGACACGGCGCAGGCGAGCGAGGTCGAGCGCCGCGGCGCCGCGGCGGTAGAGCCGATCGCCCGGCCCGTGCGCGCGCTGAGCCTCGCGGCGCTCGGCGTTCTGCTCGCCGGACTGGTCGCGTTCACGTCGGCCGGCCCGGTGCACGGCGCCGCCAGCGCGCTGTGGGACCCGGGGCACGCGTGGCGCGCGATGGTGGCGCCGGTCCGCATCTCGGCCGAGCCCGGCGTGGTGGATCGGGGCGACTCGGTCGAGTTCCGGGTGGAGGCGATCGGCCGGACGACCGCGACACTGTGGATGCGCGCCCCAGGGGAGGCGTGGCGGCCGCGCGCCGTGCGGCTCGATTCGCTGGGAAACGCCAGCCTCTCCAGCGGGCCACTCACCAGCGACGTATACGCTCGGGTGACCAGCGGCACCCGCGGCTCGGACACGGTCATGGTCGAAGTCCGCCTGCCCGTGTTCCTGGGCTCGCTCGCGGTCACCGCCCACTACCCGCGCTATCTCGGCCTGGAATCCGAGCCGGTACCCACCGACGGCGACACACTGCTCCTGCCGGCCGGGACGCGGCTGGAGACGATCGGGGAAGCCACGGCACCCCTGGCTTCGGCGGCGTGGGTGGGCGGCGCCCGGCGCGAGAGCCTCGTCGTGACCGGCGGGAAGTTCGTCGGCGACCTCGTGCCTCCGAGGTCGGGGGAGTACCGCCTTGCCCTCGCGAGCGCGAGCGGGGCGCCCCTGGCCGGTGATACCGTACGCCTGGCGGTGCGGGTGGTGGCCGACAGCGCGCCCGCCGTGGAGATTCCGGTGCCCGGTGCCGATACCCTGGCGCCGCTCAGCCTGAAGGTGCCGCTGGTCATCGATGTGCGGGACGACTACGGCATCACCGCGGCGGCGCTGGTGAGCCGCCGCATCAGCCGGATCGGCGTGGTGGATTCCGCGGTCCGCGATTCGCTCGTGGTGCCCGCGGAGCGGCCCGACCGCGCGATCCTCACCCATACGCTGGATCTCAACCGGCGCGGCCTGCTCCCCGGCGACACGGTGCGCTACTACGCCGTGGCGACCGACAACACCCCACGCCGGCAGAGCGGCCGCTCCCGCGAGTTCGTGCTGCGGCTCCCCACCATGAGCGAGGTGAGGGCGGCGCAGCGCATGGCTTCGGAGGACGTGCACAGCCAGCTCGACTCGATCACGTCGGCGAGCCGCCGCCTGGAGCGTCAGACGGAGGACCTCGCCCGCGAGCGCCCGAGGGCGGGATCGACCGGGGAGCGGGGCGAGGAGGCGCTCTCCTTCGAGCGCTCCAAGCGCGCGGAGGCGGTCGCGAAGGGGCAGCAGGAGCTCCTCCGCCAGGCGGAGGAGCTGAAGCAGTCGCTGGAGGCGCTGCGGCAGAGCGCGGAAGCCGCGGGCGTGGGCGATTCCGCCTGGCAGCGGCAGCTCCAGGAGATCCGCGAGCAGCTCGAGCGGGCGCTCTCCCCGGAGCTGCGCGAGCGTCTGGCCGAGCTGCAGCGCGCGCTGCAGAACCTGGACGCCGAGCAGGCGCGCGAGGCGCTGGAGCGTCTGGCAGAGGCGCAGCGGGAGATGCGAGAGGCGCTGGAGCGAAGCCGCGAGCTGTTCGAGCGCGCGGCGCTCGAGGGTGATCTCGCCAATCTCGCGCAGGAGTCGCGCGACCTCTCGCGCGAGCAGCGGGAGTGGAACGAGCAGGTCCGCCGCATGGACAGCGCGCAGGCCGCGGCGACCGAGCGGGAGCTCGCGGCGCGGACCGACTCACTCGCCCGCGGCCTCGAGCGGCTGGGCGAGGAGATGCAAGCCGAGGGCCGCCAGGCGCCGTTCGACTCAGCCGCGGCACAGGCGCAGCGGGCAGCGGGGCACATGAGTCGGGCCGCACAGGCGGCGCAGCAGGGTCGTCGCGACCCGGCCAGGTCTCAGGGGGAGCAGGCGGCGAAGTCGCTCGAGCCGTTGGGCGATCAGCTCCAGCGCGAGCGTCAGGCGATGCAGCAGCAGTGGCGCGAGGAGGTCATGCAGGCCATCGACCAGGCGTTGGCCGAGACCGGGCGGCTGGCGGAGCGCCAGCTCGCCGTGCAGGAGGCGCTCCGCAGCGGCGCGGAGGCGGGTGCGGCGCTTCGGGCCGAGCAGGGCGCCATCGAGGAAGGCGTGCAGCGGCTCCTGGAGCAGGTCCGGCGCACGGCGGGCAAGAACGCGCTCGTGCCCGCCCAGATCGGCAGCGCGCTGGGCGCCGCGCGGGCCCAGATGCAGCAAACCCGGGAGGCGATCGCCTCCGCCGTCCCGAACGTCCGCGAAGGCGTGGAACAGGCCGGCGGGGCGGTGGACGCGCTCAACGCGGCCGCACACCAGCTCCTGCGGGCTCGCGGCGAGGTGTCGGGCTCCTCGTCCGGCTCGGGGCTGGCGGAAGCCATGGAGCGGATGGCGGAGCTGGCCAAGCAGCAGGGAGGACTGGGGGAGCAGGCGGCCGGGCTGCTGCCCATGGCGGGCTCCGCGGGAATCCGGCAGGAGCTCCGCCGGATGGCCGAGCGGCAGCGTGCCCTGGCGGAAGAGCTCCAGCGACTCCAGGCGCAGGGGAACATGACGGGCGCGGGCGAGCTGGCTGAGGAGGCGAAGGAGCTCGCGCGGCGGCTCGAGATGGGTCGGCTCGATCGACAGGTCGTGGAGCGACAGGAGCGGCTGTTTCGGCGAATGTTAGACGCCGGCCGGACCCTGCAGGGCACCGAGGAGGATGAGCGGAAGGAGCGACAGAGCACCACCGCGGCCGCCGACAGCGTGCGCCTGCCTCCGGCGTTGCGCGCAAGGCTCACCGGCGACGACGGGCGGCTCCGCGTTCCCAGCTGGGACGAACTCCAGCGGCTCTCACCGGAGGAGCGGCGGCTGGTGGTGGACTACTTCCGGCGGCTCTCCGAGGTCCTCGCACCAGCGCCGCAGTAGGAGCCGAGCTAACGCTCGAGGCTCAGCTCAGGGGTCGGGAAGTTGTTGGCCACTCCGCCCGCCTTCACCGTGCGAGCGACTCGCTCGGCGAAGATGCGTGAGCCGGCCCGCACCATGACATCCGGTTCGCCCTTGAGCTCGGTGGAGTCGTCCAGGATGATCCTCCCGCTCGGGACGTGAACCAGCTGGCCGGTCAGGAGCCAAATCAGGTTGCTGGTCTTGCTCACCTTCGCGAGCACCACCCACCTGGCGCCGGCATCCGCGGCCACCTCGCGCGCGCACGAGACGATGGCGTGGCAGGACGGACTCCGCTCTGCGGCGGCCTCAGCGGCGCCGGCCACCGGCTGGCCGGGGAGAAGCTCGGCCAGCTTGCCGTGGAGGACCTCGGTGGCGAGCACGGCCTTGGCGGAGTCGGTCGGCTCCTGCACGTTGGCCTGCTCGTTGTACAGCGCGACGTGGAGCGCCGCGACCGGCGCGTCCGCCGGCTCGAGTGGTTGGGACGCGGGCTCCTGGCCCAAGGCGCGGCCTGCAAGCGCGAGGGACAGCGCGAGGCCGAGCAATCCGACTCTGATCACGATATCTCCAGTTCTCTGCGATTTTCGACCGGTCGAGGCTGCGGTCCGGGCGCTCGATTGCTGCACAGAACCCGCCCCCAGACTCGACCCGAGCCCGCACGTCACGTCCGGGCCGTGGGACACCTCAAGCCTTAAATGTATCGCGGTTCGGCTGTGCTAACTTCCGCTCTGTGAAGTCGCGGCCGGTCGAATAGATTTCGGCCTGCGTTCGAAGTCCCTCTCGAGGTCACCGATGGTCCACGTCCGTACCACGTTGCTCACCCTGCTCCTGCTCGGCACCGCCCTTCGTGGAGCCGGGGCACAGCAGGGCACGATCGCGGAGGCGTTCGAGCTGGAGCGCCGCGGGGAGTACGAGGCGGCGGTGCGGGCCTATCGCGAGCTGCTGGGACGACAGCCAGGCGATGTGTCCGCCCTGCTGGGGCTCGAGCGCGTGCTGCTACCGCTGAATCGCAGCGCGGAGATCCTGCCGGACATCCGCACGGGGCTCGCCGCGAACCCATCGCGCCCCGCGCTGTACGGGGTGGCGCTCCGGGCCTGGGCCGCGGCCGGCCAGCCGGACAGCATGCGCGCCGTCGCTGAACGGTGGGCGAAGATTCAGCCGGGTGACGAGAATCCCTACCGGGAGTGGGGCGCCGCCGCGCTCGCGGGGCGCCACCGTGAGGAGGCGCTTCGGGCCTATCGGCTGGGACGCGAGCGGCTGAGTCGTGCGGACGCGCTCGCCGGCGAGCTTGCGCAGCTCGCCGTGGCCGACGGAGACTACGCCACCGCGGCCCGTGAGTGGGTTCCGGCCGTCCGGCGGCTCCCGGGCTACCGGGTGACGGCCGTGGCGACACTGGGCCATGCCCCGGTGTCCAAGCGGGCGGAGATCCTCCGGATACTGGCCGCCGAGCAGGATTTCACCGCGCGCCGGCTGGAGTCCGAGCTGCGGGTGAAGTGGGGCGACCCGCTGGGCGGTCTGGCCGCGCTCCAGCGTGGCCTGCCCGAGCGACAGGGGCACGCCCTGGAGGCGCTCCGAGCCTTGGTCGAGCAGCTCCGCATGCTGCGCCACCCTGACGCGCAGCTGGCACAGGGCCGGGCACTCGAGGCGATCGCGTCGCGCCTGCCGCCGGTGCAGGCGTCCCGAACCCGGCTGGAGGCGGCCCAGGCCTATTCCGCAGCGGGTGACCGGGAATCCGCGCGGCGCATGCTGTCGGGCCTGGCCGACGATCGCTCGGCCTCGGGCTCGATCCCGGCCGGCGCCGCCAGTGCGCTGCTCACCGTGCTCATCGACGAAGGCAAGCTGTCGGAGGCGAGCCGACGCCTGGCCGAGCTGGGTCCGGAGTTGAGCGGCGAGGAGCGTGCGCAGCTCACGCGCGCCCTGGCCGCCGCGTACATCCGGAAGGGTGAGCTCGACCGGGCGGACTCGGCGCTGGGCCGGGACAGCACCGTCGAGGGGTTCGCGCTCGCCGGACGCATTCGCCTCTACCGCGGCGACCTGAAGGGAGCCCTGGAGAGCTTCAAGCACGCGGGCCCCTACGCCGGGGATCGCGCGGACGCCACGAGGCGAACCATGTTGCTCGCGCTGCTTCAGCCCATCCAGGCGGACTCGCTTCCATCCCTGGGTGCCGCGCTCCTCGTGCTGGAGCAGGGTGACACCGCCCGGGCCGTGACCGAGCTCGTCGCGGTCGCGGGCGAATTGCCCGCCGCCAAGGGCGGCGCCGAGGTCCGGCTGCTCGCCGGGAGGCTCGCGCAGGTTCGCGGGAACGCGGCCGAGGCCGAGCGGCTCTACCGCGAGGCCGCTTCGAAGGACGCGCCCGCCACCGCGCCGGCGGCGGAGCTGGCCCTGGCGGAGCTGCTGCTCGCCGCCGATCGCAAGGC
Source organism: Gemmatimonadales bacterium (assembly GCA_036259315.1). Classification (GTDB taxonomy): domain Bacteria; phylum Gemmatimonadota; class Gemmatimonadetes; order Gemmatimonadales; family GWC2-71-9; genus CAVVWJ01. The sequence goes on along the minus strand of DATABZ010000403.1, from coordinate 4,339 downwards.
GGAGGCAGTGGCGCTGCTCGAGCATCTCATCCTCACCTATCCCGAGAGCGCGCTGGTTCCTCAGGCCCGCCGAACGCTCGACCAGGCCCGCGGCGCGGTGCCGCAGACGTGAAACGCCGCGAGTTCGTGCTTCGCGGCTGCGCGGGCCTCGCCGCGTTCACCCCCGGGCTACAGCGGCTGCCGGTGTTCGGCCGCGCCGCACCGTGGCTGCTGGTGCCGATGGACGACGCGCAGGCCGATCATCTCAAGGCCTACGGGCTCGCGTTCCGCCTGCTCGAGCGCGGCGGCCGGGCCGAGTGGTTCCTGAACTACCGGGGCGGCGCGTTCCTGCTGCCGGCGGACGGGGCCACCAGCCGGGACGCCGCACTCGCGGGCGTCACCACCGAGCCGATCGACGACGGGCGGGTGACCGAGGTCCGGGGCGAGATCCGGAGCGGCAACATGGACGCGGTGCCGTTGGAGAAGGCGCCGAAGGTGGCCGTGTACGCGCCCCCGAACGCCGCGCCTTGGGACGACGCGGTGACCATGGCCCTCAACTATGCCGGGATCAGGTTCGAGAAGATCTGGGACCCGGAGGTAGTGGGGGAGGAGCTTCGGAGCTACGACTGGCTGCACCTGCACCACGAGGACTTCACGGGGCAATACTCCAAGTTCTTCCTCAACTATGCCGGCGCGCCCTGGTTGGCGGAGATGGTCGAGCAGAACCGGTCCATGGCGCGGTCGCTCGGGTTCCCATCCGTCCCCGCCGAGAAGCGGGCGGTGGCGGTGGCCATCAGCCAGTACGTGGAGCGCGGCGGATTCCTCTTCGCCATGTGCACGGCCACGGAGACGCTCGACCTCGCGCTGGCCGCGGACGGGGTGGACATCGCCGCGGTGTACGCGGACGGCTCGCCCATGGACGTCAACGCGACGACCGCGATGCGATGGGAGCGGGCGCTGGCCTTTCAAGAGGCGCGGCTGGAGTTGAGCCCGACCATGCCGGTCTTCTCCGACATCGACGGGCACCAGGTGAACTCGCCCGAGCGCCGGCAGCCGCTGGGATCCTTCACCCTGTTCAACTTCAGCGCCAAGATCGATCCGGTGGCCACCATGCTGGTGCAGAACCATCGCCAGGTGATCCCCGACTTCTACGGGCTCACCACCAGCTTCGCCCGCCACCGGCTCAAGCCGAGTGTGACCGTCCTGGCGGAGGAGCCGGGCGCACCATGGGTCAAGTACGTCCACGGCGAGCGGGGGCAGGGGACCTGGACCTTCCTCGGCGGGCACGACCCGGAGGACCCCCAGCACCAGATCGGCGACGCGCCGACCGACCTCTCGCTGCACCCACACTCGCCGGGCTATCGCCTGATCCTCAACAACGTGCTGTTTCCGGCCGCGAAAAAGAAAGAGCTCAAGACTTGAGCGAGCGGATCGCCCCGGGCATCCGGGCGCTTCTCGCCGGCGAGATCGCCGCCGCGGGGGGACGCGAGGTGTCGTTCGCCGCGGAAGTGGATCGCGACGGCGTCGTGGTCGCGGCGCGGGTCGTGGCGCGTGGCACGGTGGACATGGTCCTCGCGCTTCCCGGGATGGCCTGCCGCGGCGAGATGCTGCTGCACAACCACCCGAGTGGGCATCTCTCCCCTTCCGCTGCGGACCTCAATGTGGCCGCCCGACTGCACGACGGCGGGATCGGCTTCGGCATCATCGACAACGGCGCCACCGAGCTCTACGTGGTGGTCGAGGTGCCACGGGTGCGGGAGGTCAGGCGCATCGATCCGTTCGAGGTGATCGACACGCTGGGTGAGCGGGGGCCGATCGCGGTGCACCTGGGCCACTACGAGGACCGGCGCAGCCAGCGAGACATGGCCGCCTACATCGCCGACGGCTACAACGATGGCGGGGTCCAGCTCATGGAGGCCGGCACCGGAGTGGGCAAGTCCTTCGCGTACCTGGTGCCGGCGCTCGCCTGGGCCCGGACCAACCAGGAGCGCACCGTGGTGAGCACCAACACGATCAACCTCCAGGAGCAGCTGGTCGGCAAGGACCTGCCGCTGCTCCGGGAAGCCCTCGGGACGGAGGATTACACCCCGAGCTTCGCGCTGCTCAAGGGCTGGCGGAACTATCTGTGCCTCTCCCGGCTCCACCAGGCGGTCGGGGCCCAGCGGACGCTGCTGGAGCAGGACAAGCTCGACGAGCTGATCGGCCTCGCCGAGTGGGCCGGCCACACGGCCGACGGCACTCTGAGCGACCTTCCCGTGACTCCCTCACCCGAGGTGTGGGACGAGGTGAGCGCGGAGGCGGACCTCTGTCCCCGGCTCAAGTGCCCCCACTTCGACCGGTGCTTCCTCTTCAAGGCGCGCCGGCGCGCCGCGGAGGCGGACGTGGTGGTGGTGAACCACCATCTGCTTGCCGCCGATCTGTCGGTGCGGCAGGCCCAGGACAACTGGGAGGAGGCCGCGGTGCTGCCGCCGTACAAGCGCCTCGTCCTGGACGAGGCGCACCACCTCGAGGAGGTCGCGGCGGGGCATCTCGGCATCCAGGTGACGAGCCGGTCCGTGCGCCGCCTCCTGGGCCGCTTCGAGCGCAACAACCGTGGTCTGGCACCCACGCTGATGCACGAGCTCGCAGGGCGAGGCGACCCGCCGAGCCGGGAGAGCCTCGAAATTCTGCGGGAGCGCCTCTTCCCGGCTCTGGCGGACGCGCGGCGCGCCGCCGACGCCATGTTCCACCGGCTCCACGAGCGCCTCGCCGCCGCTCCGGCCGGGCAGCTCCGGCTGGACGACGACTTCGCGGTCCATCCGATATGGGACGAGGGCCTGGCCTTCGACCTGGACGCCACGCTCACCGCGTTTCGCGCACTGCGGGAGGCGGTGGAGACGATCGCGGACCGTCTGTCGCAGGCGGACGATACGGAGCGGCGTGGCCAGGTGCTCCACGAGCTGCGCGGCGCGTTGCGCCGCCTGGATGCCGTCTCCGACGGGCTGAACCGGACGCTCAGACCGGCCGGCGGTGGTCCGCCCACGGTGCGATGGATGGAGCGGAGCGCGCGGGGGCAGAACGTGCAGCTCTCAGCCGTTCCCCTCGACCTCGCACCGCTTCTGCGCCAGCTGCTGTTCGACCGTCTGGACACCGTGGTCCTCACCAGCGCGACCCTGGCCGCGAGCGGTGACTTCGAGTTTCTGGAGGGGCGGCTCGGGCTCGGCGGGGAGAATTCGCCGGTGACGGAGCGGCAGATCTTCTCGTCGCCCTTCGACTATCCCTCACAGTGCCTCTTCGGCGTTCCGCGGGACCTGCCGGAGCCGAGGGACGACGAGATCGCGCACGGGGCGGCCGTGGTGCAGATCGTCTGCGATCTGGCGTTCGCCTCCGATGGCGGCATGTTCGTGCTCTTCACCAGCCACGCCTCGCTGCGCCGCGCCGCGGCCGAGCTGCGGATGGCACTGGGAACCCGCTGGCCTCTCCTGGTACAGGGCGAGGCACCCCGCGACGTGCTGCTGCGCCGGTTTCGGGACGCCGAGAACGCGATCCTGCTCGGCACGGACTCCTTCTGGGAAGGGGTGGATGTGCCCGGCCGCGCGCTCCGCGCTCTCGTGATCAACAAGCTACCTTTCAAGGTTCCGTCCGAGCCCCTCACGGCGGCGAGGCTGGAGCGACTCGCGGAAGAGGGGCAGGACGGGTTCGCCCACTATCTGCTCCCCCACGCCGCGCTCAAGCTCAAGCAGGGATTCGGCCGCCTGATCCGCAGCCGGAAGGACGTGGGCGTGGTCGTGCTGCTCGACAGTCGGGCGGTGACCAAGCGCTACGGACCGACGCTGCTGGGCGGGCTGCCGCGGGCGGAGCGGGTGGTGGGCACCTGGAGCGAGGTGCGCACCAAGTGCGAGGACTTCTTCGCGAGGCATGGAATCGGAGCCATCGTATGACGCCCCTGCGTCCGTCGAAGATCATCGGGATCGGCCGGAACTACGTCGCCCACGCCAAGGAGCTGGGCAACGAGATGCCGGCGGTCCCGATCATCTTTTTCAAGCCGCCCACATCCCTCGTCGGAGACGGTGACACCATCCGGCTGCCGGGCGTCTCCCAGAGAGTGGAGTTCGAGGCGGAGATCGGGGTGGTGATCGGCTCGAGGGCCAGGAATCTCGGGCCGGCGGAGGCGGTGCGGGTCATCGCTGGGTACACCTGCGTCAACGACGTCACCTGCCGCGATCTCCAGAAGGAAGACGGCCAGTGGGGCCGCGCCAAAGGCTTCGACACGTTCTGCCCGACCGGGCCTCGGGTCGCGCAGGGCCTGGACTGGCGGAATCTCGAAATCATCTGCCGTCTGAACGGGGAGGAGCGCCAGCGCGCGCGAGCCACGGACATG
>DATABZ010000402.1:0-5811 GCA_036259315.1 Gemmatimonadales bacterium | reverse complement strand
GCCGCGTAAGCTGAGCTAACGCGGCCAGTGCCAGTTCAGTGTTGGCAGTTGAAACGTTCCAGACGGTTTTACCAGGACTCTGGACCTGGGCACGCTGCAATTTCTTCATCATACCCGTCGAAGCCAGTCGCCCCCGGGATGAACGGGGAAAGATAACGGCTCGGGAGGGTGTGGTGTAGGGGCGGACGGGTATGATGAAGAAATTGCAGCGTGCCCAGGTCCAGAGTCCTGGTAAAACCGTCTGGAACGTTTCAACTGCCAACACTGAACTGGCACTGGCCGCGTAAGCTGAGCTAAAGCTCGCTTGATGCGCCTTCGGCAGACGAAGCCCCCCCGGGGCGGCGTCGGTCGAATCGAAAACCCGGGCTGGCCCGGCGCGCGGCTTCGACGCGTCGGGTGAGATCTCAGGAGCTTGGCCGAGGGAAGGTCGGTTCGGCACCGGCCCGAGGCGACGGCACGAAGCCGGACCTACGCACGTAGACGCAGCTTCGGAAGCTTACTCGGACCAGGGTTCGATTCCCTGCGCCTCCATCACGCGAAACGGCGGGCACGATCTTCGAGATCATGCCCGCCGTTCGCTTGCCGCTTACGACCAACTCTCCAGTCTGCTGGTGGTTTGCGGGAGCTTGCCGGCCTCGCTCAGGAGGCGCGCACCGCGCAGAAATGCCCGCCCGACTGCTCCGTGCCGACGCCGCTTCGCCAGGTGCCCTTGAAGCCCTCCTCGGTGACCTGCTGGACCTGGAGCGCGGTGTACGCCCCATCGAACCGCCGCATTCCCCACCGGTTGGCCACCGACCCCACGCGCAACATCACGCCGCTCGGCCGCTCGATGACCAGGACACCCGGGCTCAACGGATCGGCGGACTTCGGGTCTCCGGGCGCCACGGCTCCCACGGACGCGAAATCCACCTCGGCGGTACCGTACAAGGGGAAGGCGAAGGTGGTGTCGCGGGTGCCGTCGGGCAGAGTCAGGCGCCTGTAGGCGCTGTCGCGCGGCATCAAGTCGAGCCGGCCCTGAGCAGTAGCGCCGCGCTGGGCACCCGACGTCGCGACCAGCCGCACGGAGTACTCCCCGCCGATGTCCGCGGCGGTCTCGACCGCGCTGGTGTCACTCTCGACCGGGGCGCACGCCTGAGGATCAGACTGGCCGGCATTGGCGCTGCCGCACCCGGCGAGCACCAGGACCGCGCCCAGGCGCCAGGCCGTGGTCATCGGCGGATCACCCCGAGGATGCGGCCGTCGCTATCGACCCGGCGGATCGGGTCGCTGATGATGTCGTTGACGAGCTCGCGGCCGCGGCGTGGCCCGGCCACTCTGAAGGCCGGGGTAAGGGTGAACGGGTCGGCGCCCGTGATGCTCACCGTGTACCCCATGTCCTGGAGCGACCGGATGGTGACCGCGCTCAGGGGGTTGAAGCCATCGTTGAGGAAGCCGGTCATGACCTCGGGATCGAAGACCTCGTCCCGCCAGTGGGAGTTCACCGTACCTGCGCCGCCGATGTTCATCACCGGTACTTTGGCGCCGGTGTACGAGGTCCCGCCGGCGGCGTCGAAGGCGGCGATCGCCTGCGGCCCGGTGAAGTGCGTGTCGGCCAGGGGTGGCTCCGCGTTGGGCTCTGAGGGATCCTCCAGCAGTCCGAACTCGGTCCACAGGGTGCCGAATCCGAGGACGTGCCCCATCTCGTGGAGAATCACCGCCTGCAGCGACCCCTCGGTCTCCAGCAGCTCGACGTCATCCACGTCGAACTGCATCCGGCCGATGACCGTCAGGTCACCGGGGACCCGTACGAAGCAGGGTCCAGCCTGGCCCAGCACGCCGAAGGGACCGTCGATCGGCTCGATGGTGACGAAGATCGTGAGGTCGTCGAATGGACCCGCCGTCTCGGGGTTGTTGCCGCAGGCGTTCGCCGGGAGCGTCTGGTTGACGTCCGCCAGGTCGCCGGTGATGTGCCTCTCCCAGCGGAGCTCGGCTTCCGCGAAGGCGCGGAGCTGCGAGGTGGTGTACTCGCCGAGATAGCGCACCGTGATGTTGTAGCCGCCTGCGTTGGCGGTCGTGGCGAGGAACTCGACCGGCTCGTTCTCGACCTCGGCATCCTCCACCGAGGCGGTGAGGATGTTCACCCCGGCCGAGCCGACGCGCCACGACCCGACCCGGGCGATGCCGTCCTCGCCGGTGAGCTGCGTCTCGCCGGTCACCGTCCCGCTCGCGGTGCCCGCCTGGAACCGGACCCGGACGTTCGGCACCGGCTGGCTGCTCGCGTCCCTCACCTGCACGGCTGGGGCCGTGCTCACGGCCTCGCCCGCGATCGCGGCCTGGCCGTTCCCTTCCAGGAGCTCGACAGAGGAGACGGACGCGACGGCCACGATCACGCTGACGCTGGCGTCACCCGCGGTCGCGGTCACGTTCGCGGTGCCCGGCAGCTGGGCGACCAGCAACCCGCTCTCGCTCACGGTGACGACCGACGGATCCTCCGAGTCCCAGTCGACTGGCGCGTTGGAGATCGGGTCGCCATTCTCGTCGATGACGGTGGCGGTGAGCTGAAGGTTCTGTCCCGTGGCGTCGAGTGTGACCGCCTCGGCGTCCAGCGTGATGTCCGCGATGATGCTGGGGTCGTTGCCGCCGCTCCCGCTACAGGAGACGAGGGGCAGGACCAGGGCCCACGCCGTGCAGGTGCGAAGCTGCCGCCACCATGGCCAAGCTGACATTGGGATCCCGGGTGATATTGTTTTGGGGGTGGCGCGCTCTAGGGCGCAGCAAAGCTAAAGAGGGGGGCCGGGGACCCGCTAGTCGCCGGCTGCCGGTCCCGCGACGGAGCCCGTGATCTCGGGTGACACGGCGCGTCGTCCGAGTAGCGCATGCGCCTGCTATTCATGGACTTAATCGCTCGGTAGTGATGTAGTTTCCAGCCAGAACCCAAGGGCCAACGTGATGACCTCTCCGCCCGCCGCACCCGCGCGGCCATCCGTCGCCACCACCTCCCAGATTCGGTCCCACTTCCCCGCGCTCGAGCGCCGGCACGGCGGACGCCCCGTGGCGTATTTCGATGGGCCGGGAGGCACCCAGGTTCCGCGGGTCGTGCCGGACGCGATGACGGAGTACCTGCTGCGCCATAACGCCAACACCCACTGGCGCTATCCCAGCAGCCGAGAGACCGACGCGATGATTGCGGGCGCGCGCGGAGCGCTCGCCGACTTCCTGGGTGCCGATCCCCCCGAGATCGCGCTCGGCGCGAACATGACAACCCTCACGTTTCATCTCGCGCGCGGACTCGGACGCGGCTGGGGGCCGGGGGACCAGATCGTGGTGACGGAGCTGGACCACCACGCGAACATCGCCCCGTGGCGCGCACTGGAGCGCGAGCGTGGAGTGCGCCTGCGGGTCGTTCCCCTGGTCCCGGAGACGGGTCAGCTCGATTGGGAGACACTCGAGGGGTTCCTCGCCGAGGGTCCCAGGCTGCTCGCGATCGGCGCCGCCTCCAACGCGCTCGGCACCATCAGCGACGTGGGACGCGCGGTCTCCCTCGCGCGTGAGGTGGGGGCCCTCACCTTCGTGGACGCAGTGCACTACGCCCCGCACCGCCTGGTGGACGTGCGGGCGATCGGCTGCGATTTCCTGGCCTGCTCCGCCTACAAGTTCTACGGACCGCATGTCGGCGTGCTCTACGGCCGGGGCGACCGGCTCGCGGAGGTCGACGTTCCGAAGCTGGAGCCGGCGCCGGACTCCGTGCCGGAGCGGGTGGAGACCGGGACCCTCAACCACGAGGGAATCGCCGGCGCGAGCGCGGCGGTGGAATTCCTCGCCTCGCTCGCGAGCGGCCCGGGCGGTCGTCGCGAGCGGCTGCGCGCGACCTTCGAGGAGCTCGAGCGCCGCGGCCAGGCTCTGGTGCAGCGTCTGCTCGACGGGCTCGGCGCCACCAGTGGCGTCCGGATCTACGGGCCCCCGGCGTCCGCTGCGCGCACGCCCACGGCCGCGTTCACCCTGGAGCGGCGCGCCGCGGACGAAGTGTCCGAAGCGCTGGTGGACGAGGCGCTCTTCGTCTCCAGTGGAGACTTCTACGCGGCGGGCGTGGTGGAGCGCTACGGGCTCGTCGCCCGGGGCGGTCTCGTCCGAGTGGGGTGCGCCGCCTACACCACGGCGGACGAGGTGGACCGCCTGCTCCAGGGGGTGGCTCGGCTGGCCGAACGCTCCGGCTGATCGCTCAGCCGACCGCCTTGATCGGGACCACCACCCGGGTCCGTTCCCAGTCGAGGTAGAGGTGCTGGGCCTCGCCGCTCGCGGGGTGCGGCGTGATCGTGAACGTCTCGACCGGGGTGCTCAGCTTCTGCACCGACGCCTTGCCTCGCCCCACCTCCTGCGCCTCCACCTCCTTGGTGTAGGCGTTCTCGTGACCCCACTGGCTGGTCGAGCGGTTCACGATGATCTCCCACTCCTTCTCGCCGGGCACGCTGTAGATCGAGTACTTGCCAGGCTTCACCTGGACCCCGGCGATGTCGAGCGCCACGGGTGTGAAGATCACGGTGGGCTCGTTGGCGCCGGTGCGCCACAGCTTGCCGTAGGGGACGTTCTCTCCGCCGATCATGGTACGGCCGCGGGCGCTGGGCCGGCCGTAGCAGAGCTTCACCGACTGGCCCCCCGTGGTGAACGTGACCGAATCGAGGGGGCTCTGACGGCCCTTCACCGGCACGTCGTTCGGGAGCAGAACGGGACACGCGCTGTCCGCCACGGCGGGCGCGGGCGATGCCGTGAGGCTCAACAGCGCAAGTAGAGCGTGAAGCGACATGCGGCTTACTCCGAGTGAATGGGTGATCCGGCCAGGGCGTCTCTCGCTTCCAGCGCGAGTGCGAGCGCCCGATCGGGGTCGTCGGCCAGGCAGTTCAGATGGCCCATCTTGCGTCCGGGCCTCGGCTGGGCCTTGCCGTAGAGGTGCAGCCGCACGCCGGGGCGACGGAACGCCTCGGCCCAGCGCGGCTCGCCCGACGACCAGAGGTCGCCGAGCAGGTTGACCATGGCCACCGGGCTCAGCAGCCGCGCCTGCGCCAGCGGCAGTGCGCAGAGCGTGCGGACCTGCTGCTCGAACTGGCTGCTGGTGCAGGCATCCAGCGTGTAGTGGCCGCTGTTGTGCGGCCGGGGAGCCAGCTCGTTGACGTAGATCCGGCCGCCGTTCGCCACGAACAGCTCGACGCCCAGCACCCCCACATAGCCGAGGGCGGCGGCGACGCGGCAGGCGGTCTCGCGCGCTTCGTTCGCCGTGGCGGGGGAAACCCGCGCCGGCACTACGGTGGTCTCGAGGATGCCGTTTCGGTGCCGGTTCTCGCCGACGGGGAACGCCGCCACGGCTCCATCGTCGCCGCGTGCCAGGACGACGGACAGCTCGGTCTCCAGCACCAGCCGCTCCTCCAGGACGCACGCCACGCCGCCGAGGGAGGCGAAGGCCGCAGGGGCGTCCTCGGGCCGCTCCACGGGAGCCTGCCCCTTCCCGTCGTATCCCAGGCGGCTGGTCTTGAGCAGGGCGGGAAGGGCGACCTCCCGCGCCGCGGCTCGCAGCTCCGCTTCGTCGCGCACCGGGCGGAAGCGCGCGGTCGGAAACCCGGCGCGCTCGAGGAACTGCTTTTCGAGGATGCGGTCCTGCGCGACGGCGACGGCGTCCACCGGCGGCCGGACCCGGCACGAGCGCGCCAGGTGCTCCAGAGTCTCCGCCGGCACGTTCTCGAACTCCGTCGTCACGGCCGCGCACTCGGTCGCGAGCCGCTCGAGTGCATCGGCGTCGGCGTACGGGGCGCGCAGGTGCACCTCCGCCACCTGGCCCGCGGG
>DATABZ010000401.1:0-16155 GCA_036259315.1 Gemmatimonadales bacterium | reverse complement strand
GCCGACGCCGCCTCGACTCCGCGCGATTCGCCGCGGTGCGCTCGGGGGTCGCTGTGCGCACGCGGTGCTCCTGGCGTCCGACGCTTGCCAGCAGCGGTACGCGGGACCAAGCGCAGTACACTCGGAAAGCCGCGCTCGCACGGGTGCCGCAGCTCGCTCGAAGGACCGCGTGCACACCGCGGAGAGTGGCACTAGCCGATGCCAACGATCCCACCACACCCGCGCGCGCCTACCGCGCGAGCCAGTACGAAAACTTCACGAGAAACGTGTTGTCCGCCCGTCGCTCGAAGAGGTCGCCGAGGTCTCCGCCGAAGGACTTGCCGCCCTCGCGATCGGCGGCACCCTCGCGTCCCTGGCTCCACACGAGGAAGAGCGTGGATCCGGGCCGGTACTCCCAGCGGAACACGACGTTCGACCGGAACTCCTGCACGTTGAACCCGCCCGGATCGGCCGCGACCGCGGGATCGCCATAGGGCCGGTACCGCGCCTCGTACGCCTTGGCCCGCGGCGCGCCGATCTCGCGCACGTCGGAGTAGGTCCCCTTGGAGACGAACGGGGAAGCGTATACCTGGAGCGAGGTGTTGGGCGTGAAGGTGTAGCCCAGGCGCCAGGTCAGGGTCAGCGTCTCCTGCTCCAGGTGCGCGAACGTGTAATGCTCGACGCCGCCCGGGTCGGTGAAGGTGTCGAAGTACTGGGTGTCGTTCCGGTTCCGCTCCCACACCGCGCTCACCGTGGAGGTGAATCGGGTGGACACCTTGAGCTCGAGCGTCGGCTCCAGCGACAGGACCTCCGAACGACCCTGGTCTTGCCGCGTGTAGTTCACCCAGAACGAGGGCACCAGCGCCTTCCTGTCGTCGCCCTCGATGCCGACCCAGGGAGCGATATAGGGGTCCTGGCGGATGGCCGGGCCGCCCCGGGCGCAGCGGTCGCAGTACGTCGCGCCGAGCTGGCCGACCGTGCCGCCCGCGTGGAGCCACCACCGGTTGTTGAGCTGAGTGTGGACGTTGGTGTTGAACGCGCGCTCGGTGGGGAGCCCGGCGGCGCTCCAGTGCTGCCAGTGGTTGAGGTTCCAGCGCAGCTCGCGGAACACCTCGTTCGGCTCGCGGAAGGCCAGGTTCGCCCACGAGGTCCACATCTGCTGGTCCGCCTGGAGGAGGAAACCGACGTCGTTGATCTCGAAGCCCGGCGTGCGGCGCTGGTAGGCGGTCTCGAACACCAGCCGCCTGCCGCCCACCTTGGCGAACCTGAGCTCCAGGTTGGTGCCGCTGAGCGAGGTGCGGGTCGAGTCGTACTCCAGCGGCCCATCCGGGCGCTGGTAGAGGTGGACCGTGCTGCGCTGCGTCCGCGCGATCGCCTCGGGCTCGCCCGCCACCCGGCTCCAGTCGAGCGAGCCCGACACCTCGTACTGCCGGCCGGCGAACCGCCGCCGCGCATCGAGCCCCGCGGAGTACGCGCTCCGGTGGAGCCAGGGCTCGCTGGTCTCATCGAGCGAGCGGTTCACCGCGGTGGCGATGAATCCCAGGCTGCCGTCTCCGCCGGAGAAGTCCCGGTTGCCGCGGGCGACCGCGTAGTTGGTGGTGGGCTCCAGCGTGCCCGCCGGGCCGCGCACGTCGTCGGTGACCGCGTCGAGAACGCCGAGGGAGAAGCCGCCGGGCAGGCGGCCCGTGATCTTCGCGGCACCGAGGATGCGGGTCGCCTCGGGTGAGGACTCGTCGCCGTAGGTCTCCGCGAGCTGGGGTGCGCGACCGATGCGGCGGGAGTAGAACAGGCCCTCGCCGGTGCTGCAGTCCACCACGACCACGCAGTTCACCCGGAAGGTGAACAGGCCCTTGCTCTCGACAAAGAAAGGGCGCCGCTCCTCGAAGAAGGTCTCGAACGCGCCCAGGTTGAGCTCCGAAGGATCGGCCTCCACCTGGCCGAAGTCCGGGTTCACCGTGGCGTTGAGGATCACGTTGGAGGCGAGCCGGTACTTGAGGTCGCCGCCGACGGTGAGCTCCTGGTCACGAGGGTAGCCGGCGGTCGCGGGTCCCTGGACGTTCTTGGTCAGCAGGTAGGGCGTGAGCTCGGCCCGGCCCGGGCTCGCGAGCCCGTCGAGCCCGACCAGGTCGCCGAACTGCGAGGCCAGGCCCGAGCGAGAGGGTCGGTAGAGCGGCCAGGTGACGCTCTCGCCGTGCCGCTGAATCGTGCGCCAGAGGAGCAGACCGAAGCTGACGCTCCCGTTCGCGGGGTAATGCAGCTGGGAGAGCGGGATACGGTACTCGGCGGTCCAGCCGAGCGAGTCGGTCCGGGTGGCCACGTCCCACACCGCGTCCCAGGCGATGTCCTCGGTGCCGTCGTCGTAGATGACGTAGTCCGTCTTGACTCCGGCAGGGTTCACCACGAACTCGTATCCCGTGCGCCGGTCGTGGTAGGAGTCGAGCATGAGGATGATCTCGTCCGACGCGGTCTGCTCATCGCGGCGGGAGAGCAGGCTCACGATGCTGTCGGGGTGGGGATCGTACGCGCGAACGAAGACGTACAGGTTGCCGGGATCGTACGCCACTCGTGCAGCGGTGGCGTAGCGCGCAGGCGCGCCCTCGCGGGGCTTGGCCTGGACGAACTCGTCGACGACCGGGGCCGCGCGCCAGGCGGGATCCCCGTCGGAGCCGTCGAGCACGGGCGGCTCGGCGGCACGGGTCGCGCGCACCGCCGCGACGGGCAACTGAGGAGGAGTCGGAGCGGCCGAAGCCGTCTGCGCTTGCAGGACCAGCAGCACGCCGAGCCAGGGGCCCACGGGACACTCGCGGGAAGGTTACGGCGTTAGACACCGACTGTATCGGAAGGGTTGGACGATCACCGCGACGGGGTGGACAATCAGGAAGGGTTGCACGATCACCGCGCGCGCCTGGCCCGCCCACCACAGCGAAGCGCCGCGCGGACGGTGGGATCGGTCGCGAGCGACTCGACCGGCAGGGCGAGCTTCCGGGTCCACGAGGGGTAGCGGTCCGAGGGGACCCCCGGGAGGTTCACCGGCTCGGCCTCGCCCACCAGGTCATCCAGGTTGAGGCCCACCAGGGCGGCCGGCGTGCGGCAGAGGAAGTCGTGAACCGCGCCGCGCAGCGCCGCACCGCTCGCAGGCTCCGCGCTTCGCAGCACGCCGTCGGCGGCGAGCCGCTCCAGCATCGCGCGCTTCACCTCCTCCCGCGCGGCCCGCGCGCGCTCCACCGCCTCGTCGCTCTCCAGCTCTCCCGCCTGCCGCCGCAGCTCGATGTCGCGCCCCGACCAGAAGCCGGCGAGCGGCGCCATGTCGTGGGTGTTCGCGGTCGCCAGCGAGGCGGGCTCGTAGTCGGACGCCGGCCGGAACCGTCCTTCCTCCTGCTCGAAGTAGAACACCCGGGACGAGAGGATCCCCCGCCGGTGCAGCGCCGGGGGCACTTCGGGGGGCACGGTGCCCAGGTCCTCGCCCACGGCGACGGCGCCGTGGCGCCGGGCCTCGAGCACCAGGATGCCGAGCAGGTCGTCCGCGGGGAAGCGGACGTAGGCGCCTTCGGTGCCGCTCACGCCCTCGGGAATCCAGAACTGGCGGAAGAGCCCCATCACGTGGTCGATCCGGAGCGCGCCGGCGTGCCTCAGCGAGGCGCGGAGCAGTCGGATCCAGAAGTCGTAGCGGTCCTCGCGCAGGGCCCGCGGGTCCATCGGCGGCAGCCCCCAGTTCTGGCCGCTCGCCGAGTACTCGTCCGGCGGGCTGCCGATGCTGAGCCCGTCGAGATAGAGGTGCGGGTTCGCCCAGATGTCGGCGCCACAGGACGACGTGCCGATGGCGAGGTCCTGGTACAGGCCGATCCGGAGTCCGGCGCGCCGTCCTCGCTCCGCCGCCTCGCCCAGCCGATGGTCGAGCTGGAACTGGAGCCAGCGGTGGAAGTCCACCTCGCGCTCCCGCTCCGCGCGGAAGGCCGCGACATCGCCGGAGCGGGGATCGCGGTAGGGCTCCGGCCAGCGGCGCCAGTCGCCGTGACCGAAGTGGTCGGCCAGCGCCTCGAAGGTGGCGAACCGCTCCAGCGGCTCGCCCTCGGCCCGGACGTAGCGGCGGTACTCCTCGTCACCGGCCGCGCCGTCACCGGCCGCGGCGGCGTGCAGCGGCTCCAGGGCGCGCCGCTTCAGCGCCATTACCTGCTCATACTCGACCCTGTCGCTCGCGCGGAGCGCTTCGCGCTGGTCACCCAGCTCGGGCGCGGCGGCACCGGGATCGAGGTAGAGAGGATTCCGGTAGAGTCTGCTGACCGGACTGTAGGGGCTCACCTCCCAGCCGCGATTCCGCAGCGCGTGCAGCGGGTTGATGCCCACGAAGTCGCCCCCCTCGCGCGCGGTCCACTCGAGGAGCGCGCCGAGGGTGCTGAGATCGCCCACGCCCCAGTCGTCCGCGCTCCGCACCGTGTACAGGTTGGCGAAGATCCCGAACACGCCCTTCACCCGACGACAGGTGCGCGGGACCACGACCAGCGACTGCACCGCCTCGTGCTCGGTGCGGCCGGTGGAGACGGCGACCTCGAGCGTGTGGTAGCCCTCCGGCGGGCGGACGCCCAGCTCCAGGACGAGATCGCCCGTCCGACTCCGTGCCGAGCGGCCTTCAGTGCGGTGGGACTCACCCGCCTCAGTGGTGAGCGTCGCGGTCCACCGCACTTCGTCACGAGCCGAGTCAGGGAGTCGTACCCGCGCCCGCGTCACGTCGCGCGTGCCCCGGAGCCGCACCCGGACCGGCTCCAGGAGCGCCGCGCGCTCGCGCGCTTCCAGCTCCTCGAGTGCCGCTCGGGCGAGGCCCTCGGTGGAGGCCTCCAGTCCCATGGCGTCGAGGATCGCCACTCTGGTCGCGTCCGACGTCGTCCGGGTCTCGCGGCCGGTCTGATCCACGTACTCGGGCAGGATGCCGACCCGATCGGCCAGCCGCCGGAGCGGGCCGGCATCAGCCTCACGCCTGGTGCCTGTCGCCTTCACCATCACCTCTCATGACCTCTCACGATCACCTCTCGCTGGGGAACTGCGGAGATGCGGCCTCTGTGGCTCGGATCGCGGTGCCCGCCATCACACGGATCACACGCCGTGGCGCGGATCGGAATGAGATCGGGTTGAGATCGGGGTGAAGTGGGACCGGTAGCGTTGCGGCGTCGAAGGAAGCCAACGCCAACGCTACCAGACCAGGAGGATCCATGTCGTCCACCACTTCCCTGCGCCCGCTGCTCCGCGGCCTGACACTCGCCGCGGCGGCGCTCGTCGTCGCCTGTGGTGGCGACAGCAGCGGGCCGAGCGGCCCGAGTGCACCGAGTGATCCCAGCGGGCCCGGTGCTCCCAGCACGCCCGGCGCCCCGAATCCCCAGCCCGCGGACCCTCAGCCGGTGCCGACGCCCACGCCGGGCATCGAGGGACGGGTCATTTTCGGGCTCACCTGCGCCAACCAGCTGGTGGTGTTCGGGAGCGAGAATCCCGAGACGCTGGCCCGCGAGGTGCCGATCACCGGCATGAGCGCCGGCGCGGCGATGCTCGGCATCGACTTCCGCGGCGGCGCGCTCTATGGCATCGGGAGCGACAGCCGGATGTACAGCGTGGATACGCTGAGCGGGGCGGCCACGGCGATGGGCAGCGCCCTTGCTCCGGCTCCCCAGGGCACGCACTTCGGCCTGGCCTACGACGCCGTCCGAGACCTGCTGCACCTGAGCGGCGTGGAGTCGAACCAGAGCCTGGTCATCGATGCGGGTACCGGGAGCATCGCGGTACAGCCCGGGATGGCCTACGCCGCGGACGACGCGCACTTCGGCATCGACCCGGCGGTCACCGCCGAGGCGTACCTCGGCCCGGCCCTGTTCGGCATCGAGACCAATGCCAACGCGATCGTGAAGGTCTCACAGCAGACGGGCGAGGTCACCACCGTCGCCGACCTGCCGTTCAACGTGTATCTCTGCGGCGGGCTCGACGTGGACACCGACGGGACCGCGTACGCGGCGCTCTCGACCGACAACGGCTCGGAGCTGTACACGGTCGATCTGCTGACCGGGAGCACGGAGCTGCTCGGCTCGATCGCGGGCTCGCCGGTGCACAGCATCGCCTTGCGGCCGTAGGCGGGCACGCCGTCCAGCCCGACGTGGGTTCGCGGCATCGGGCCCGGGGGCGACTCGCCTCCGGGCTCTTCGCTAGTGCTCCACGGCCGCGCGGCCCGCGAGCCAGGCGATCGGCACGCCGATGCAGAAGGCGTGCACCGCCACGGTGAGCACGATCCAGGTGGGGTCCCGCGATCCGGCCGGCGCCGCCGAGAGCGGCACGACGATGTGGTTCATGACGACGTAGAGCAGGAGACCGTAGGCCACGCCCCACGCCACCGGCCGCCGGGCGAGCCCAGGGACACGGCGCGCCGCCAGGTAGTAGGCGAGCGACATGGTGCACGCGATCAGGTAGTGAAGCAGGAGGCCAAGGCCCGCGGTGGCGGCACCGCCCGTGAAGCTGGCGGTCGCGGTGGCGCGCCGGGGACGCGCGCTCCCGGTGAGAGGTTCGCTCGGCGAGCACGCAGTGGGGGACGGCCCGGGGCTGCCCGATCGCACAGGGCAACCGATCCGCGGCACGCGGGCACAGGACGCGCCGCGCAAGGCGTGAACTGGCGTGCATCTTGCTGCTCCGTACCTCCACCCATACGCCAGCGGCCTGAGCGGCCGCCCTTTACCACGCGGAGCAGCCGTGCGATACGATCCCGTCGAGGAGGTGCTCGAGCTCCTCTCGGATGGACAGCGCGACGTGGCGCTGGCCCGCCTCGACCGCGTTCTGCGGGAGGAGCCCTACCAAGGCGGGCTGTTCGCGTTACGCGGGCTGATCTGTGCCGAAGCGGGCCGGCTGGACGAGGCGGGCGATGCCGTACGCCAGGCTCGCGAGATCGCGCCGGAGCACCCCTTCGTGCAGTACGCCTTCGGAGTGGTGGCGCTCCAGCAAGGCTCGATGCTGGAAGCGATCCAGGCCGCCCGCAAGGCACGACGCCTCTCGCCGGACTACGCCGACGCGGCGCTGCTGGAGGCGCGGGCCCGCGCGGCGCTCGGCCAGTGGGACACCGTGGGCTCGCTGGCCGCGGCGGTCGTCGAGCTCGACCCGGAGAACGAAGAGGCCGCGCTCCTCGAAGCCATCGCAGCCGAAGTCGCGCGCGAAGGCAGCCTCGATCCCGAGAGGTGGAAGCGGCTCGGAGAGCAGTTCCCGCTCAACGCCATCGCACGCGCCGGCTCGGGGTGGACGCGGCTCGAGGCCGGCCAGATCCCGTCGGCGCGGGCGGAGTTCGAGCAGGCGCTGGCGATGGATCCCTCGCTCTCCTGGGCCAAGGCCGGTCTCGTGGTCGCGCTCAAGGCGCGCAATCCGGTCTACGCGCTGCTGCTTCGGTTCTTCATCTGGTTCGGCCGGCTCCCGCCTCGGACCCGGACGATCGTGCTGGTCGGCGGATTCCTCGGGTACAACACGCTGCGCCGAACCGCGACCGAGCACCCGGAGCTGCGGCCGCTCATCCTCCCGGTGCTGATCGCCTATCTCGGGTTCGTGACGCTCTCCTGGCTGGCGGATCCCCTGCTGAACCTGCTGCTCATGGCGCGCCCCGAAGGCCGTCGGCTTCTCAGCGCCGATCAACGGCGTGCGGCCCTCCTGGTGGGGAGCTGCCTCGCGCTCGGCGCGACCGTGGGAATAGCGGGAGCGCTCGCCGACCAGCCCCGGGTGATGCTCGCCGGACTCGGTGTCGGGCTCGGCTGCTTCGCGATCGCGGCGGCGTACAGCCGCGAAGGCCGAAAGCGGCGACAACTGGGGGTGCTCGCCGCGGTCGCGATCGGGGCGAGCCTCGTCTCCATCGTGGCGCCGGGCGGCGCGGACGTGGTCCTCTTCCTCGTCGCCGTGCTGTCCGCCGCCGCGGCGACGTGGATGAGTCACTTCGGCGCCGACAGGTCCGCACACCGATGAGCGCATCAGGTCTCGCGCACCGGGAGGAGCTCCAGCAGGCGCGCGTCGCGCAGGACGAGCCCGCCCCAGAGCAGCAGGGCGACATACACGGGAAAGAGCGTGTGCGTGAGCAGCGGGCTCTCGATCCGCGCGTGGGTGGCGACCGCGCCGCCGAGGTAGCCGGTCAGCAGGATCGCACCGAGCACGGCCGTCCGTGGCGTCACGTAGAGCGCGAGGCAGACGAGCTCGAGCAGGCCTAGACCGAAGGCCAGGTGCACCGGCCAGCCGAGCTGAGTGAAGCTGTCCACCACCGGCTGGATCATCACCAGCTTGATGACGGTATCGAAGAGCAGGAAGAGCACCGGCACGGCGCTGACGATCACGCCGAGGCGGGGTGTCCTGCGCGGAAGTGCCGTGGCCAGCGTCGCTGAGTGCATCGTCGTCTCCGTGTGGTCAGGACTGCTGAGGGGGATCGGACAGGAGCCGGATCTCGAGCTGCGCCTCGTGGGAGTTGCCCAGGACGTCCGCGTGAACCTGGAGAAATCGCTTCCCCAGCTCGATCGCTTCGGCCTTCGAGCCCGCCTCCATGATCGCATACCCGCCGACCACTTCCTTCGACTCCGCGAAGGGCCCGTCCGTCACCCGCACGGTCCCGCCATTCAGCTCCAGCAGGGCGCCCTTCGAACTCGGGGCCAGACCACCCATCTCCAGCAGCTTGCCGGACCGGAACATCTCCTCCGCCAGTCCCCCGATCGCCACCATGAGCTCCGGGGTGGGCGGAACGCCCGCCTCGTAACTTTTGTCGCCTTTCACCAGCATCATGTACCGCACGGTGTTACCTCCTCCGAGGGTGAGTGACTGAATCCCTGATCCGTCATTACGTCGAACGAGGGGTGGGGAAATCGACAGGGGAACGGCGGAACGGCGGAACGGCGGACGGGCGGACAGGCGAAACGTGGGATGCGGAACGAGATTCCGCGGCTAGGCACGCGCGGCTACACCCTGCGGTGGCCTACGAGGTTAAGCCACGCGGTCAGGCATACGCAGCTAGCAACCGCGGTCAGCACCCGTGGTCAGGTCAACGATTCCGGGTAGAGCTCCAGGCTGCCATCGAGGTCCCCCGTCTCGGCGTAGATGAGAGGGGGTGCGGTAGGGTTCAGAATCTCGCCGGCGACGGGGCGGGCGAGGGCAAGCGCGTGGTCGCCGGCGGTGATGCGCTGCTCGAGGCGGCATTCGAGCCAGGCGAGCGCGTCCGTGAGGATGGGGGCGCCGCCTGGGGCGGGGCGCCAGGAGATGCCGGCCAGCTTGTCGGTCTCGCGGCCGGAGCGGGTGCCGAAGTGGTCGGCGAGGTGGAGCTGATCGCGAGCGAGGACGTTCACCACGAAGCCGCCGCCTCCCACCAGCAGCGGGTAGGACGCGTGCTCCGGGTTGATGCTCAAGGCCAGCAGGAGCGGGTCGAAGGAGACCTGCACCAGCCAGGCGGCGGTGAAGGCGTTGCGATGCTCTCCTTCGGCGACGCCGATGACGTAGACGCCGGCCGTCAGCCGCCGGAAGAGACCCGCGACGTCAGTCACGGCGCCGAAGCCTCCGGAACAGCTCGTCGCTGGAGCGCTCGAGCTCGCTGCGCCAGGCGCGGTACAGGCGGATGATCTCGCGCGCCTCGCCGGTGAGCTCGGACCCGCCACCGGTCGCGCCGCCCCTGGTGGTGTGGATCACCGGCGAGCCGAGGACCCGCTCCATCTGCCGGATCCGGTTGAGACAGGTCCGGTAGCTGAGCCCGACGCGCGCACACGCTTCGCGGATGCTGCCGCGCCGGTCGATCTCCTCGAGCAGCCGGACGTAGCGCGGCCCCATGAGGAACTCGTCGCCCGCGACGAGCCACGCCTTCACTCTCGGCTGCAGCGGCAGTCGTCTCGCCAGGGCTCATCCTCCTTCGGCGACCACCTCGTCGAATCGTTCGCACTCGACCGACAGGTCCACCGCGTGGCCGTGGTCGTCCTCGCCGGAGACGGTGAGAATACCGCCCTTGCCCTGCGGGCGCACGCCCGCCGTGCCGCTCCCGGTGATCTCGCCGCCCTTGACCGTCGAGATGCGATGCGTCGTCTCGTCGCTCCAGATAGAAAGCGTCACCATGTCGGCACCGCCGGCTTTCGGTCGCCACACCGTGAGATTGAGCCTGGGCCCATCGTCGTCGGGGTCCTGGTAGGCGGCGCGCCAGAGGGTCGCGGGCACGTCGTAGATGGAGGCATCCGCGCTGCCGGCGCACTCGCCCGTGCCGCTGGACTCGTCCTCGTCGCCATCCACACTGGCGCTGACCTTCATCGGAACGGTACCCCGGCTGAACGACACCGATCGGGAAGCGGCTGCCGGCGGGGACTCTCCGCCCGCGCCCGGGCCTCCGCCCCGAGTGTCGTTCTCACCTCCCGCTCCGGGTGCGTCGCTCCCGCCTCCGCAGGCGGCAACCGTGGTCCATGCGATCAGCGACAGCCATCCGCCACGACGCTTCATGAGAACCTCTGCTGCATGAGAACCTCGGCTTTATAAGAACCCAGAACGTGGGGCGCGCGAAGGTTGACACCCGAAGGTGCACGCCTGATGGTGAACGCCGAAGTATACCCGTCCGACGTGGGTCACCCGGAAACCGTCTCACCCCGCCCGCCGTAGGGCGACCCGGCATCCCACCCGCAGCCGACCCCGGAGGCTCCATGCTCGGATCCATGCTCTGCCTGGCCGCCCTCGCGGCGGGTCCGCCGTCCGCCGCCCCCGCCGACCCGCCGAAGGACGGGGTGGAGCTTCTCGCCCGGATGCGGGAGCGTTACCTCGGCAAGTGGTACCGCACGCTGACCTTCGTGCAGAAGACGACACTCCCTGACGGCAGGACGGAGACCTGGTACGAGGCCGCCGAGCTGCCGGGCAAGCTGCGGATCGACATCGCGCCGCTCGCGGGGAAGAACACGCTCCTGTTCCGCAACGACAGCCTCTACGAGTTCAAGGGCGGCAAGCTGGCCGAATCGAAGTCGCTGATCCATCCCTTGATGGTGCTCGGGTTCGACGTGTATGCCCAGCCGGTGGACACGACGGCGGCCCAGCTTCGGGCGCTCGGCTTCGACCTGAGCCGGTTGCACGAGTCCGCCTGGCAGGGGCGCCCCACGTACGTGGTCGGCGCGGCCGCGGGCGACAGCACGACCCGGCAGTTCTGGATCGACCAGGAGCGGCTCTACTTCGTGCGGATGGTCGAGCCGGGGAAGCAGGACCCCTCGGCCCGGATCGAGACGCAGTTCAACAAATACATCCCGATGGGGCAGGGATGGCTCGAGACCGAGGTCCGGTTCCTGGTGAACGGCGAAACCAAGATGCTGGAGGAGTATACGAAGCCGAGGGCGGGGGTTTCGCTGGATTCGGCCATCTTCGACCCGACCAGGTGGGTGCCGCCGGGCTGGGTGCACTGAAGCGGGACCCCGTCGCGGTGGGACAGGGCTGATTCGACCCGCGCCGGTGGGTGGCGGAGCGGCCGGCGAACGGCTACATTGTCGACCTTCCCCACTCCCATGTCCCGGCCAGGTTCAGATGAGTCCTAAGGCATTTCGTGCGCCCGCCCTCTCCATGTCTCTCCTTGCAGTCGCGCTCGCCTGCGCGGAGCAACCCGGCTCGGAAACGGCTCCGACCGGCGCCACCGCGGCAGCCACCGAGCCGGCCGTCATCCTGGCGGCAGGGGACATCGCCGGATGCGCGGGCCACTACAAGGACGAGGAAACCGCCGAGATGCTGGCAAAGATGACCGGCACCATCCTGGCGCTCGGCGACGTGGTCTACCAGAACGGCACCAGGTGGCAGTTCCGCAACTGCTACGACCCGAGCTGGGGGCGGCTGCTGTCGCGCACCCGTCCCGCGCCGGGCAACCACGAGTACCGGACCGACCAGGCCGGGCCGTACTACCAGTATTTCGGCGAGCGGGCGGGTCCGGCCGGCAAGGGGTACTACACGTTCACCCTGGGCACCTGGCGGATCTATTCGCTGAACAGTGAGCGGAACATCCCGGAGCAGACCACCTGGCTCCGCAAGCACCTGAAGCAGAACCCCTCGAAGTGCGTGCTCGCCTACTGGCACAAGCCGCTCTACACCAGCGGACAAGTCCCTCCGACCGCGGAGGTCCGGCCCTTGTTCCACGAGCTCTGGAAGGCGCGGGCGGAGGTGGTGCTCAATGGCCACCAGCACAACTACGAGCGCTTCGAGCCCCAGGATGCCGACAGCAACTACCGGAAGAAGGGCGTGCGGCAGTTCGTGATCGGCACCGGCGGCTCCCAGCTCGAGGGCTTCACCAGCGTGGCCAAGAACAGCAAGGTGCGCTACGTGGAGGATTGGGGGGTGCTGGAGATGACCCTCGAGGCCGACGGGTACAGCTGGAAGTTCGTCCCCCTCAACAGCTCGGCATCCGTGGACGCGGGCTCGGCGCAGTGCGTGGAGGACCCCAGGATCTAGCGGACGGCCCGGGCGAAGGCGCGGTCCAGCACGTCCAGCGCGAAGTCCACGTCGTCGGCGGTGATGCACATGGGGGGCTTGATCCGGAGCACGTTGCCGGCGAGCCCCCCTTTGCCCATCAGGACTCCCATGGCGCGCGCCTCCTCCAGCACTGCGAGGGTCTCCGCGCCGGCCGGCGTCCGGCGTTCGCGATCGGTGACCAGCTCCACGCCCAGCATGAGTCCCAGACCGCGGACGTCGCCGACCAGCGGGTGCTCGCCCGCCAGCCGTTCGAGTCCCCGCCTGAGCCGGCCGCCCACGATCTTCGCGTTGCGCTGCAGCCCCTCCTCCTCGATCACCTCCATGACCGCGAGCCCCGCCGCCGTCGACACCGGGTTGCCGCCGAAGGTGTTGAAGTGGAGCCGCTGCGCGAGCACCTCCGCGATCTCGCGCCGGGTGGTGACGGCGGCGAGCGGTACGCCGTTGCCGAAGCCCTTCGCCATCGTCACGATGTCGGGTACTACCCCGAAGTTCTGGAACCCCCAGTAATGCTCGCCGGTGCGGCCGAAGCCGGTCTGCACCTCGTCCGCGATGCAGAGCCCGCCGTGCTCCCGCGCGATCCGATAGGCCTCGCGGAAGTAGTTGGGCGCGGCGCTGGTGACGCCACCCACCCCCTGGATCGGCTCCGCGATGAACGCCGCGATCCGGCCCGGCGTGGAGTAGCGGATCAGCTCGGCGATATCAGCCGCACTCGCCGCCGCGATCTCCTCGGCGGTGCCGCCGAGCGGGCTGCGGTAGGGCTCGGGGCACAGCGCGTGGTGGACGTAGGGACCCTGGAGGGTCGGCAGCTTCCAGGTGTGATGCGACGTGAGCCCCATCGCGGACGGAGAACCGCCGTGGTAGCCGTTCCGCAGCGCGATGACGTCCGTGTGCCCGGTGTAGAGTCGCGCCATCGTGACCGCGAGGTCGTTGGCTTCGCTGCCGCTGTTGACGAAGTAGGTGACGTCCAGCCCGGGCGGCATCTTCGACGCCAGCTTCTCCGCCAGCCGCGGCATGTTGGGATGGAGATAGATCGTGGTGGTGTGCTGGAGGGTCTCCACCTGCTCCCTGATCCGCGCCGTGACCTTCGGGTGGCAGTGCCCGCAGGAGACCGTCACGATGCCGCCGAACAGATCCAGGTAGCGCCGGCCGGTCTCGTCGAACAGGTACTGCATCCGCCCCTCGACCAGCATCAGCGGCTCGCGGTACAGCGTGAACAGGGCGGGATTGGCGTACCGCTGCCGGGCGGCGAGGACCTCCTCGCGGCTGGGACCGGTGTAGGGCCGCGGCGTGTAGTCGAAGGCCGGCATCTGCGCGGGGCGGGTCAGGGTCTCGGGCATCTCAGGTCCTGGTTTTTTCGGTGTCGTGCGAGAATCGCGGCCTGCTGGGTTCGTCAGGTTCACCACAGAGACACGGAGGCCACAGAGAATGCCTCCGCTTGCATTCGGAGCCCTTCGTGCCCCTCGTGTCTTCGTGGTGAACAGGGCGGGGCGGTGGCTCGATTACCTCTGTGCCCTCGGTGCCTCTGTGGTGAACAATCAAGACATCCAGTTCACCCCGGCGTCTCGGTTCCACTTGGTGGTGGTCTTCTTGGTCCGGGACCAGAACTCGATGGACCCGTGACCGGTGATGTCCCCCACCCCGAACTTGCTGTCGTTCCATCCCCCGAACGAGAACGGCTCCCGCGGCACCGGCACGCCGACGTTCACGCCGACCATGCCCGCGCTCGCCCGCTCGGTGACGTAGCGCGCCAGGCCGCCGCTCTCGGTGAAGACGGCGGCGGCGTTGCCGTAGGGGGAGGCGTTCTCCACCTCGAGCGCCTGGTCCACGTCCTTCGCGCGCACGATCGCGAGGACCGGACCGAAGACCTCCTCCCGCGCGATCGCCATGTCGGGCCGGACGTGATCGAGGACGGTGGGTCCTACGTAGAAGCCGCCCTCGCGGCCCGGCACCACCGCGTTGCGGCCGTCGAGCAGTACCGTGGCGCCCGCCTGCTCGGCCTCGGTGACGTAGCGCTCGATCCGCTCCTTCGCCTCCCTCGAGATGACCGGTCCGAGGTTCCTGCCCGGTACCACACCCTTGGCGTGCTCCACCAGGCGCTGCACGATGTGGTCGGTGGCGCCGACGGCGACCATCACCGAGGCCGCCATGCAGCGCTGGCCGGTGCAGCCCGACATGGACGCGACCACGTTGCTGGAGGTCATCTCGAGGTCCGCATCGGGGAGGACGAGCAGGTGATTCTTCGCGCCGCCCAGCGCCAGCACCCGCTTCAGGTTCGCGGTTCCGCGGCGGTAGACCTGCTGCGCCACCCTGGTGGAGCCGACGAAGGAGACGGCCGCGATGCCGGGGTGGTCACAGATCGCCTCCACCACCTCGCGCCCACCGTGGACCACGCTGAAGACGCCCGGGGGCAGCCCCGCCTCCGTCAGCAGCTCGGCAATGCGGCCGGCACTGAGAGGCACCAGCTCCGAGGGCTTCAGGACCAGGCAGTTTCCCAGCGCGATCGCGTTGGGAATGGTCCAGTGCGGAACCATGCTGGGGAAGTTGAACGGCGCGATGGACGCGACCACGCCCACGGGGTGACGGTCGGTGCGGCACTCGACGCCGCGGCTCACCTCGAGCACCTCGCCGGTCACGATCTGCGGCAGCGAGCAGGCGAACTCGATCAGCTCGATCGCCTTGGCGATCTCGGCCTCAGCCTCGGCCCGGATCTTTCCGTGCTCCTCGGTGACGAGCGCCGACAGCTCGGCGAAGTCCCGCTCGAGCAGAGTGCGGTACCGGTAGAACACCTGGACTCGATCCTTGATCGTCCGGCCGGACCAGGCGGGGTACGCGTCCGCCGCGGCGCGGACCGCGGCATCAAGCTCGCGCTCCCGGGAGAGGGGAACCCGGGACAGCAGGGAGCCGTCGCTCGGATCGAACACGTCGAGGAGCTGCCCCTCGCCCGGGACGAACTGCCCGCCGATGTAGTTGCGGACGGTGGGGTACTTGGCGGGGGCCCGGGTGGCGGTAGCGGTCATGGCGGAGTCCCGGCTTGCGTGGGCATGGCGTGAATTGTATCAAGTATACAATCCAGCCATGACTACTGCACCCGCCCCGCCACTTTCGCACCCCCGCACCCTCTCGGAGCAGGTCTACCACGCCGTTCGCTCCCGGATCATGGACGGCACCCTGGCCCCAGGCGCCTTCCTTCGGGAGAAAGATCTCGAATTCCTCGGTGTGAGCCGCACGCCCATTCGCGAGGCACTGGGCCGCCTCGCGAGCGAAGGGTTCCTCGAGCGCCTGCCGCACCGCGGTTTCAGGGTGCCGGAGGAGTCGCTCGTCGGCCTGCTGGAGCTCTACCCTATCGTGGCGTCGCTGGAGCTGCTGGCCGGCCGCCTAGCGCTGGAGCGGTTCACCCCGGAGGACATCGCCGAACTCCGCGAGGTCAACGCCCGCCTCGCCGAGGCCCGCGACCGGGGTGATGTCCGGGCGATGCTCGACCTCAACACCGAGTTCCACCGGCTGATCTCGGAGCGCGGCGGCAACCGGCGTCTCGCGATGCTGCTCGACGACCTCCGCTCCCAGCTCACCCGGCTCGAGCTGTGGTACTACTCCGGCCGCGACCGCACCCAGCGCTCGATCCGGGAGCACGAGGAGATCATCGCCGCGGTGGAGCGCGGCGACCGGCCGCGTGCGCTCGCGCTCCTCGAGCAGAACATGGCGCTCACCTACCGGAGCCTGCTCGAGGAG
>DATABZ010000400.1:0-10660 GCA_036259315.1 Gemmatimonadales bacterium | reverse complement strand
CGCAGGCCGGGATCCGGCCCGGCGAGTCGGTACGCGGCACGAGGCGGAGCGAGACGACCGCGGCGAGCGCGCTGGAGAGCGCGAAGCGCACCTCCGCCTGCTGGTGCGGCGGATAGAACGAGAGCACGCGGTTGATCGTCTGCGTCGCGTCCGTCGTGTGCAGCGTCGAGAAGACGAGGTGCCCCGTGTCCGCCGCCTTGAGCGCCGTGTCCAGCGTGTCCAGGTCGCGGATCTCGCCGATCTGGATGACGTCGGGGTCCTGCCGCAGCACCCGCCGCAGCGCCTGCGGGAAGCTCCCGGTGTCGGTCCCGACCTCGCGCTGGTTGATGTGGCTGTTGATGTCGCGGTGCAGGAACTCGATCGGGTCCTCGATCGTGATGATGTTCGCGTGCCGCCGCTCGTTGATGTGCTGGATCATCGCCGCCAGCGCCGTGGACTTCCCCGACCCCGTCACCCCCGTCACCAGCACCAGCCCGCGCTCGTGCGACGCCACGTCGCGCAGCACCGACGGGAGCCCCAGCTGGTCGAAGGTGGGGATCTCGATGGGGATGACGCGCATGACGATCATGAAGCTCCCCCGCTGCCGGAGGATGTTCACGCGGAAGCGGCCGACGCCGGCCAGCCCCCACGAGCAGTCGTAGTCGTTGATCTCGTCCATCCGCGCCCGGTCCCGCTCGTAGGGGATGAGGAACAGGGCGATGGCGCGGGTCTGCTCGGGGGTCAGCCGCTGCTTGGTGAAGGGGATCAGCTGGCCGTTGATGCGGGCGCGGAAGACGTCGCCGCTCTTGATGTGGAGGTCGCTGGCCCCGCGCTGGACGGCGGCGCGGATGATGTTCTCGACGGCCTCGCGGAGGTCGGGAGCCTTCTCGGTGTCGGCGGCGATGGCGATGGTGCTCATTGTGGCTCGCACGTGGCCCGGGGGGGCCGTTGTTCAGTAACCCGCCTGTTTGTCGACGGTGTTCAGGAGGGGCGCCCCCGCCAGGTAGCGGCGGAGGTTGCCGGCGACCAGGTCGGTCTGCCGTCTCCAGAAGCGGTGGGAAGTGCCTGAAACATGGGGCGTTACGAGCACGTTGGGAAGACCCCACAGGGGCGAGCCGGCCGGGAGCGGCTCCTCGGCGAAGACGTCGAGCCCCGCGCCCCGGATCCGTTTCTCCCGCAGCGCCTCCGTCATCGCCCCCTCGTCGACCACCCCGCCGCGCGCCACGTTGACGATCACCGCGCGCTCCGGGAGGCGCCCGATCTCCCGCGCGCCCACCATCCCCTTCGTCTTCTCCGTCTGCGGGACGGTGACGACGAGGTAGTCGAGCTCCGGGAGCATCCGCTCCAGCGCGCCCTCGCCGCGGAAGAGCTCCACCCCGTCCGGCCCCGGCTTCTCCGACCGGCGGAGCGCCGTGACGCGCATCCCCAGCGCCAGGGCCCGCCGCGCGACGGCCTCGCCGATCCCGCCCAGCCCCAGGAGCCCCAGCGTGCACTCCGACAGCTCGCGCACCGGCGCGTCGGCGGCGAGGAAGGGACCCTGGTCCCACCTCGCTTCCGCCTGGAGGCGCACGGCGAAGTCGAGCCCGCGGGCGAAGTGGAAGACCATCGCCATCACCGTGTCGGCGATGGGCTCGGCGTGGACCCCCGCGGAGTTGGTGAAGACGACGTCCGACGCGCGCATCGCCTCGTGGAGCGAGCCGCCGACCCCCGCCGCGGCGGAGTGGACCCAGCGGAGCCCCCCGCCCGCGGCCTCGAAGAGCTCGGCCGGGACGCCGTAGCCGAAGTAGACCTCGGCGCCGCGCACCGCCTCCAGCACCCCCGGCGCCACCTTCCCGCCGTCGCCCCGCGAGTCGGCCGGCTCGTCGAGCACCACCGTCTCCCAGTCTTCGGGGACGGCGGCGAGGATCTCGTCCAGCGCCCACGCGGGCACGTCCCAGATCGGCCGCGACTCGCGGAGGTTGACGACGAGGCGGCGCTTGGGCGTGTCGGTCACGGGCGGACTCGGGGCGCTTTTGTGGATCGGGATCGGACCCGGGCGCGGGAAGATGCGGCCGGGGCGGGGGAGGGGAAAGGGCGGGGCGGCCGAGCCAGGTCCGTGCCACGGGCGGTCCAGAGCGAACTGATTGCCGGTACGTGACTTGCGCTGTACGAAAGCCTGGGCGGACGGCCCGGAGCGGATGCGGGAAACCCGAACGGTGGAGGCGGATATGGCGGACGGCGACCTGACGCGGCGCGGGATCGACAACTCGCTCGAGGGGAAGGGCAACGACCTCAAGGGCAAGGTGAAGGACGCCATCGGCGGCCTCACCGGCGACACCTCCCTCCAGGCCGAGGGGAAGCTCGACCAGCTCAAGGGCAAGGTTCAGGACACCGTCGGCGGCGTCCAGCGCGACCTCGACCGGCCCAAGCGCGACGACCTCTGAGGCGCACCGCGCCGGCAGCAAGGACGAGAGCCCGCGGCGAGCGATTCGCCGCGGGCTCGTTCATTTCGTGCGTCGGCGGATCGCCGTGTGTCACCGAGATCGCTCCACGGCCAGCCAGGTGAGGAACGCCTGGATCTCGCGTGCGCCCATCGTGGGATCCGCGGATGTCACTCTGGGTCTACCCTCCACAGATCGCTGACACCCGGAACGGGACTATCCTCTTCAAGACAGAAGATCCCCGGTTGGTCATTGGACTATTCCACGTGGCCGAACGACTCAGTGGTGCGTCTCGACCTGCGCAAGCTTCCTGGAAACACCCGTCCGCGCGGGGTTGTGTAGATGGAGAGCGATCTGTCACTTTTGATGAACTGGAGCGTTCATTGGAGAGCCTTCTAAACAACGGTTATCTGGCGGAGACAGTTTGTCTACGTGATCCAGCTCGCCCTTGGTACGTTGGAGCCGCTGGTCGGCAACGACTCGCAATCGAATCGATGACCTTCCCTGGAGAGCGCTCATGAAACGGGCAGCAGCGCTGGCAGCCGCGTTCATTTCCGCACGCGCAGACTCCGCGACCGGGCCGAGCACCCCCCCGCGCTGCCCAAGCCCCGGCGTCGGAGGCCCTCTGCGGCGTGCGCTCGAAGTCGCGGCAGTCGTCATTCTCGCGGCATGCGGAGGTGGGAGTGATCCGGTCCAGGTCGGCCCTGACACCCATGGCAGCATCCGAGGCACCGTTACCGACAACACCGGCGCCACCGTGGCGAACGCCGCGGTTGCGTTGACCGGAAACGCGCAGGCTGCTCGCACCACGAACAGCGGCGCCGACGGCGTCTACACCTTCGCAAACGTGCCCCCCGGAACGTATACGCTGGCGGTTACGCCCCCGACCGGATTCACCATCGGTGCGGCGGGCACGGCGTCCGTCACGGTAGCAGGCGGGGCGCAGGTAAATGCTCCCGCGATCGTTCTCGACGGCCCCCCGGCTGCGACCCTGTCGGGCGTCGTAAGAGCCGCCACCGGAGCTGTCATCGGAGGCGCATCGGTGAGCATCGGGAGCGCCACCTCGACAACCGGCGCAGACGGACGATTCGAGCTTCAGAATGTGCGAGCTGGTGCCGCAACGATCACTACGCGCGCTCCGCGCTTCGATCAGCGGGTCGAAAGCATCAGCCTGAACGAGGGAGCCAACGTCCACAACGTCGTGTTGAAGCATCAAACGCTTTTCACGTACCAGAACCTCGTCGCATACCTGCCCGCAGGGATAGCCGAGTACAGGGCGGCGATCGTTTTCCTGCCTGGCCTGAGAGACCCTGCCACCGGTAATCCTCTGGACTCGCGTGCGCTTGTGCGCGGCACCGCGGAGCTGCCATGCAGTATCTGGTGTCCTGCGGACGAGAGAACGGAGGTAAGGAGGCGCGCACTCGAGCTTGCCGGCGGAAACGTCGCGCTTATTGGAACAACCACCTTAACCGACGACCCCGCGAGCTACGAAACGCTGCTTCAGGCGTTCTCCGAGTTCGGCACGCAAAGCCTGCATCCTGAGCTCACGAACATTCCCATCTTTTTCGTCGGGCACTCGATGGGGGGATGCACCGCGTACGGGTTCAGCCGCGTTCACGGCGCACGGGTGGCCGGGTTCCTGACCATGAAGGGCGCCTGCCACAACACCGGCCCGGCACTGGCGACGGGCGACGTTCCGGGATACTTCCTGATCGGCGAGCTGGATGCGCCGTATCGGAGAGAGAACATCACGGCCGTTTTCGAAGCCGGCCGAGCCGCCGGGGCACCCTGGGCGGTTTCGATCGACCCCTTCCAGCATGGACCCATTCTCGACTTCGATCTGATGTTCGACTGGATCGACGAGGTCCTTACGGCACGCCTTCCGCTGACTCCGGGTGCGCCGCTCCGTCCAATGACGGAAACGGCCAGCTGGCTCGGCAACCGGTCGACCGGCGCGATTTCAACGTACGCGTGCTACGGTTCCACTCGTTCGAGCGCGAGCTGGCTGCCCTCTCAAGAGACGGCGCTCAATTGGCAGCGGATGGCGGGAGGAACCGTCGTTGTAAGTAGTTGCTGAATCGACGTGCAAATCGATGACCTTCCCTGGAGAGCGCTCATGAAACTGGCAGTAGCGCTGGCAGCCGCGTTCATTTCCGCGCGCGCAGGCTCCGCGACCGGGCCGAGCACCCCCCCGCTCCCGCCAGGCCCCGGCATCGGAGGCCCTCTGCGGCGTGCACTCACGGTCGCGGCAGTCGTCATTCTCGCGGCATGCGGAGGTGACAGCGATCCGATCCGGGTCCGCCCTGACACCAATGGCAGCATCCGAGGCACCGTTACCGACAACACCGGCGCCGCCGTGGCGAACGCCGCGGTTGCGTTGACCGGAAACGCGCAGGCTGCTCGCACCACGAACAGCGGCGCCGACGGCGTCTACACCTTCGCAGACGTGCCCCCCGGGACGTACACGCTGGCGGTTACGCCCCCGACCGGATTCACCATCGGTGCGGCGGGCACGACGTCCGTCACGGTAGCAGGCGGAGCGCAGGCGAACGCTCCCGCGATCGTTCTCAACCGCGTGGCGGTTGATCCCGGCGAATGGGGGCTCCGGGCTCCGTTGCTCGAACCCAACTCCGAGCTGGCGTTCGCCGAATTGAACGGAAAGCTCTACCTCCTCGGCGGCTATCCGGCGAGTCGGCAGACGGTCCGTACGGTCCAGATTTACGACATCGAGAACGACGGCTGGCAGTTCGGACCGCCGCTCCCGCAGCCCAACAACCACGGGATGGCGGTCAGCGTCAACGGAAAAATCTACCTGATCGGCGGCCAAACCACGGCTGACGACCCGAGCTACGTGAACACCGTCTACGAGCTGGATCCCGCGACGGGTGAATGGGTCACGAAGGCGCCGATGCCCACGGCGCGCAGCTCCGGGGTGGCCGTTGTGCACGACGGCAAAATCTACGTCGCCGGCGGACGCCCGCCGCGCGGACACGACTTCGCCGTCTACGACCCGGCGACCGATACCTGGGAGGTGCTGCCGGACCTGCCCACCCAGCGCAACCACCTTACCGGCGCGGCGATCAACGGCCGCATCCACGTCGTCGGAGGGCGTCTCGGCCCCGGATTGTCGCCCGAAATGACGACCGCGCACGAAGTCTTCGACCCACAAACGCGGACCTGGACGACCGCGGCCCCCATGCCGCGCGCCCGCAGCGGCATGAACGGGGTCATGGCCCGGGGTTGCTTCCACGTCTGGGGCGGCGAGGGGCCGGCCGGCATGTTCCCCGACCATGACTACTACGATCCCCAGGCCGACGGATGGAGACGCCTCCCCGACATGCGTATCCCCGTTCACGGCGTTTACGGGTCGGCCTTCGTAGACGGCCTGATCTGGGTCGCCGGGGGCGGCACCGATATCGGTGGCAACCACGGCAGCCTTCACAACCAGGTCTACCGGCCGGCGGTGAGCTGCGAGTGACGACGTCTCCGTCCTGAGTGGGTGCTCAAAAGTTCTGTCGACTTCCAAGTCCTGAGTCCTGAGTCCTGAGTGCTGAACTGCACAGAAGACATCGATCCGACGATTCAGGACTTGGGACTCAGGACTTGGGACTACTCACTTAAGACGGAAACGTAAAGGGCGACCTCACATAGTCTTTCGCATCCACGCCGCCCAACAAATCGTCGCAGGCGACGTGCGGCCAGGCATTGTTTCTGAGACAAGGATCACCAAGCTGCACGCGCCTGAACTTGGTCGTTCGGCGGCACAGTACGCGTTGGTAGACCAATGATCCTCCCGAAGATCCGCGACCCTCGCTTCATCACCCTCCGCCGTGGGGGGACGCTCACGGACCCGGACCATCGGCTCCTGGCTCTGTGGGCGGCCACGTGCGCAGAGCACGTCGTGCATCTCTTCGAGGCGGTGCAGCCCTCGGACCCGCGTCCTCGCCGGGCGATCGCGCAGATTCGGGCGTGGGCACGCGGGGAGATCAGGATGTCCGAGGCCCGCGCGGCGGGCGGCAGCGCCATGGCCGCGGCGAGACCGCTGAGCGGAGCCGCCCGGCACGCCGCGTACGCCGCCGGCCAGGCGGGAGTGGTGGCGCATGTCGCCGCACACGAGCTCGGAGCCGCGGCCTACGCGATCAAGGCCGTACGCGCGGCGGCACCCGAGGGTGAGCGAGAGGAGGCGGGTCGCCAGGAGTGCCGATGGCAGCGCGCGCAGCTCCCCATCGAGATCCGGGACCTCGTGCTCGACGACCAGCGGCTGCGCAATGCGATCTGCTGGTCCGTCTTCGACTGCTGACGGGCCGGCCCAGGCTCACCGGGGACCGCCTGGCCGGCATGCCGCCGCCGTCCAACCTGGACCTCAGGCCTATGTGGATCGACATCCTGTGGCGGCAGTACAGCGCTGCGCTCGACATGCTCGAGGCCGCCATCCGGGCGTGTCCCGACGCGCTCTGGTGCGAGTCCGGGGAGCCTCGCTGGAACGAGAGCGGAGTGGTGGGATTCTGGTACCTGGCGTACCACACCCTCTTCTTCACCGACTGTTACCTCTCGGGCTCGCTGAAGGGATTTTCTCCACCGGAGCCGTTCAACCTCGACGAGATCGATCCGGCCGGCGTGCTGCCGGAGCGTGCGTACACCAAGGCGGAGCTGCTCGCGTACCTCGCGCACGGCCGCGAGAAGTGCCGGGCCACGCTGGCCGCGCTGACGGAGGAGAAAGCGGCGGAGATCTGCGAGTATCCGTGGCTCCGGCTCGGCTTCGGAGAGCTCATCGTGGACAACCTGCGGCACGTGCAGCACCACACCGCCCAGCTGAACCTCCTCCTGCGCCAGAATGCGCACGCTCCGGCAGGCTGGGTCACGACCGTGGATCGCACCCTGCGGCTCCCGTAGGCCGAAGCCGGCGGGTCCGGGGGAGAGAAAGGGTGGGGCAGGGCGCCGGCAGGGATCGAGAGGAAGGGCCGACCATCGCCCACAGAGGAGCGTTTCCATGCGTCTTGCCGTGCTCGCCGCAGTCGCCGTCCTGACCGCCTCCGGGGCCGAACGCCTGGAGGCCCAGCAGCGCGTTCCCACCGCGCCATTCGGCATTCCGCTGGGGACGCCGCTCGCCACCCTCCGCGATCGGTTCGGAGCCACCCCTGGCGGCTGGATTCCAGGCTGGTGGAAGCTCACACACGTGCCGTCGCCGCTGCCCCCCTTCGAGGGGTACAGGGTGCTCGTCTCTCCCACGCGGGGCGTCTGCTCGATTACAGCCAGCACCCCACGCTTCCGGAGCCGGCCCGATGGGACGGAGGCAAAGAGGGCCTTGGCTGCCGCGCGGGATTCGCTGCAGGCGGTATACGGCGAGGGGGAGCTCTCGGAATCGGTCGGTCTGTTTCCGACGCTGACCCGGCCCGAGGAGTGGATGCGCAGCGTTCACTCGAGGGAGCGCTACTATGGGGCTCTCTGGAGGGGGAGCTCGACCGTTCTCCTCGCGGGGCTCGAGAACGTCACGCTCCAGGTGTTCGCGGTGGCACCCGACACGGCGTTCATCGATGTCGGCGTCAGCGTCGCGCACAGGGGCGACTGCATCCGGGAGCTCCAGGAGGCCGAGCGGCGCGGAGAGGCACGTCCCTGACGAGGGCCCCGGGGCGGACAACGAGGCCCATCGGGCCTCGCAGGCCATCGGAAAGGATCGAGTCGTGATCGAGAACGGAGACCATCCCGCATACGAGGGATGGCGGACGAATCCAGCGGACCGGCAGGAGGACGCGGCCAACCTGTTCGGCCTGTACCTGATGCGGCATTGCCGGTCCGAAGCCATCGACGAGGTTCCGGCCGGTGCATCGGCCGAGGTCAGGCGCGCGGTGGAGAAGGGCGTCGACGCCGCGCTCCACAATGTGATGGATCTCCTGGAAGGCTACTGGTCCCTCCCCGCCGGCAAGGACCTCCGGGCGGAGCTCGCCCTGCACGTCGACGTCTTCAGAGAGGACGCACTCGTCGAGAGCCAGTCCGTCTCTCCAGGCCAGATCGACCTTCCCATCGGCTACTGGGCGTGGGTGGAGAGGTACGGCGACCGATCGCGTGACCTTCGCGGGGCCTGACCCGCCGCTCCGGACGCTCCCGATCAGAGGCCCAGGCTCCTGAGCTCCTGCGCCCGGGCGCGGCTCACCGGCACCCGCCGCCCGTCGGGGAGCGCGGCCTCCAGGTTCCCGCGTCCGTCCCGCTTGAACGCGCGGACGTGGTCGAGGTTCACGATGTGCGCGCGGTGGACGCGCGCGAAGCGCCCCGGATCGAGCCGCTCCTCCAGGCGGCTCAGCGAGAGGTGGAGCGCGTGGCGCGCGCGCTCGGTGTGCGCGATCACGTAGTCGCCGTCCGCCTCGAACCACCAGACCTCGGCGACCGGGAGCGGAACGAGGCTCCCCCCGCTCCGCACGAAGAGGCGGCTGATCGGCCCGCCCGCCAGCGCGCCGGCCAGCCGCTCGGGCGCGCCCACCCCCGCCGGCTCGCCGATGGCCGCGCGGATGCGCTCCATCGCCGCGGACAGGCGGGCGGGGCCGAAGGGCTTCAGCAGGTAGTCCACCGCGCCGAGCTCGAACGCGCCGACCGCGTGCTGCGAGTAGGCGGTGGTGAAGATGACGTACGGCTGCCGCTCGATGCGGCGCAGGACCTCGGTGCCGAGAAGCCCCGGCATCTGCACGTCGAGGAAGACGAGCTCGGGGCGCAGCCGGTCGATCGCCTCCACCGCCGCCTCCCCGTCGGAAGCCTCGCCCACCACCTCCACCCAGTCGAACGCCGTGAGCATCGCGCGGAGCCCCGCCCGCGCGACCGGCTCGTCGTCCACGACCAGCGTCCGGACCCTCACGACCGCCTCCCACCGCGCGGGACCACGAGAACCGCCTCGAACCCCCCTTCCTCGCGCGCGCCGTACGTCAGCCGCGCCGTGTCGCCGTAGAGCAGCGCCAGCCGCTCGCGCAGGCGCGACAGACCCGTCCCGCTCCCGTTCTCCGCCGCGACGGGCGGCGGGCGGTCGCCCGTGTTGCGCACCGAGAGCGTCAGGTGGGAGCCGGTCTCGGCGGCCGTGACGGCGATCTCCGTCGGCGCGACGCGATGGGCGGCTCCGTGGCGCACCGCGTTCTCCACCAGCGTCTGCAGGGCGAAGGAGGGGACCCGCTCGTCGAGGAGGTCCGGGTCCATCTCCGCGCGGACGCGGAGCCGGTCGCCGAAGCGGATGTGCTCGACCTCCAGGTAGCGCGACACGAAGCCCCACTCGTCGTCGAGCGTCACCTCGTCGCGTTCCTCCTCCACCGTCCGGCGAAGGAGGGAGGCGACGAGTTCCGCGGCGTGCGCGGCTCGGGCGGGATCGATGGGGATCAGCTGCACAACCGTGTGCAGCGCGTTGAAGAGGAAGTGCGGCTGGAGCTGGGCGCGGAGCGTGGCGAGCTGCGTGTGTGCCACCGCCGCTTCCGCCCGGGCCGCCCGGGCCGTCGCATCGTCGAGGTAGGTGACCGCGGCGATCACGAGATAGACCGTGGAGCCGATCGCGAGGAAGTCCACCGGGACCTGCCTGACGGTCGGGATGAAGGGCCGACCGGTGATCAGGACCACGGCTCCACTGGTGAGGATGAGCCACGCCAGCCCGCTCGCCGGCGCCGCGGCCAGGTGGATGAGCAGGAA
Source organism: Gemmatimonadales bacterium (assembly GCA_036259315.1). Taxonomy (GTDB): domain Bacteria; phylum Gemmatimonadota; class Gemmatimonadetes; order Gemmatimonadales; family GWC2-71-9; genus CAVVWJ01. The sequence continues at coordinate 605 of DATABZ010000400.1, read as the reverse complement.
GCGGAAGCGGAACGGCCGCGGCCAGGGGAGGCGACGGATGAACCGGTACACCAGGTATGCGACCGCCAGGCCGAGGAGCACGCGCGCAAGGATCGCGGCGAACTCCGTCGCGGTGAGTGGTTGGTCCACAATCTGGAGCAGGGCGAGCCGCGTGATCTGGAGTGGAGCCATCCGGGTAGTCGTGTGTGTCGGGAGTGCCGGTCCCGCACGCGGGAGAGCGTCGGGATGACCAGGGATGAGTATGCGGGCGCGGAGCCCGCGTCGCGAGATGCGTCGCCTGCCGTTCGGCGGCCCCGATCTGCCATTCGTCGAAAATGGGCTCCCGGCGATCCGGACCTGGAGGTACAGTATACCTCGACGACCCACCCGCACCCGGAATCGCCCATGAAGCTGCGTGAGATGGAAGTCCCGACGATGCAGGAATCCAGACGGAGTTCCGACGGACACGTGGTGCTGAGCCTTCAGGACGTCAGCCACGTCTACCCCAACGGCACGCGCGCCCTCGACGGCGTGTCGCTCGCGATCCCGCGCGGCATGTACGGGCTGCTCGGCCCCAACGGCGCCGGCAAGTCCACGCTGATGCGGACGATCGCCACGCTGCAGAC
>DATABZ010000399.1:0-2619 GCA_036259315.1 Gemmatimonadales bacterium | reverse complement strand
GGCTCCACACCACATGATCCATGCCGCCGTGGAGGCCGAGCTCGTGGCCCTCGTGCTGCAGCTCCTGGAGCACGGACACGAACCGGAGACCCACCGGCCGGGCCAGTGCGGTCTCCAGCAGGAATCGCGGCCAGCCGGTCTTCTGGATGAGGTGGACCGCGTCCTTGTCGGCCAGCTTCGCCTTGGAGCGGACCATCCCCTTCCCCACCCATTCGCGGAGGTTGGTCGACCGCCCGAGATTGACGAAGAAGGTGTTGGGCACTCCGAAGTCGCGGCAGACGGAGCGGATGCGCGGAATTCCGTCGGTGATGCACACCCGGTGGTCCACGTCCCAGCGGAAAACGAACAGTCGATCGCTCACCGACCCGCCTTCGCGCCGACCTCGAGGTACAGGCGCTCGAACTGCTCGGCCGTGCGATCCCAGTCGAACAGCCGGAGCGCCCGGACCCGGCCGGCGACGCCCATCTGGCGTCTGCGGTCCGGGTCTGCGAGCAGCGAGCCGATCGCCTCGGCCAGCGCAGCGGTGTCGCCGCGGGGGACGATGAGCCCGGTCACGCCGTGCTCCACCACCTCCGGCAGCCCGCCGGCGTCGCTGGCCACGACCGGCACCTCGCAGCCCATCGCCTCCGCCGCCGGGATCCCGAAGCCCTCCTCGAGCGAGGGGACCACGGAGAGCGCCGCGGCCCGGTAGTAGGACGGCAGGGCCGAGTTCGGCACCCAGCCGAGAAAGGTGACGTCGTCCCCGATGCCGAGCTCTTCCGCCAGCTTGACGAGCACGGGGCGCTCGAACCCGTCACCCGCGAGCACGAGCTTGAGCTGAGGGAACCGAGGCTTGAGCCGCGCCACGGCCTCGACCAGGAAGCGGATTCCCTTGCGCGGGAACAGCTGCCGGCACGCGAAGATCATCTGAGGCCCGAAGCGCGGGTCCACCGCGGTGCCGTTGGGCGAGGGGCTGAACCGGCGGAGATCGGTGCCGTTGAAGATGAGGCGGATGCAGCGGTCCGGGGCTCCGGCGCGGAGCGCGTGCTGCCGGCAGTCCTCGGTGATCGCGGTGAGGGCGTCGGCGTTGCGAAGCGTCCAGCGCAGCGGAGGTCGCACGTACCACCGGGTGGGGAAGTCGTACCCCTGCTCGGGGTTCACGTACACGTCACCACCGTGCATCGTGATGATGCAGGGGACACCGAGCCGGCGGGCCGCGAGCACCGCAGCAGGGCCGGTCGGAATCGCCCAGTGGGCGTGCACCACGTCGGCGCCTCGCGCGCGGGCCAACGAGACGGTGGCCCGATACTGGGCCTCCATGTAGTGCGCCATGACGGCGAGGCGGGCGAAGCGCCCCAGCATGCTCACCTTGCCTTGGGCGACCCGGCCGTAGGTGAGATCGGACGGCAGCTCCATCGGGAACCGGACTACGTCGACTCCGTCGAAGCTGTCTTCGGCCGGCAGCGACCGATCGCCCGGCGTGACCACGGCCACCTTGTTGCCCCGGCGGGCGAGGTGGCGGTTGATGTCGTGGACGTACGTCGCCTGGGTGTCGTTGGCGTGCTGGGGATACCAGTAGGTGGGGCAGACGATGCGCAAGGGGGCTCCAGGCCGCACTGGGCTCGGCAGGGGCACCTTCGGGGTCTCGAGTTCCAGCGCCCCTCTCGTCATTGGCGGTCTCCGAGAAGGTACCACGTGCTCCGGAGCGGTCGAGGCGGTCGTAAGTTCAACATCCATGCCACCTCTGCACCAGGCGGGCCGGGTCTGGTCCTCGCGGGGAGGCCTCCCTGGAGCCCACCTGCCGGACCGACGCCACACCGGGCTGCTGTCCGGCTGCCCGTACCCGGCTCCCACTGTACTGATCGGAGGTGCACACGACTGGGCGGCATCGACCGCTCAGTCGGCATTTTAAACGGGTTTGCAAGCCGGTGCAGTGATGAATGTTACCAAGCGGACCGGCGCCGGCTGCTCAGCGTGCCGGCTCCAGCATGGCGCGCACACGGGTGGAGAGATCGTCCTGGGTGAAGGGCTTGGCCAGAAACGGAGCGCCGGGCTCCAGCAGGCCGTCGCGGAAGACCTCCGAGGCGAAGCCGGACATGTAGAGGATGGGAATGCTCGGCCACCTCTCCTCTATCTGCCGCCCCAGCTCCCTGCCGTTCATGCCCGGCATCTTGATGTCGGTGAGCACGAGATGGATCGGACCATTGTGCTCTTCGACCGTCGCTAGGGCCTCACGGCCGTGCCGCGCCTCGAGAACCTGGTAGCCCATCCAGGTCAACATGCGCGAGGCCAGGTGCCGGACGGCCTCCTCGTCGTCCACCACTAACACGGTGAAGCCTCCGGGAGGACGCTCCGGCCGTGGTGCCGGGGAGGCCGTGCCCCTCGGACCCGCTGTGCTGCCGCGCGATGCTGACATGATGTGCCCCGCGAAACTACCTGACCACGGGTGAGCACCGCAAGCTCCCCTTGTCTATCGTCCGCCACCTGGCGAATTTACCGCCTCGCTGGGAGTGGTGGCCGAGTGGCTGAAGGCACCGGTTTGCTAAACCGGCATAGGGGGTCAACCTCTATCGAGGGTTCGAATCCCTCCCGCTCCGTGAAATGCCGCCAGGGTGAAACGTGAGAGGCGAACCGGCCCGC
>DATABZ010000398.1:0-2680 GCA_036259315.1 Gemmatimonadales bacterium | reverse complement strand
CGCCGCCGGCGACACCTCGTGCCCCAGCTCCCGCTGCACCAGCTCCACCAGCGCCTGGCTCACCAGGCTCGACTTCCCCGACCCCGAGACGCCGGTCACGGTCGTGAACACGCCGAGCGGCAAGGCGACGTCCACCCCTCGCAGGTTGTTCCGGGTGACGCCCTCGAGCCGGAGCCAGCCCTTCGGCTGCCGCGGCTCGCGGCGCGGCGGGCGCACCTCGCCGAAAAGGTAGGCGCGGGTGCGGGACTCCTTCACATCCTTGAGGCCCGGAACGGGTCCGCTGTAGAGCACCTCTCCGCCGTGCTGGCCCGCGTCCGGTCCCACGTCCACGATCCAGTCGGCGTGGCGCACCACGTCGAGGTCGTGCTCCACCACGAAGATCGAGTTGCCCTGCGCCTTCAGGCGGTCGAGCGCGCGGAGCAGCGACTCGGTGTCGCGCGGGTGGAGCCCGGCCGAGGGCTCGTCCAGCACGTACACGACGCCGAACAGGTTGCTGTGCACCTGGGTGCCGAGCCGGAGGCGCTGGAGCTCGCCCGGGGAGAGCGTCGGCGTGCTGCGCTCGAGCGAGAGGTAGCCGAGCCCCAGGTCCAGCAGCACCTCGATCCGCTGCTCGATGTCCCGCGCGATCCGGCAGGCGACCATCGCCTTCTCGGGATGCTCGGCGGTTGGACGGTCGGACGGTCCGGCGGTCGGAAGGCTCGTCCACGGCCTGAAGATCTCCGCCAGCCGCTTCATCGGCTGCCGCGACATCTCGGTGATGTCGAGGCCCTCGAACTTCACCTCCAGCGCCTCCGGCCGGAGCCGCTTGCCGCCGCACTCGGGACACTCGGTGCTCACCATGTAGCGCGCGACCCGCTTCTTCATCTGCGCGCTCTCGGTCTTCGCGAACGTCTCCAGCACGTACTTCCTGGCACCGGTGAACGTCCCCATGTAGCTCGGCTCCTCCTTGCGCTTGAGCGCGCGGCGCGTCTCCGCCGGGGTGTAGCCGGCGTACACCGGGACCGTGGGCGTCTCCTCGGTATAGAGAATCCAGTCGCGGTCCTTCATCGGCACCTCGCGCCACGGCCGGTCCACGTCGTAACCCAGGGTGACCAGGATGTCGCGCAGGTTCTGGCCGTGCCACGCCGGCGGCCACGAGGCGATCGCGCGCTCGCGGATCGTCAGCGTGTCGTCCGGGACCATGCTGCGCTCGGTCACGTCGTAGATCCGGCCCAGGCCGTGACACCGCGGGCACGCGCCTTCCACCGTGTTGGGCGAGAACGACTCGGCGTAGAGGATGTCCTGCCCGCGCGGGTAGTCGCCGGCGCGGCTGTAGAGCATGCGGAGTAGGTTGCTGAGCGTAGTGACGCTGCCGACACTCGAGCGCGTGGTGGGCGCGCCGCGCTGCTGCTGGAGGGCGACGGCGGGCGGGAGGCCGTCGATCGCGTCCACCTCGGGGACGCCGATCTGATGGAAGAGGCGGCGGGCGTAGGGCGCCACCGACTCGAGGTAGCGGCGCTGGGCCTCGGCGTAGAGCGTGCCGAAGGCGAGCGAGGACTTGCCGCTGCCGGAGACGCCGGTGAAGACGACGATCTGCCCGCGGGGGATGCGGACGTCGACGTTCTTGAGGTTGTGGACACGGGCACCGCGGACCTGCACGAAGCCGTCCGCTGCCGGGGTGGACGGCTGGAGATCGGGGCTCGGCATGCCGAATCATACCAAGCCGAGAACCGCAATTCGATGCGATCGATGACGATGGCTCTCGGCGCCGGTGAGGAGTGTCACAGACGCGGCACCGACGCAGAGGCGAGTCATAGCTCCCACATCCCTGGAGCGACTCGTGTCCCAACCGAAACAGCAACAATCACCCCCCGGCACCGAATCGGAGCTGCGGCCCCAGGCCGACCACGGCGAGTCGAGCTACCGGGGCGCAGGGCGCCTCGAGGGCAAGGCCGCCGTCATCACCGGCGGCGACAGCGGCATCGGCCGGGCGGTGGCCATCGCCTATGCCCGCGAGGGCGCCGACGTCCTCATCTCCTACCTCGACGAGCACGACGACGCCCGTGAGACCGCGCGCTGGGTGAGCGAGGCCGGTCGGAAGCCGGTCCTGGTCCCGGGAGACATCCAGGACGGGGCGCATTGCCGAGCCATCATCCAGCGCGCCGTGGCCGAGTTCGGCAAGGTGGACGTGCTGGTGAACAACGCCGCCTACCAGATGACCCGGAACTCGCTGGACGAGATCACCGAGGAGGAGTGGGACCGCACCTTCCGCACGAACATCACCGCGATGTTCCACCTGGTGAAGGCCGCTCTCCCCCACATGCGCCTCGGGAGCGCGATCGTGAACACCACCTCCGTGACCTCCGACACTCCGAAGCCGACGCTGATCGCCTACTCCGCCACCAAAGCCGCGATCGCGAACTTCACGGCGAGCCTGGCCCAACTCCTCGGGGAGAAGGGGATCCGGGCCAACAGCGTGGCCCCCGGCCCGATCTGGACCCCGTTGATCCCGGCGACCATGCCGCCCGAGCAGGTGGAGGAGTTCGGCACTAATACCCCACTGGGCCGGCCGGGGCAGCCGGCCGAGGTGGCGCCGATCTACGTGCTGCTGGCCTCGGACGAGGGGAGCTACATGAACGGCGGTGTGTACGCCGTCACGGGGGGGAAGCCCATCCTGTAGTCGGCTTTCTGTCACCCTGAA
>DATABZ010000397.1:0-3312 GCA_036259315.1 Gemmatimonadales bacterium | reverse complement strand
GGCGCACCGGGCACGGTGCGCCGCCCGCGCGCGTTTCCCCGCCCCGGCCGCGGCGATCCACCCTTCAAGCGACGGCCCGACCGATGACCCAAGTGACCCGCGACCTCCTGCACCGGCTCCCGAAGGCCGAGCTGCACGTGCACCTGGACGGGAGCCTGCGCCCGCAGACGCTGCTGGAGCTGGCGGCCGAGTACGGGCAGAAGATGCCCGCGCACGACCCCGACCACCTCGCCGACTACATGCACGTCCAGGACGCCCGCAACCTGGTGGAGTACCTGGAGCGCTTCGAGATCACCCTGTCGGTGATGCAGACGGCGGACGCGCTGGAGCGGATCGCCTACGAGCTCGCCGAGGACCTGGCGGCCGAGAACGTCCGCTACGCCGAGATCCGCTACTCGCCGATCCTCAACTCCCGCGGCGGGCTCCCGCTGACCGAGACGGTCGACGCCCCGCTCCGGGGGCTCAAGCGCGCGGAGGCCGACTTCGGGATCCGGACGGCGATCATCGTCTGCGGGATCCGCAACATGGAGCCGGCCACCTCGCGCGACCTGGCCGACCTGACGGTGGCGTACAAGGACCGCGGCGTGGTGGCCTTCGACCTGGCGGGGGCCGAGTACAACTACCCGGCCAAGAAGCACAAGGACGCCTTCTACACCGTCATCAACAAGAACATGGCGGCCACCATCCACGCGGGCGAGGCGTACGGGGCCGAGAGCATCCACCAGGCGCTCCACTACTGCCGGGCCAACCGCATCGGCCACGGGACGCGGCTCTTCGAGGACCCGGACCTGATGCGCTTCATGAACGACTTCCGCATCCCCATCGAGATCTGCCTGACGTCGAACGTGCAGACCAAGGCGGTGGAGTCGTTCGCGTCGCACCCCTTAAGGATGTACTACGACGCGGGGCTCGTCCTCTCGCTCAACACCGACAACCGGCTGATGAGCGCCACGACGGTGACCGAGGAGTACTGGCGGGCGCACCAGCACCTGGGCTTCACCTGGGAGGAGCTGGTCGACATCTCGCTCATGGGCTTCGACAGCGCCTTCCTCCACCGCGACGAGAAGCTGGCCCTCATGCGAAAGGTGAGGGACGAGATCGAATCCATCGTGGCCGCAGGTGGTTAGCGCAATTCACCTCGGGTGGATTCGAAGGCGTTCCGGAAGGCGATCAAAAGACGACGAAAGGGCCGGCTCCCGCGCGGGGGCCGGCCCTTCTCTCATGCCGCAGTCCTGGCAATGTCGTTCAGCACTCCGCGATGGGCGCGGCAACCGTCGTCGTCGACGTCCCGCTGGAGAACGTCGCGGTGACGACGTACTCGTGACGTACAGTTTCGTCCTCCCACACGCATTGGGACACGCCGGTGTAGCTGAAGCTGTCGATCAACGACGTGCCGGTGGTGCTGCCCACAGACCGGGTGCTGTTGGACGCGTACGGCCTCCCGTTCAACAGGACGATCCATCGGGCCTTATGGACTACGCTGTAACTGGTGGCACCCGCGAGCGCACCCCAGCTGATCAGCGGGTAGCCACCCGAGTTGGTGACCGTCACCGTGGGCGCGGTGTTGAACGCGGCGGGTTGGTCAGGCGCGGTGATCGCGGCGCCGGTCGGCGCGTCGGAGCAGGCGGCCAGCGCTGCCACGAGCAGCAGTAGCGCGGTGCGGGTGGGTTGGATGAGCTCCACGAGATCCTCCGGACAGATGGTGTCGAGGTGAGCGCGGGCCCCCCGCGACCGGCGAGGGGGCATGAAGGCCTCCCTATCTCTCGTTTCGTCCGTTAGGTCTCTAAATGCGCTAATCAAGACCTGTCGGCAGGACCGCTCCTGGTCCAGCCGGGGAGATCGAGCGCGGGAAACGGAACGAGATAGGCCGAATGTCCGAAGAGGCGCGCTCACAGAATAACCTGGCATGATTCCGTCCGCAAGTGTGCGATCAAGGAGGGGGGACGAAGGGCCCGCTCCTGGGCGGGAGTCGACCCTTCGCCGTCTTCCAATCCGCTGCGGATCAGCAGGGCCCGACCCCGGCGGGGATGTAGCCGATGATCCGGCTGGGGCCGTTGGGGTAGTTGGCGCGGACGTGCCACCAGTACTCGGTCCAGTCGCTCCCGTAGGGGCCGTAGTACCAGGTGCACCACGAGCCCCCCGTCCACGGCACGCCGGTGTCGACGGAGGTGCCCGAGACCAGCGTCCACCCGGACTCGGTGGTGGTGGTGTAGCGGCCGCGCTCGTAGTCCTCGGAGGTGAAGTACTCCACCAGCTGGTACTCGAAGCTCACGGCGCCGAACGGCGCGGTCCACGAGAGGACCTCCGTCCCCGACGGGTGGCTCGACGTCAGGCCGATGGGGCCCGGCGACGGGTACAGCACCCGGATGGCGTAGCGGTCGGCCGCGCTGAAGCCGGCCCACGCGTTGAGCGCCGTCCCGCCGTTCATCGCGCTCCCCGCGTCGTTGCCGCTGGTGGGGCTCCCGCCGATGTGCACGGCCCCCACCTGCGGCGCCGGGTCGCTCGCGCAGTTGGTGTTGCCGCAGTCGGTCTGCACCCAGTTGCTGTGGCGGAAGCCGAGGGTGTGCCCCAGCTCGTGCACCATGTTGTGGACCCGCTGCGCGTGGTTGGTGGCGAAGGCGAAGCAGGTGTTGACGGTGACGGCGTTCCCCGGGTTGCCGGCCGCCGGCCACGAGGCGAACGCGGCGACGTTGCCGCCGTTGACCAGGCAGGTCGTGCCGACGGTGATGTCGGCCGCGCCCGTCACCTCGGTGAGGCGGACGTAGCTCTCGGGGACCATGTTCCAGTGCCCGAGCGCCTCCTGGGCGGCCGCCAGCCACCCGGGCTCGGCGGCCAGCCCCGCCAGGTTCACGGTGATCTGGTGGACCCGCGGCGAGCCGACGACATTGGTGGTGCGGAACTGGTAGCGCGGGCCGTCCGGGCGCTTGAGCTCCCCGCGCGCGCCCTCCGCGAGCCGCGCCCTGGGGATGTGGATGTCGCCCTCGACGAGGACGTAGTCGCCGAAGTCCTGCACCATGTCGCCGCGGAAGCCGAGGGCCTCCACCTGGCGCGCGAGCTCGCTCCGGGGCTCCTCGCTGACGGCGGGGATGGAAGTAGGGGCGTCGGAGCAGGCGGCGAGCGCCGCGACCGCGAGGGCGGCGGTACCGCGATGGAGGATGGGTCGTCGCATGGGTCACGTCCTCTCGTCCAGCGGTGGATGGAGTCCGTGCGGGAACGCCGGCACGGACGAACGAAGGGCCGGCAACCCGGGGAACGCCGTCACCGTCAACACCTGCTTCGCCTTCGCCACCAACCACGCGCAGCGGGTCCACA
>DATABZ010000396.1:0-1775 GCA_036259315.1 Gemmatimonadales bacterium | reverse complement strand
AAGGGGTTGCGCGACCTCAAGGCAGTGGACCCGGCTCCCCGCCGCACGGTGGAGAGCGTCAAGGAAGACATCCAGACGATCAAGGAGCGGCGGCCATGAACGAGTACGAGCGGCACATCCAGGGGTCGGGCAACAGCGATCCCGAGGCGCGCGGCCGGTCTCCCGAGGAGATCGAGCGCGAGATCGAGGCGACCCGGGAGCGCATGGGTCGGGACATCGACGAGCTGGGCGAGCGGCTCAGCCCGACCAACCTCAAGCGCCAGGCCAAGGAAGCGATCACCGGCAAGGCGCAGGACATCGCCCAGAACGTGGGCGATTCCGCCCGGGAGACCGGCTTCCGGATGATGGACTTCATCCAGGAGAACAAGTCGCTCGTGGCCGCAATGGGTCTGGGCGCGGTCTGGCTCATCCAGCAGCGGAACAAGAGCGAGATCTCCGGTGATCGCATGGCCCGGTTCGCCTACACGGGTCCGGAGCGGCGGCGGGAGGGCTTCGTCGGCCGGATCACCGACCGAGCCGGCCACGTGCGGGACACCATGCGCGAGGGCATGAGCTCCGCGGCCTCGGGCATCGGCGAGCGGGCGAGCGATTTCTCCAGCCACGCGGGCGAGATGGCGGGGCGGGCCCGTGAGCGGGTCGGTGAGGTGGGCGGCAACGTCCGGCAGCGCGCCCGGGACTTGGGCTACCGCGCGAAGGACCGGACCCGGCAGGCCAGGGGCGGGCTGGAGCGCATGGCCGATGAGAACCCGCTGGCGGTCGCCGCCGGAGTCGCCGTGTTGGGGCTGGCCTGCGGGCTGCTGATCCCCGAGAGTGAGCGGGAGCAGCGCCTGATGGGTCCGGCGCGCGACGACTTGATGAATCGGGCGCAGGAGACGGCTCGGCGGGTGAAGGATGCCGCGGTCGAGGCCGGCCAGGAGCTGAAGGAGTCGGTGCGCGAGGAAGTCTCTGAGCGCGTGCCCGCGGTGAAGACCGTCATGCAGGACACCGTGCAGGCCGTCGGCGAGCAGGTGAAGGAGAAGGCCGGACGGGTGAAGGAGGAGGCGAAGCAGGCCGCGAAGGAGCAGCGGCCCGGCCGCGGCGCGACGCCGGCCTGATGCGCCGGTGATCGGGAGGCTGCTCCGGCGGCGATCGTTCCTCTCGGACCGCGAGCAGGACCTGCGGGCCCGGGAACAGGAGCTGCTGGGGCGCCTCGCGCGCGCCCTCGAGGCGTTCGGCCCCGACGTTCAGCCGGCCGATCTCCAGCGGTTCCGCGAGGCCACCGAGCAGCTCGCCGGCCTCTTCCTGCTGGTGATCGCGGGCGAGTTCAATTCCGGCAAGTCCAGCTTCATCAACGCGCTGCTCGGGGAGCGGGTGCTCCCTGAGGGCGTCACCCCCACCACGGATCGCATCAACCTCCTCCACCACGGCCCCGAGATCACCGAGCGCCCGCTGGAGGCCTATCTCCTCGAGCGCACCCACCCCGCCGAGCTGCTGCGGGAGCTCAGCGTGGTGGACACGCCCGGCACCAACGCCGTCATCCGGCGGCACGAGGAGCTGACCCGGGACTTCATCCCGCGGGCCGACCTGGTGCTGTTCGTCACCAGCGCGGACCGGCCATTCAGCGAGAGCGAGCGCGAGTTTCTGGAGCGGATCCGGGAGTGGGGCAAGAAGATCGTCTTCATCGTCAACAAGATCGATATCCTGGCCGGGCCGGCCGAGCAGGCCGAGGTCGTCGGCTACGTGCGGGACAACGCCGCCTCCCTCCTGGGGGAGACGCCGCAGGTGTTCCCGGTGTC
>DATABZ010000395.1:0-1649 GCA_036259315.1 Gemmatimonadales bacterium | reverse complement strand
GGCACGCCGGCCTACATGAGCCCCGAGCAGTCCGCGGGCGACCGCGGGGTGGACGCGCGGGCCGATGTGTACAGCCTGGGCGCGGTGCTCTACGAGCTGCTCGCGGGAGAGCCGCCCTATACCGGGGCGACGACGCAGGCGCTCATGGTCAGGCGGCTCACCGAGCCGGCGCCCAGCGTGCGGGCCGTGCGCGCGAGCGTGCCGGAGGGTGTGGACGCGGCGATCCGGAAGGCCTTGGCACCCGTCGCGGCCGATCGGTTCTCCACCATGACGCAGTTCGCCCAGGCGCTTCAGCCGGCCCCGGCAGCGACGACCGCCTCCCAGCCGGTTGATGGGGCGACCAGACCGGCCGCCGCCGCGGCGAGGTCCGCTCCTCCACGACGGGTCCCGCTCGCCGCGGTCACCCTGGTCCTCGGTCTCCTGATCGGCCTGGGCGTGCTTTTCGCCTGGCAGAGTGGCGGCAGCGGCGAGGCGCCGGGGGACGCGCGCTACCTCGCCGTGCTTCCCTTCGAGAACGTGGGGGACGCCGCCGACGAGTACTTCGCCGACGGCATCAGCGACGCCGTGCGGGGCAAGTTGTCGGGAGTTCCGGGTCTCCAGGTGATCGCGGGGCGCAGCTCCGCCGAGTACAAGAAGAGCGACAAGAGCCTGGCCCAGATCGCCCGGGATCTGGGGGTGAGCTACCTGGTGGTCGCGAAGATCCGTTGGGCCAAGATGGCGGATGGGACCAGCCGGGTACAGGTGAGCCCCGAGCTGGTGCAGGTGCCGCCCAGAGGGGAGCCGACGGTCAAGTGGCAGCAGTCCTTCGACGCCGCCATGACCGACGTGTTCCGGGTGCAGGCGGACGTCGCGGCCCGCGTGGTGCAGGAGCTGGGGATCGCCCTGGCCGACAGTGCCCGGCGCGAGCTGGACCAGCGGCCGACCCGGAACCTGGACGCGTACGACCTGTACCTGAGGGCCGAGGACGCCGCCCTGGGCAAGGGCAGAAGCGACCCGGCCTCTCTCCGGACGGCGATCGCCCTGTATCGGCGGGCCGTCGCGCTGGACTCCACGTTCGCCCTCGCCTGGGCCCGGCTCTCCCGCGCCTCGACGAACCTCTACGCCAACACCGCGCCCAGTCGCGAGCTCGCCGATCAGGGTCGCCAGGCAGCGGAGCGGGCGATCGCGCTGGCACCGAAACAGGCGGCCGGGCATACCGCCATCGCTGCCTATCATCTGACCGTCGAGCGAGACGTCGAGCGGGGCATGGAGGAGCTGGCGCTCGCGCGACGGCTGGACCCCGGAAACGTGGAGACCCTCACCTCGCTGGCGAGCGCGCAGCAGAACCTCGGCCGAGCCGATTCGGCGCTGGCGCTCCTCCGCCAGGCCGAGCGGCTCGACCCACGTTCACCGGTGACCGCTACCGCCACCGGCCGGCTCCTGCTGTCGCTGAGGCAGTACGCGGCCGCGGACTCGGCACTCCGCCGGGCGCAGGAGCTGTCGCCAGGGAGTCTGGTGGTCGTTCAGGCGCGTGCCACCGCAAGGCTGGGCCAGGGCGACCTCGCCGGGGCCCGCGCCATCGTGGCGAACGCCCCGGCGGAAATCGATCGGCGGGCGCTCGCGATCTACTTCGCCACCTACAACGAGCTCTACTGGCTCCTCGACTCGGC
>DATABZ010000394.1:0-38315 GCA_036259315.1 Gemmatimonadales bacterium | reverse complement strand
TGGGACTGCTGAATCCCAAGCTTGCCCGGGGCCACCGTGGCCGGCGGCACGCCGTGGAGCGCCTCGCCGGGTGGGCGGCGCGAGCCCGCGACCCCGAGCGGCCGCTCGTGTGGTTCCACGCCTCGTCGGTGGGCGAGGGACTCCAGGCGGAGAGCGTCCTGCTCGAGCTCCGCCGGATCGTCCCCGATCTCCAGTACGTCTACACCCATTACAGCCCCTCCGCGGAAGCGCTCGCCCGCCGTTTGCCGGTGGACGCCGCCGACTACCTGCCGTACGACCTCCCCGGACCGGTGGAGCGTCTGCTCGACGTGCTCTCGCCCCGGCTGCTGGTGTTCGCGAAGCTGGATCTCTGGCCCGAGCTGGCGGCGAGGGCGGCCGCGCGGGGGACCACCGTCGCGATGGTGGCGGCCACCGTGAGCCCGGGCAGCGGACGGCTGCGCTGGCCCGCGCGTGCGCTGCTCCGCGCCGGCTACGCCGCGGTCGGCGCGGCTGCCGCCATCGCCGACGACGATGCCGCGCGGCTCGGACGGCTCGGGGTTTTCCCGGAGCGCATCCAGGTGTTGGGCGATCCGCGGTTCGACAGCGTGGCCGATCGCATCGCCGGCGTCGCGGCGGACGAGCCCCTGCTCCGCTTCGGCCGGGGCGCACCGACCCTCGTCGCGGGCTCCACCTGGCCGGAGGACGAATCCGTGCTCCTGGAGGCCTTCGCCCGGCTGCTCCCCCGTCATCCGGCCGCCCGGCTGATCGTAGTGCCCCACGAGCCGACAGCCTCACACCTGGCGTCCACGGAGCGCGTCGCTGCGCGCCTCGGACTGCCCGTTCCCCTGAGGTTGAGCCAGGCCGGCGGCCCGGTCCCGCTGCTCCTGGTGGACCGGGTCGGCGTCCTCGCCACACTGTACGGCGCGGGAACGATGGCCTACGTCGGCGGAGGCTTCGGGCGCGCGGGGCTGCACTCGGTGCTGGAGCCCGCCGCGTGGGCGCTACCGGTCGCCTTCGGCCCGCGATGGCGGGAGAGCCGGGATGCGGCCTCGCTGCTCGAGGCGGGGGCCGCGCGCGCACTCACGCGGCGCGGAACGGAGGCCGTGCAGGAGCTGCTGGAGACCTGGAGCCGGTGGATCGAGCGGGAGGACGACAGGAGAGCCGAGGGGGAGCGGGCCGCGGCCCTGGTGGCGCGCGGACGCGGGGCCGCTCAGCGTTCGGCGGAGATGCTGGCCGGGCTCATTTCGTCACGACACCCTCGAACGTCACCGAGCGCGGCACGACGAGACCAAGCGTGAGCCCGGTGATCAGCACGTCGGTCCAGCGGCTCCGCACCCGGATCTTCAGGTCGGCGATCCCGCGCCCGCCGGCCAGTTGAGCGGCCAGGGCCTTCCGCAGCGAAGGCTCCCGGTACTTGATCAGGCCCCAGAAGCCGAAGACGGACTTGCTGCTGACCCTGAAACGATCGCCCTGCGCCGGCTGTCCGGCGGGGGACGAGACCGTGGCGGGCACGCCGAGCGTGGTGGCGTCGAACGTCTGAGCGCAGCCGGTGAACACGAGGATCGCGAGCAGCGCGGGCAAGGCCGGTCGCGTCAGCCTCACAAACCCGGCACCCGGAAGGTGTAGTGCGCCCCGATGCCGAACACGCCGGGCGTGCCGCCGTCCGCGAAGACGGCGTCGTAGGTGGCATGGAGCCCGAACCCGCCCAGCGTGTTGAGCTCGAGTCCACCGCTCAGCCCGAACTCGCTGTCGGTCTCCGCGTCGGCGCCCTCGGCCGAGCGGCGCACGATGTCCAGCCGGGGCGCGAGCCACGGCTTGATCGCGAGGATCGGGTTGGGAATGGTGAGCGCGAACCCGACGCCCACCGGAAACCGCAGCTCGGTGACGTCGAGATCGGGCAGCGTGCCGTCCTCCGGCTTGGCGTACCCGACGCCGCCCTGCAGCGTGACCGCGAGCGGGACGAGCGGGCCGCCGAACAGGCGGTAATTGAGGGTCGCGCCGACCGAGACGTCGGAATCGCCCGGGCCGTCGGGGTTGTAGGTGGACAGGATCGCGGTAGCGCCGAACAGGCCGAAGCCTCCCCGGCCGGTGACCGCGTAGGCGGTGCCGCCGCCGGCCTCGTCGTTGGGGAATCCCACGTCGCCGTAGACCCCGATGCCGCGCGGCACGCCGACGTTGTACACCGGGATTCCGCGCACCTGGGCCGCGGCCGACGGCGCGGTCATCACGACGCCGAGCAGCGCGATGATCGCGCGCAGGCTCTGCCTCATCTTCCCTCCAGCGTATGGTGGGCTTGGTGCACGGGGGCGCTCCGCCGGGCCGCAAGGTATCCGGGGGATTCGATGCGAGTCAATGAGGGCGCCACACAAGGAAACGCCCGGCCGAGGCGTCCCGGCCGGGCGTTCGCGGGTGAGGCGCGGTCAGCGGATGTAGGCGACGCTGAGTCCGATGCCCTCGATGTCGCCGAGCCCGCCACTCGCGCGAACCGCCCAGCGCTCGCTGAGGGCGACGTTCACACCGAGACCGAGCGCGAACTCGACGTCGTCGCTCGCGCCGCCGAAGGTCGGCACCAGCACGGGGTGGACGTAGGGCACGAAGGTCGTGTTCGAGCCCTCCACGTTGAACGCCCGGCCGAGCGTGAGACCGACGGGGATGAAGAAGACGTCGTCACCGTCGCCGATATTGCCGCCCAGCCCCAGCGTCAGTGCGCCGTCCAGCGGAAAGCTCTCGGAGTAGCGGAGCACCTGGGTGCGGAAGTTCCCACCGACCACGAACCGGGTATCGCCTTCGCCCGACGGATCCGCGAAACCGGCGCGCACCCCGAAATCGTTCTGCCCACGACCGTAGGTGTAGAAGCCCTCGAACGCCCCGCTGACCGCCTCGTAGTCCGAGAACGAGGCCCCGAACTCGTGCTCGCCGAACGCGCGGTACGGCGACTTGAAGTTCGGCGTGCCGGTCTCCTGAGCGAGCGCGGCAGCGGTCGGCAGACTCAGAAGGGCGAGCAGGGCGACACCACCAAATAGACTACGACGCATGAGTTTCTCCTTTGACGTGTTCAGCGACGACCCGGACCCGGTTGTCCACGACCTGGAGAAATCCACCTCGGACGGCGAACCGACTCACGGCACCTGCCCGGCGGATGCTCAGCGTACCTACGCCGAGGAGCGTCATGAACGGGGCGTGGTTCGGCAGGATGCCGACCTCGCCGTCGAAGGCAGGCGCGACGACCGCGTCAGCCTCACCGTCGAACATAGCCGCCTCGGGTGATATCACCGTGACTTGCATCACGACCTACCGAGCTTCTCGGCCTTCGCCACCGCCTCGTCGATGTTGCCCACCATGTAGAACGCCTGCTCCGGCAGGTGATCGAACTCACCGGACAGCACACGCTCGAAGCTGGCGATCGTCTCCTCGAGCTTCACGTACTTCCCGGGGAACCCGGTGAACTGCTCGGCGACGAAGAAGGGCTGCGACAGGAAGCGCTGCACCCGGCGCGCGCGCGCCACGATCTGCTTGTCTTCCTCGGACAGCTCGTCCATGCCCAGGATCGCGATGATGTCCTGGAGCGCCTTGTACCGCTGGAGCGTGCGCTGCACGCCGATGGCGACGTTGTAGTGCCGCTCGCCGATGAACTGCGGATCGAGGATCCGGCTCGAGCTGTCGAGCGGGTCCACCGCGGGATAGATGCCGAGCTCCGAGATGGCGCGGGAGAGCACCACGGTCGCGTCGAGGTGCGCGAAGGCGGTGGCCGGCGCGGGATCGGTGAGGTCGTCGGCGGGCACGTAGATCGCCTGCACCGAGGTGATCGAGCCCTTCGTGGTGGACGTGATCCGCTCCTGGAGATCGCCCATCTCCGTCGCCAGCGTCGGCTGGTAGCCCACCGCACTCGGCATCCGGCCGAGCAGCGCCGACACCTCGGAGCCCGCCTGGGTGAAGCGGAAGATGTTGTCGATGAAGAGGAGCACGTCCTGTCCCTCGACATCCCGGAAGTACTCGGCGATGGTGAGGCCCGTCAGGCCCACCCGGAGCCGGGCGCCGGGCGGCTCGTTCATCTGGCCGTAGATCAGCGCGACGTTCTCCAGGATCTTGGCCTCCTGGAACTCGAGGTAGAGGTCGTTGCCCTCGCGGGTCCGCTCACCCACGCCGCAGAACACCGACTTGCCGCCGTGGCCCTTGGCCACGTTGTTGATCAGCTCCTGGATGACGACCGTCTTCCCCACCCCGGCGCCCCCGAAGAGGCCGATCTTGCCGCCCTTCACGAACGGCGCGATCAGGTCGATGACCTTGATGCCGGTCTCGAAGACCTCGGTCTTGGGCTCGAGATCGGTGAACTTGGGAGTCTCGCGGTGGATGGGCCAGCGCTCGACGTCCTTGGGCAGCGGCGGACCACCGTCCACCGGCTCACCCAGCACGTTGAGGATCCGGCCGAGCGGCGCGGCACCGACCGGCGCGGTGATCGGGTGCCCGGTATCGACGACCCGCACGCCGCGGGTCACGCCGTCGGTGCTGCTCATGGCCACGGCCCGGACCTGGTTCTGTCCGATGTGCTGCTGGACCTCGGCGGTGAGCCGCACCGCGAACCCGCCGCTGTCGTCCTCGATCGTCAGCGCATTGTAGATCTCGGGCAGGTGCTCCGGCTCGAACTCGACGTCGAGCACCGGCCCGATGACCTGAACGACGCGACCGACGTTCTTCGCCGCGGCGCCGGTGGCGCTCTTCTTCTCGGTAGCGATTGCTGTGGCCATGTTGCGAAATCCCTCGTGTGTACTGGGCTCCGTTATCGGCGGACGGGCGGACAGGCGGACGGGCGGACAAAACCGGCTCCGAGCCACGACCAACTCCCCACGCCTTTCCTATCCATTCCTGTCTGCCGTACCCTCCGACGTTCGTCCGCCTGTCCGCCTGTCCGCCCGTCCGCCTTACCCCTGAAGCGCCGCCGCGCCGCCGACGATCTCGGCGATCTCCTGCGTGATGGTCGCCTGACGCTGACGGTTGTAGGTGCGCTTGAGCACCTCGAGGATCTCGCCCGCGTTGTCGGTGGCGTTCTTCATGGCGGTGCGCCGGGCGCCGTGCTCCGCCGCGGCGGTCTCCACCAGCCCGCGGTACACCGCGTTCCGCACGTAGAGCGGGAGAAGCTGCGCCAGGATCGCGTCGGCGCTCGGGGCCAGGATGTAGTCCCGGGACGTGCTGGTCCCGGCTGCCTGCCCTTCCTCCCGTGCGCCTGTCCGCCCCTCCGACTGTCCGCCCGTCTCGACCGGCAGGATCCGCGTCGTGGTCGGCGGCGTCGTGAGCGCGCTCACGAACTTCGCGTGCACCAGGTCCACGCTGGCGAGCGCGCCCTCCGAGTAGGAATCGATCAGCGGCTGGGCGATCTCCGCCGCGTGCTCGGCCGAGGGCTTGTCGCCGATGTCCATCCGGTCCAGCGCCAGCTTGCGGCCCAGGTAGCGGAAGAACCCGATGCCCTTCTTGCCCACCCCGTACAGGTCCACGGTGTAGCCACGGGCCTCCAGCTCCTCCACCCGACGCCTCGCCTCCTTGATCAGGTTGGAGTTGAAGGCGCCCGCGAGGCCGCGGTTGGAGGTGAGCAGAATGACCGCGGCCCTGTTCGGTCCGCCCTTCGCCGGCGCGGCCGGGCGCCGGAGCAGCGGGAACCGCTCGGCGAGCTCGGGCGTCACCAGGTCGGCGATCACCTCACGCAGCGCCTCGGCGTAGGGCCGGGCCGCGATCACCCGGTCCTGCGCGCGCTTGAGCTTGGAGGTGGAGACCAGCTCCATGGTCCGGGTGATCTTCCGGGTGTTCTGGACTGAGCGGATCCGCCCCTTGAGCTGCCGGCCCTTGGCCATCAATCGGCCTTGAAGAGCGGCTTGAAGGCGGTGATGGCGGCCTTCAAACGGGCGGTGAGATCGTCGTCCAGCGCCTTCTTGGTCCGGATGTCGGTGAGCACCGCCGGGTGCGAGGCCTCGACGTAATCGAGGAAGTCCCGCTCCCACTGCCGGATGTGACCGACCTCCACGTCGTCCAGATAGCCGTTGGTCACCGCGTAGATGATGGCCACCTGGCGCTCGACCGCCATGGGCTGGTACTGCGGCTGCTTCAGCACCTCGACCAGCCGCGCGCCGCGGGCGAGCTGCCGCTGAGTGGCGGCATCGAGGTCGGAGCCGAACTGGGCGAAGGCCTCCAGCTCACGGTACTGCGCCAGCGACAGGCGGAGCGGACCGGCCACCTGCTTCATCGCCTTGATCTGCGCGTTGCCGCCTACGCGGCTCACGCTGATGCCCGCATCCACGGCCGGGCGCACGTTGGCGTAGAACAGGTCGGTGGTGAGGAAGATCTGGCCGTCGGTGATCGAGATGACGTTGGTCGGGATGTACGCCGAGACGTCGCCGGCCTGGGTCTCGATGATCGGAAGCGCCGTGAGCGAGCCGCCCGGCTTCTTGATCCGGTCGTCGAGCCTCACCACGTCGGGGTCCTCGGAGATCTTCGCCGCCCGCTCCAGCAGCCTGCTGTGGAGGTAGAACACGTCGCCCGGGTACGCCTCGCGTCCCGGCGGGCGCCGGAGGATCAGCGAGAGCTGCCGGTACGCCGCGGCCTGCTTCGAGAGGTCGTCGTAGACGCAGAGGGTCGCCTTGCCCTCCTCGTACATGAAGTACTCGGCGATGGCGCAGCCGGCGTAGGGCGCGATGTACTGGAGCGGCGCGGGTTCGGACGCGGAGGCCACGACCACGATGGTGTAGTCCAGCGCGCCGGCTTCCCTGAGGCGCTCGACCACGGTCGCGACGGTGGAGCGCTTCTGGCCGATGGCGACGTAGACGCACACCACGCCGGTTCCGCGCTGATTGAGGATGGTGTCCACCGCGATGGCGGTCTTGCCGGTGCCGCGGTCTCCGATGATCAGCTCGCGCTGCCCACGGCCGATGGGGATCATCGCGTCGATGGCCTTGATGCCGGTCTGGAGCGGCTCCTTCACGGGCTGCCGGACGATGATGCCCGGAGCGACCATCTCCACCTGGCGGCGGCGCGTGGTCTTGATCTCGCCGCGGCCGTCCACCGGTCGGCCGAGCGCGTCCACGACCCGGCCCAGCATGGCCGGCCCGACCGGCACGTCGAGCAGGCGGCCCGTCCGGCGAACCTGATCGCCCTCCTTCAGCTTCAGGTAGTCGCCCATGACGGCGGCGCCGACGTTGTCCTCCTCCAGATTCAGCACCAGCCCGGCGACCGTTTCGCCGGTCTCCTGGGCGGTGAACTCCAGCATCTCGCTGGCGACGGCCGAGTTGAGGCCGTAGATCCGGGCGACGCCGTCCCGCACCTCGAGCACCGTGCCGACTTCGGAGACGTCGTCCGCGGTGAGGTCCGCCGACTGGATCTCCCGGAGCAGTATGCTCTTCAGCTCACCGGGACGAAGGGTAGTGTCAGTGGCCATGAGTTGGGCTGCCCTGGCTGAATGGATCTGGTGAATGCCTAGCTTGTGAAATTAATCACAAAGCGTTGTCCAGGCAAGACGTGCGTGGGGAGGCAGGATGGGCGGCGACCCCGCACCAGCAAGGATAGTCGGGAGGCTCGCGGGGAGGCAGCGGCGCTTCGCCCGGGCACCTCGGTCTCCTCCATGACGGGTGAGCATCGTCACCGCCACGGCCGTGCCCGGCGGCTAGGAATTGGCCCGGTGCGAGGTCGCGGCCGGACGTGTAGCGAGCAGCGGGAGGTGGCCATGGTGCACGTGCTCGCCAGGAACTGGTGGATGATCGGGCTCCGTGGGGTCATCGCCGTGATCTTCGGTCTGCTCACGGTCCTGAACCCGGGCATCACGCTCGCGGTGTTGATCCTGCTCTTCGGAGCCTACGCGCTGGTGTACGGGCTGTTCATGGCCATCACCGCCATCGCCCACCATCGGGGCGAGCCTTCCTGGGGCATCCTGCTGGCCGGCGGGGTCCTCAGCATCCTCCTCGGGGTGCTGACCTTCCTCATGCCCGGCATTACGGCTCTCGCGCTGCTCTACCTCATCGCGGCCTGGGCCATCGTGGTGGGCGTCTCCGAGATCGTCGCGGGCATCCGCCTGCGCCGGGAGATCACCGGTGAGTGGCTCCTCGTACTGGGCGGGGCGCTCTCCGTCCTGTTCGGTGTGTTCCTCGCACTCTTCCCAGGGGCGGGAGCGCTGGCGCTCACCCTCTGGATCGGCGTGTGGGCCCTGATCCTGGGCCTCCTGCTGATCGCGCTCGCGTTCCGGCTGCGGAGCTGGCGGCGCGACCATCCGGCCGAGGGCGCGCTGCGCACCGCCTGAGCATCGGGCGTGCGGTCCGGCTGACCCGCTACAGCCGGCTCCGTGTGTTCCCGCGGGCGAATGCCTGCAGCACCCCGCGCGGGCCCAGTGCCCCGAGCCCGCCCGTGGGCACGTTCGCGATCCGCCGCGCGGTGCCGCTCAGATGGCTGGACGAGGCGAAGTGCAGCAGCTTGACGACGGTCGGAATCGAGTATCCCGGATTGGCCAGGAGCTGGGCGGCGCAGGCGATCCGGGTCAGATCGATCACCCGCTTGAGATTGGGCGCACCCCCGGCCCCGAACTGCCGGGAGAGATGCTCCCGGCTCACCTTCAGCCTGCGCGCGAGGTCGGTGGTGCGCACGGGTCGCTCGACCTCACCGAGCAGGACGCCCCAGGCGGAGTGCTGGAGCGGCTCCGTCAGCCGCAGCATGCGGGGAGCGTCGGCCAGCGCACGGCGTCGCTCGGCCGTGACCGACGCTCGGATCACCATCTCACCCACCACGGGATCATCCACGCCCTCCACGGCCACGGACACCGCGTGCTTGCGGCAGGCGAGGAGCAGCTCGCCGTCGTCGGGACGGAAGGGCGCGTAGGCGAGGACCGGCACGCCCGGCAGCCGGCTCCGCAGCTCCGCGAGCTCGGGGAGCAGCGCCGGACTCGGCGCGAGGACGACCGCGTCCACCAGCCGGCTCTCCAGCACCCGGCGCAGGTTGGCCGCGCTGCGGCAGGTGACCAGTCCCGGACCCCCGCGCGGCAGCGTGCGCCGGAGCGCCGCAATCGCCGTCCGGCTGTCCAGCAGCGCGGCGACGGCCGCCATCGGTCAGTCGGTCGGCCGCGTCGGCCTTCCCGCGCCGATCGCGACCAGCGTGCGCACCATCTCCCCCGCGCGCTTGAGCACGCCGCGCGCATTGTCGTAGCTCAGGAGATCCAGCGCCTCGTCGAGTGTCCGCCACTGGCAGGCGGTGATCCCCTCGTCCAGCTGGGGACAGGGGTCGCCCTCGGGGCTCTCGAGGAGGAAGAAGTGGCAATACTTGTGGATGTGACGGCCGCGGAAGCGGAAATGCCAGTCGATGACCCGGATCGGTCCCTGGAGCACCAGCCGGCTCAGCCCGGTCTCCTCGGCCGTCTCGCGAAGGGCGGCCTCGGCGGGTGACTCGCCGTTCTCCAGATGCCCCTTGGGGAAACCCCAGTTGTCGTACGAGTCCTTGATCAGGAGGTACCGCGGCGGCGAATCGGGCGCCCGTCGGAACACGATCCCGCCCGCGCTCACCTCCAGGTCGGCCTTCCGCTTGCTCATCTAGAACACCGAGATCTTGAGGTACTTCCGGGGCTGCGCCTGGATGTCGGTGAGCAGCTCGCGGAACTGGACCACGGTCGCCGTGGCCTCCCGGTACAGCGTCGAGTCGGTGGCCAGAAGACCGAGCGTGCCGTTCCCCTGCTGGATGCGAGTCATCAGGGAGTCGGCCTGCTGCATCACGCGCACCAGGCTCGCCTCGTTCTCCCGCGCCGCGGCCATGACCGATCGCATGTCGGCGGCGGCCTGCCGCAGGTCCGCGCTCGAGGCCCGGCCGTTGGCCAGGATGTCCTCGAGCTGGCCGTCCGCCGTCGCCGTATCGAGCCGCGACACCGCCTGCTCGAAGGTGCGGGCCACGCCCGCGAACGCGTCGGACGTGGTGGCCACGTTCCGGCTCACCCGATCGATCCGGGTGGTCTGCGCATCGGCGAACCGCACCAGGCGCTGGGAGATGACGGCCAGGTCCTGCACGCTCCGCTGGAGATTCTTCAGCGCGGTGCTGTCGAACGCCTGTCCGATGCGCGCGGTGATGTCGCCGACGTCGCCGGCGATCCGGCTGGCCTGGGCGGTGAGCTGCCCGATGTCCGGCAGCGTGGCGCCGGGCCAGGCCTCGCCGCCGGCCATGTCCGACTCCGTGAGCTGGTCACGGACGATGGGATCGGTGGGGAGCGGATCGAAGGAGACGATGTTCACGCTCCACTCACCGAAGAGGCTGGCGGAGGCGGAGATCGCGGCCGGCTTGCCGGGCAGCTCGACGGCGCGGTCCACCGTGAGCTCCGTCTCGACCCACTCGTCCGGCGCGAGACGGATCGCCTCGACCCGCCCCACTCGAACGCCGCGCAGCGTGACCGGCGCGCCCACGCCGAGGCCGCCCACCGTCCGGAACCTGGCGGTGTAGGTGGCTTCCTTCTGGTTCACGTCGGTCTCGCTCAGCCAGAGCGCGCCGCCGATCACCAGGGCCAGGGCCGCGAGCACGGCGAGGCCCACGGCGAATTCGTTGCTCCGTTTCATTCGTACCTCCACGCCGGCGCCGGAGCCGGAGATCCGGGACGCCCCTCGATGAACTGCCGCACTACCGGATCGTCCGTCGCCTGGATCTCCGCGACGGTGCCGACCTGGCGGATCGTCCCTTCGTGCAGCATCGCGATGCGATCGCCGACGCTGAAGGCACTGCGCATGTCGTGGGTGACGACCAGCCCCGTGACGCCGAGGTCGCGGGTGCGGATCATGAGCTGGTCCATGACTGCCGAAGTGACGGGGTCGAGCCCGGTGGTGGGCTCGTCATAGAGAATGTAGCGCGGCTTGAGGGCGATCGCGCGGGCGATCCCCACCCGCTTGCGCATCCCGCCGCTCAGCTCGGCGGGGTACTTGTCCTCGATGCCGGGCAGCTCCACCACCGCCAGGCTCTCCTCGACGCGCTCCCGGACGACTTCCTCGTCGAGGCCCCGCTTCACCAGGCCGAGCCGGATGTTCTCGGCGACGGTCATCGAGTCGAACAGGGCGGCGAACTGGAAGACGTAGCCGATCGTGCCGCGGAGCGCCGCCAGTCGGCGGCGATCCAGCTCGTGCACTACCTGGCCGTCCACCTGCACCGAGCCGGCGTCGGGCTCGATCAGCCCCACGATCAACTTGAGCGTGACGCTCTTGCCGCTGCCCGACGCGCCGATCATCACCGTGTTCCGCCCGTCCGGCACCTCCAGCGAGACGCCGCGCAGCACGGGCTTCGCCCCGAAGGACTTGGCGAGCCGGTCGAGCACGATCACAGCAGTACCAGGGCCCAGAAGGCGTCGAGGACCAGGATGGCCTCGCAGCCGAGCACCACGGCGCGGGTGGTGGAGAGCCCGACCCCTGCGGCGCCGGCCTGCGCGTCGAGTCCGCGGAGGCAGCCCATCAGGGCGACCGCGGCGCCGAAGCTCGCGCTCTTCACCAGCCCGAACCAGATGTCCTTGAAGCGGTAGAACTGCTTCAGGCCCTTCAGGAACTCGGGCGTGGAGAGGTCGAGCAGATTGATCGCGGTGATCCACCCGCTGCCGACGCCGACCGCCATCGCGAACGCGGTCACCACCGGGAACATCAGTGTCGCCGCCAGGACGCGGGGCACGATCAGGTAGGCGTTCCGGTCGTAGGCGAGGGTCTCCAGCGCATCCACCTGCTCGGTTACCTTCATGGTGCCGATCTCGGCGGCGATGCTGGCCCCCACCCGGCCCGCCAGGGCCATCCCGGTGAGCACCGGCCCCAGCTCCATCATGATGGTCTTGCCGACGAGGGCGCCCACGAAATACATGGGCACGGTACCGGTGAAGATGTAGGAGGAAAGGAGGGAGAGGACGATGCCGGTGAAGACCGCGATGAAGAGCGCGATGGGAACCGAGTCCACCCCAAGCCGGCGCATCTGGCCGACCAGCAGGGGACCCCAGGTTCCGACATCGGCTAGAGCGCGGGCGGTTTCGAGGCTGCGGCGGCCTACGTGCGCAACGAACCCGTCCCGCGCGGCGACACGGGATGCCACGGAGGGCGACACGAGATGAACCTAGAGTCTGGGGCGGTATGGCGGTAGGGCGGACAGGCGGACGGCCGGACGGGCGGCGGACAGGCGGACGGGCGAACAGGCGGACGGGCGGTAGATCGGACTGCCCGCCTCTTCAGGTCCCCGCCCGGGCATCCCCGGATCCTGCCGCCATACCGCCCGTCCGCCTGTCCGTCCGTCCGCCTACGCCGCGAAGCTCGCCAGCGCCCGGCCTACGTCCCCGTCCTTGAGCCGCTTGAGCGCGCGGTCGCGGAGCTGGCGTACGCGCTCCCGCGTGACGCCCAGCATTCCGCCGATCTCCTCCAGCGTGTGCTCCCGTCCGCCGTCCAGGCCGAAGTAGAGGCGCAGGACCTTCGCGTCGCGGGGCGGCAGGGTCCGGAGGGCGCGGTCGATCTCCTCGGAGAGGAACTTGTCCATCGCCTGCGACTCGGCGTCGCCCTGCTCGTCGGCGACGAAGCGGTCGATGAGGGAGCGTTCACCTTCGGGATCCAGGGGCGCGTCGAGCCGCACGTCGGCGGTGTTGAGCGCGGCGAGGGACTGCACCACGTCGAGCGTGAGCCCGGTGGCGGCGGCAATCTCCTCCGGGGTGGGCTCCCGGCGGAGCTCCTGCCGGAGCGTCTCCGCCGTGCGGATGATGCGTGAAAGGTCGGCAGTCCGGTTGAGGGGCACCCGCACCGTGCGCCCCTGCCGCGCCAGCGCGGCGAGAATGGCCTGGCGGATCCACCACACGGCGTAGGAGATGAACTTGACGCCCTGGTCCGGGTCGAACTTCCGCGCGGCGGTCAATAGGCCGACGTTGCCCTCACCGATGAGGTCGGTGAGCGCCATGCCCCGGTTCTGATACTTCTTGGCCACCGAGATGACGAATCGAAGGTTCCGCTTCACCAGCTCCTGCATCGCCTCCTCGTCGCCGGCGCGCACCCGGCGCGCGATGGCGACCTCCTGCTGGGAGCTCAGGAGAGGTGTCTGGCTGACCTCGTAGAGGTACTGGTCGAGGATGTCCCGGTCGGCGTCGTAGACGCCGAGGCTCTTGGCGGTCTCCCGCTTGCGGGGCTTCCGGGGCTTGGGACCGGAGGTCTGCGCCAGGATCTCGGCGGTGGTGAGGTCGGGGGACAGCGGCTCGGGCGAAGCGTCCGCGGGGCGCTGGGAGGCTCGTTTGGGCGGATCCTGCCCGGGCGACTTATTCTTTCGCATGCTCCCAGTATATCCTCATCGCGCCACGGAGGATGCGCTTGACGCTCACCCGCCGGTCGGCTAGGTTTTCGTGCTGCCGCGGCGCCCGAGGGCGCGACAATATAATAGGGGGGCGTAGCTCAGTTGGGAGAGCGCGTGAATGGCATTCACGAGGTCAGGGGTTCGATCCCCCTCGCCTCCACTCCAGAGGGGCGGCGGCGGTAGAAGTCCTGGCAGGGTTTCGTTAGATTGTCAGCGCTCGCGGGAATAGCTCAGTTGGTAGAGCACAACCTTGCCAAGGTTGGGGTCGCGGGTTCGAGTCCCGTTTCCCGCTCTGGTCCTGCAGGCCTTGGTCCTGCAAGCTGGACAGGGCTTCGACCAGGCAGAGGGGCTGAAGCACGAGAGGGACCGTAGTTCGAGGTTGCACGGCACACGTCGCGGGGTGGAGCAGTCTGGTAGCTCGCCGGGCTCATAACCCGGAGGTCGTGGGTTCAAATCCCACCCCCGCTATTGGCGGAACGGCGGTTGGCGGAACGACGGAACATGGGCTCGCAGGCGGTGCAGGTGCCGCGCGCGAGCGACCTTTTCCGCTCTACCGCCGGCCGCCGTTCCGCCCTCAGAGGGCGGTTAGCTCAGTTGGTTAGAGCGCCACGTTGACATCGTGGAGGTCACAAGTTCGAGTCTTGTACCGCCCATCGGCCGGCGCCCTTAGCTCAATTGGATAGAGCATTTGACTACGGATCAAAAGGCTGGGGGTTCGAGTCCCTCAGGGCGCACTACAACTCACCACAGAACACATTACTTCTCAACGGCCTGGCTCCCACTAGGCCGTTGTTCATTTGGAACCTGTGGTGTCTCTTTTTGACCTTTTGGCCCTTCTTCCAAGTACACCACAGGTACGACACAGGGAGCGTGTAAGCGTTTCGCACGCCGGTAGAGTCCGGTTCTTCACGTGGTGCAGAGGCCTTCGCAGATCGGATACAAGAGAAGCGGCCGGGATTACCCCGACCCCTTTTCGCCAGGCGGCTGGTCGTCGCTAGGGTGCCGTTCCTCGGCCTCTCGGATGACTCGTTGGGCTTGTTCGTCGTTCTCCTTGGCCCTCTCCCGCCGCTTTTCTGTCCGTTCATCGAAACGTTTCAGCGCCTCGTTCCAGTCGTCGTCCATTTAACACCGCCTAGTTCGCCTGTACCCTCAGGATAGCTCGGGGGAGGGGCAGCTCTCGCGGTCCACACCGGCCCTTGCTACCTCGTGGAACTCCACGGCGAGCTCGGGATCGTGGAGCTGAACCATTGCCCGGGCACGCCCTCATCTCCCAATGTCCAATAGCCGGGCTCGCCCTCCAGGAGAGAAGTGACGAGCGCCCGAAGCTGCTCGCCTGTGAATGGCTCTCGGATGATCGGCACGTTCCGGGGCAGCCTGTCCTCGATGGCCGGAGTCGAGCGGTCGATGTTGGCGATGTACATGATGGGAAGATTGGGCGGCCGAGTGCGGAGCACGTGAACGAACTCGACGCCGGGCGTCCCACCGACCCTGGTATTGGTGATGACGAGGTCGCACTTGTCCAGCGCGAAAACCAATTCGGCGGCGGAGAGCATGTCGTAGGCATGGAAGACGGCATGGCCGTCCTGCCGGAGCGTCTCAATGTCAAGGCGACGACCTTGGGGTCCTCGTCGGCAACGAGGATGCGCGGACGACTGGTGAGGTCGTCCGGGGTGGGGGTACTCATTCATCCTTAGACCCGGGAACATCCGGGAGTACGAGTCGGCTGGGCGAGCAGGCGGGCCATGTGGTGGCCGAATTCCTCCTGCATCCGTTCCAGCACATGCGAGTAGGTGTTGCGTCAGCGAGATGGGCGCCCATTGGTAGATCACCTTGACCGGCGCGTTGAAGTAGGTGGCCGCGTACTGGGCGTCGGCGGTCTCAACAGTCGCGGCAGCGGTTTGCGTACGGTGACGGCTTCTATCGAACCAGACTTGGCAAGCGCGTCGGCTCGTTCTGCATGAAGAAGATCCACCGCCGGAGCGACGCCGATCCGCATGAGGGCCTGAGCAAGTACGGGCGAGTCGAGTTCGCCGATCCGGTGAACAAGAAGTACCCCATCGACACGCCCGGCCGGATCAAGGCGGCCTGGGCCTACATCCATCAGCCGAGCAACTCCGCGAAGTACACCGCGACCGAAGCCCGCGTGATCAAGGGCCGAATCCGGAAAGCCGCGAAGACACGCCGTGTCGCCCTGCCGGACCCGCAGGAATTCGTCCGGCTCATGAAGCGAGTGCGGAAGAAGAGCCGCCAGGCTCCTCGCCGCGGTTGACGCGCTCGAACCGAGGGTCCCCTCGAAGGGCGTCGAACAGCGGATCCGAATGGATGTCGTGCCCCATCGGCACCCGCACCACTCCCAGCCCGGCGGCGCGCTGGAAGTGGCGGAAAGCGGCTTCCCTCTCGCCCAGCGCGGCGGCGAGCCGGATCCGCTGCATCGTCGCCAACCCCTCCCACGCGGGGTCCTCTGCCATCCGCTCGAGCTTCGCGTCCACCTCCAGGGCCGCAGCCCGCCGCCCCTGATGGGCGGCGAGCACGCCCCGCAGGCCGACGTGAAGCGGCTCGTCCCGGTCGCCCGCGGCACCGAACGCGAGCACGGCGAGCGCCTCGTCCGTACGGCCCAGCATGGTCAGCGCGCGAGCCAGGTGATACCGCTCGAACCGGCCGGTGGACAGCCTGCCGGGTTCGGCCCGGTACCAGTCCACGGCGCGCTCCGCGGCGATCCGTCCGGCGCCGGTATCGCCGTGCACACGGAGCTCGGTTGCGATGAGATAGCAGGCGAAGCCCGGCGAGAGACCCGCCTGGAGCCGGATGGTCGGGTCGTCGCCGAGGCTCAGCGCCACGTCGGCCTGCTCCAGCGCGTCGCGCGAGCGGCCGAGGGCCGCGAGGGCGCGTCCCGCCATGAGCCTGGGCGCGAGCCGTGTCGGATACTCGCGGATCTGGCGCTCGGCCTGCCGCAGCTCGGCCTGGTAGCTTCCGACGAGGTGCTGGGCCGCCGCGAGGTCCCGCCAGTAGAGCGTCTTGGCCGGGTCCGAGAGCCAGCCGAGGTCCCGCTCGGGATCGATCGAGGTGAGGAGCTCGTGCGCGGTGCGGAGATGGCCGCTCGTGAGCGCGAAGAAGCCGGCGGTGTACACCGCATACGTGGAGCGAGGCCGAAGCCCGGCCTGCTCCAGTGCGAGCCGATAGCCGGCCTGCCAATCGTTCCGGCATCGCGCGCCGCTGATGTCGAGGGTCAGCCGGTCGAAGTCCGAGAGCCGCCCGCGCCGGGGCTGAAGGGCCGAGACGATCGAGTCGGTGAGCCGGCACCCTGCACCGTTCGCGCCGATGAAGGCGAGCCACACGGCCGAGCCCAGGAACGTGCTGTCCTCGGCCGCTGCCCGCTCGAAGTGCGCCTTCACGTCGGCCGGCGGGCGGCCCTGCCAATAGGCCGTCTGCCCCTCGATGAAGGCCTGATAGGCGGAGAAGCTGACCGGGGCCGACTGGCGCGCCGCGACGGAGCCGTAGCGCACATCGAAGACCCCGGCCACGGCGGTCATGACGTGCTCGCGCAGGGCGTCGAGGGCCTGCACTGCCTGCGCGGCGGGCGCGTGCACCGGCACGACGCTCTGGAGAACGGTGCCGCTCACGGCGTCCTCCACCGTCGCCCGGACCACGAGCGTGTCGGTCGCGAGATAGTAGCTGCCCGCCACCACGGTGCCCGCGCCGTTTCGCCGGGCCAGCTCGTACGGGTCGGTCGGCACACCGTCGGACGTGCGCCCCTCGACGAAAACCGCGCCGACGTCGACGACATCCACCAGTGCCGTGTGGGTCAACCCTCGCGTGACCCAGTCCGCCGCCATGCTGCCGAGCGGCTCGAGCGACGGGTCCCCGGTTCGGTTGACGAACACGGCGACGGCGACGCGATGGCGATCGGGAGAGCGCCCCCGGAGGGTGCGCACGGCGAGGATCGCTCCCAGGCCGACCGCGAGGGCGACGATCCCGGCGAGGAGCATCCGGCGAGAACGTGGCAAAGCTGGTCCGGGCACGCATTTAACACTGTGGCCCAGTGTGGCCCGCGACAAGGGCCGGAGGGCTGCATAATGGGGAGTCGTCCGATTACATTCACGCCTCGCCACATACGGGGCGTAGCGCAGCCCGGTTAGCGCGCCTGCTTCGGGAGCAGGAGGTCCCCGGTTCAAATCCGGGCGCCCCGACTGAAATCGAAGAGCCAGATTCCCCTCGGGATCTGGCTCTTTTTCACTCTCACCCGGCGAGACTCCGCGAACCACCGGCGAGACTCCGCGGATCTGCCCGCTAGACGTCGGAACATCCACCCCGGCGCAAGGATGCTCGTGCGGCAGAGGTGGGTTATGCTGCCACGATGCAGCTCCCCTACGACCCGGCGCTGATCGCCGGCTCCCTCCTCGTCCTCGACCTGGCCGGCACCTTCGTCTTCGCGCTGAGCGGTGCGATGGCGGGGGTCAAACACCGGGTCGATCTGTTCGGGGTGCTGGTGCTGTCCTTCGCGGCGGCCAGTGCCGGCGGCCTCACCCGCGACGTCCTCCTCGGCGCCACGCCCCCGCCGGCGATCAGCGACTGGCGCTACCTCGGCGTCTCGGTCGTCGCGGGCCTCGTCACCTTCTCGTGGTCACCCGTCATCGACCGGCTGCGCAGCTCGGTGCTGGTGCTCGACGCCGCCGGGTTGGCGCTGTTCGCCGTCTCGGGCACGCTCAAGGCGCTGGCCGCCGGGCTCAATCCGGTCGCGGCGATGCTCCTCGGCGTCCTGACCGGCATCGGCGGCGGCATGCTGCGCGACGTGCTCGTATCGGAGGTCCCCGCGGTGCTGCGGGGAGAGCTGTACGCCTCCGCCGCCCTGGCCGGTACCGCCGTGGTCGTGATCGCCCGGCTGCTCCACTTCCCCACCCCCGCGGGCGCCATCTCGGGTGCCGTCCTCTGCTTCATCCTTCGGTATCTCGCCATCCGGCGCGGCTGGCGGCTGCCCGTGGCGGGACAACCCTCGCGACGAGCGACCGGTCAGCCCACCGGAGGACCCGGGCGCGGCGAAGACGGCCACACCGGCTGAATCGCGCCGGCGACTCACCTCCGAGCCCGATCTGCATCAAGGATCGGATCGGCCATCCGTCACGGCGCCGTCGCCGGGGCCCTCAGCAGGTTCGGCCATGCCACGATCCGACACGTCTTCCGAGGTGCCCCGCCGTCGAGCTGCCGCGGTTCCCGCGATCGGCTGGGAGGCCGCCGTCTTCGATCTGGACGGCGTGCTGACGTTCACCGCCGCAATTCACGCGGCGGCCTGGACGGAGATGTTCGACGGGTATCTGCGGGCGCGCAGCATTCGCACCGGTGAGCCCTTCCGCCCCTTCACCGAGTCCGACTACCGCGACTACGTGGACGGTCGGCCGCGCTACGACGGTGTACGGACGTTCCTCGCCTCCCGCGGCATCCGTCTCCCCGAAGGGTCGCCCGATGATTCGCCCGACCTCGAAACCGTCTGCGGCCTCGGCAACCGCAAGAACATCCGCTTTCATGCCCTGGTGGAGCAGCGTGGGGTACCGACGGATCCGGCGGCCCTGGAGCTGGTGCTAGCCCTGCGGGCCCGAGGGGTGCGGGTAGGCGTCGCCTCCTCCAGCCGCAACGCCGCAGGGATCGCGGCTCGCGCCGGACTCGACGAGCACCTCGATGCCATGGTGGACGGCGTCGTAGCGGCGCAGCTCGGGCTAGCGGGTAAGCCGGCGCCCGACATCTTCCTCGAGTGCCTCCACCGGCTGGGCTCGTCCGAGCCCGGTCGAGCGATCGTGCTGGAGGACGCGGACGCCGGGGTCGAAGCCGGGCGTCACGGCGGCTTCGGACTCGTGATCGGAGTCGACCGTGGCAACCGCGCCATTTCGCTGCGGGAGCACGGCGCCGCCTGGGTCGTGCCCGGTCTGGCCAGCATCACGGTCGAGGACCTGGGCCGCTGGTACGAGGGTCGTCACGACGCCCGTCCCAACGCCATCGCGCAGTGGGCCGCGCTCGCCGGCCAGCTCGCAGGCCGGACGCCGGCGATCTTTCTCGACTACGACGGAACCCTGACGCCCATCGCCAGCCGGCCCGAGCAGGCGGTTCTCGCCGAGGACGTGCGGGGGGCGCTCCGCGCCGTCGCGCGTGCCTGGCCCACCACCATCGTGAGCGGTCGAGGACGCGAGGACGTCGCCGCGCTCGTCGGCCTGGAGGAGATCACGTACGCGGGCAGCCATGGGTTCGACATCGCCGGCCCCCGGGCGTCGAGCCTGCGGTTCGAGG
This sequence comes from Gemmatimonadales bacterium, assembly GCA_036259315.1. Classification (GTDB taxonomy): domain Bacteria; phylum Gemmatimonadota; class Gemmatimonadetes; order Gemmatimonadales; family GWC2-71-9; genus CAVVWJ01. Next base: position 18,773 of record DATABZ010000394.1, on the reverse strand, counting down.
TGGCTCCCGAGATCGAGCCTCTCGTGGCCGAGGCGGCGGGCGAGCTCCAGCGCCGGGCCGCCGGCATCGAGGGAGCCGTGGTCGAGAACAAGCGGTTCTCGATCGCGGTGCACTACCGCCTGGTCGCACCGGAGCGGGTCTCGGAAGTCGAGCGGGTCGTGGAGCAGGCGCTCGCCGGCCGGCCACAGCTTCGCAAGGCACACGGCAAGATGGTCTACGAGCTGCGGCCGGCGCTCGACTGGGACAAGGGCAAGGCCGTGCTCTGGCTGATGGAGGCGCTGGGGCTCGGCGGCTCCTCGATCGTGCCCCTGTACGTCGGCGACGACGTCACCGACGAGGACGCCTTCCGCGCGCTCACCACCCGCGGGATCGGCATGCTCGTCAGCGAGGTGCCGCGTCCCACGGCGGCACACTGGTCGCTGCAGGACGTGGGTGAAGTCCGGGAGCTGCTCCGGCGGCTCGCGTCGCTTCCCGGTGCCGCGGGATGAGTGAGCCGCGAGCCTCAGCCGCGGTGCCCGGCAGCGATCCCTGGGTGCTGCGCTACGAGGGCTTCGACCCGCCTCGGGAGGGGCTCCGCGAGGCGCTGTGCGCACTGGGGAACGGCGTCTTCGTGACTCGCGGCGCGGCCACGGAGGCGACGGCCGGCGACGTGCACTATCCGGGCACCTACGTTGCCGGCGGGTACAACGAGCTGGCCAGCGAGGTCGCCGGCCGGACGGTGGTCAACGAGGATCTGGTCAACTTCCCCAACTGGCTCCGGCTCACCTTCCGTCCCGAGGACGGCGACTGGCTCGACCTCGGCACCGCGACGCTGCTGTCCTACCGGCAGGAGCTCGACCTGCGGGACGGAATCCTGGCGCGCCGCTTTCGTTTCCGCGACTCCCGCGGCCGTGAGACCGCGGTCGAGGAGCGCCGGCTGGTCCACATGCAGCAGCCGCATCTCGCCGCGATCGACTACCGGATCACCCCGGAGAACTGGGCCGGTCCGATTCGCGTCCGCTCCATTCTCGATGGCTCGATCACGAACTCGGGTGTGGCCCGCTACCGGCAGCTCGCCAGCCGGCACCTGGAGCCGGCGGGACAGGGTACGGTGGCACCGGAAGGCGTCTATCTGGTGGTGCGCACCACCCAGTCGCGCTTCGAGCTGGCCCAGGCCGCACGCACGCGGCTCTACCGCGGCGCGGAGCGGCTCGACGGCGAGCGGCTGATTCTCGAAGACCTGCCCCAGGTGGTCGGGGAGGAGCTGCGCGCGCAGGTCGCGATGGACGAGCCGCTTCGGGTCGAGAAAGTCGTCGCGCTCTACCGATCCCGCGACCGCGGCATCGGGGATCCCGCCGTCGAGGCGCGACTCGCGATCGGGCGGGCGCCCGGTTTCGAGGAGTTGGCCGCGGGGCACCGTCTCGCCTGGCAGGCCCTGTGGCGGCGCTTCGACCTGGAGATCGAGGCCGCCCCCGCGAGCGACGAGCACGAGCACGGCCCGCTGGGGAGAGCGCAGCTCATCCTCCGGCTCCACATCTTCCACCTGCTCCAGACCGTCTCCCCGCACACCGTCGGGCTCGATGTCGGCGTTCCGGCGCGCGGCCTCCACGGCGAGGCGTACCGCGGTCACATCTTCTGGGACGAGCTCTTCATCCTTCCCTTCTACCAGCTTCGGGTGCCGTCGATCACCAGGTCGCTGCTGCTCTACCGCTACCACCGGCTCGACGCGGCGCGCGAGCTGGCCCGGCAGGCCGGTTTCGCCGGAGCGATGTACCCCTGGCAGAGCAGCAGCGGAGGACGCGAGGCCACTCAGGAATTGCACCTCAACCCGCTGTCGGGCCAGTGGGGCCCCGACTTCAGCAGGCTCCAGCGTCACGTCAACGCGGCGATCGTGTACAACGTCTGGGCCTACTGGCAGGCGACGGGCGACCGCGCCTTCCTCCAGGACTACGGCGGAGAGATGGTGCTGGAGATCGCCCGGTTCTGGGCGAGCCTCGCCACCTGGAACGAGGAGAGAGGCCGCTTCGAGATCGTGGGCGTGATGGGCCCGGACGAGTACCACGAGAAGTACCCGGGCGCGCCGGTCGGCGGGCTGCGCAACAACGCCTACACCAACGTGATGGCGGTCTGGTGTATCCTGCGGGCCCTCGACCTCCTCGAGGAGGTGGGCGCCGCCCGCCGGGCCGAGCTCCTGGCGGTGCTGCGGATCGGGGAGGACGAACTGGCCCGCTGGGACGGCATCACCCGGCGGATGTTCGTGCCCCTGCTCGACGGCGGGGTGATCGAGCAGTTCGAGGGCTACGACCGTCTCCGGGAGCTCGACTGGGAGGCCTACCGCGCGAAGTACGGCAGCATCGCCCGGCTGGACCGGATCCTGAAGGCGGAGGGCGATTCGCCGGACGCCTACCAGGTCTCGAAGCAGGCGGACGCGACCATGCTCTTCTTCCTCTTCGACGATCCTGAGCTGCGCGCTCTGTTCGAGCGGCTCGGCTACCGCTACCGGGAGGACATGCTTCAGCGCAACCTGGAGTACTACATGCCCCGCACGAGCCACGGGTCGACGCTGAGCACGGTCGTGTTCGCCTCCGTGGCCCACCACCTCGACTGCGAGACGGGGTGCCGCCTGTTTCTCGCCGCGCTCCGCAGCGACATCGAGGACGTCCAGGGCGGCACGACCGCGGAGGGGATTCACCTGGGCGCCATGTCGGGTACGGTAGGGATCGTCCTGCGGCGGTACGCCGGCCTGGCCCTCGGGCTCGACGGCATCCGCTTCGAGCCCGACCTCCCACCGATCTTCCCGCAGCTGCGCTTCAGGGTGCACTGGCGGGACCGGTGGCTGGACGCCCAGCTCACCAGGGACCTGCTGCGCCTGACGGCGGACCGCGATCGCCCCGACCCGATCCCCACCCAGGTTCGGGGGCGAAAGGTGCTGGTCAGTCCGGGAGAGCCGGTGGACGTGCCCCTCTAACGTCCGGATCGTTCGCGACGGACTCTCGCTGCGAAGCCCGGGTGTGCCGAGCCAAGCCCGGCACCGTCGCCCGGGCTGATCACCCGCCCCGTTTCGTTCCCTTCGACGCTTCGCACGTAGGCCTTGGCGACCACGGCCGCCGGCAGTCCTCCCTCCAGCGGCCGACCCAACGCCTGCAGCGTCTCGGTGACCCACGGCGGGCTCACCACGTTGACCCGGATCCTTCGCGTCGCCTCCAGCGCCGCGGCACGGGCGAAGCCCTCCAGGCCCGAGTTCACCAGGCTGATGGCGGCCGTGCCCGGCTCGGGACGTTGCGCCAGCGCACCGCTGGTGAGGGTGATGGATCCGCCGTCGGCGACCGAGGCCATGCCGAAGCGGACCACGTTCACCTGCCCCATGAGCTTGTGCCCCAGGCTGAAAACGAAGTCTTCATCCTTCATCTCGGCGAGCGGCGTGAACGCGGCCTGCCCCGCGGCACTCACGACCGCGTCCACGCGCCCGACTCGCTCGAAGAGTGATCGGACCGACGACGCGTCCGCGAGATCCACGTTCTCCTCTGCCTTGCGTCGGCTCGCTCGTACGACCTGGTGGCGCTCCGCGAGCGCCTCGGCTACGGCCTCCCCGATGGTCCCGGTGGCACCGATGACGAGTATGCGCATGGTGTCACCCTCCTAACGCGAAAGCGTCGATGGGCCGACGCCACGCTGCGCCAGCTTGCGATCCAGGGAGAGATCGCCGGGACCGATCAGCGCCAGCGCCAGCGAGCCGCCGAGGAGCGCGAGCGGGAACTCGATGCCTTCCGGCGCGAAGAAGCCGGCCGGGAGATGCACCAGGAAGATCGCGCCGAGCATGGTGAGGGCGAGCCCGAGCGCGACGGGCCGGGTGAACAGACCGAGCACGAGCGCGACACCACCGAAGAATTCGAGCAGGGCGACGGCTGGAGCGGCGATCTCGGCCAGCGGAACCCCCATCTGACCGAAGCCGCCGATCACGCCCGACAGCCCGGTGACGAAGAGCTTCTGGCCCCCGTGGGCGATGAAGATCGTGCCCACGATGGCGCGAAGCACCGCGAGCCCGGCGTGCAGGCGCGGGGTGAGTGAGAGGGACGGCAGGGCCGTGGCGTGTGCCGGGGACGGGGCCGGTGTAGCGGTCATGGTGACTCTCCTATTGTGTGTTATAACACTTCTCTCCACAACAAAAAACGGCTCAGCAGTGTTCCCTGGCCTCCGCCAGGAGGTTCACCAGGGTGCGGAGCTTTCGCTCGCCCAGATGACCGAGCTGGCGGCGATGAAGCCGCTGAACCACGTCCTCCAGGCCGGCCAGCAGCTCGAGCCCGGCTCGGGTGATCCGAGCGCGGACCACGCGGCGGTCATCCCCCTCGCGCGCGCGCACGACCAGCCCCATTTCTCCGAGGCGGTCCAGCAAGCGGGTGGCATCGGGAACGCGGGCGATGAGCCGATCTCTCACCTCGTTCCGTCCCAGGCCCTCCGGCTCGGCGCCGCGCAGGATCCGAAGCGCGTTGTACTGGGTGGGAGTGAGGCCATAGGGCTTGAGCGCCTCGGCCGTGGCGTGTTCCAGCACGGCCGCGGTCCGGGCGATGCTCACCATGGCTTCCTGCTCCAGGCTGGCGAACGGCTTTCGCTGCCGGAGCTCGGCTTGCAGTGTCCTCGGCATGCGGGTAGATTAAGTGTTATAACACACTCCGTCAAGGTACCTTCCCCGATGACCCTTCCGCTCTCCGTCCTCGATCTCGCCCCCATCGTCGAAGGCGGCGATGCCGCCCTGGCGCTGCGTCAGACGCTGGATCTCGCCCGCCACGCGGAGCGCTGGGGGTACCGGCGCTTCTGGCTGGCCGAGCACCATGGCATGCCCGGTGTCGCGAGCGCGGCCACGGCGGTGGTCATCGGCCACGTCGCGGCCGGAACCACGACGATCCGGGTCGGGGCCGGGGGCATCATGCTCCCCAACCACGCCCCTCTGGTCATCGCCGAGCAGTTCGGCACCCTGGCTTCGCTCTTTCCGGGTCGAATCGACCTGGGACTCGGACGAGCGCCGGGGTCCGACTCGCCGACGCTTCGGGCCCTCCGGCGCTCACCCGCGGCCGCGGAAACCTTTCCCCAGGATGTCGTGGAGCTGATGGGGTGGTTCCGTCCCGCCTCGCCCGGCCAGCTCGTCCAGGCCGTGCCGGGCGCCGGCATCGACGTGCCGATCTGGATCCTGGGGTCCAGTCTCTTCGGCGCCGAGCTCGCGGCCGCGCTCGGCCTGCCCTATGCCTTCGCCTCCCATTTCGCACCTGCCGCCATGACCGAAGCGCTGGAGCTCTACCGCTCGCGATTCCAGCCCTCCGAGCGGTTGGAGCGGCCGTACGTGATGCTGGGCGTCAACGTGTTCGCCGCGGACAGCGAAGCGGAAGCCAGGCGGCTCTTCACCTCGCTTCAGCAGGCGTTCGTGAACCTGCGGCGGGGCCGTCCGGGGCCGCTGCCGCCGCCCGACGAGCGACTGGAGGAGCGGCTCGCTCCCGGCGACCGGCTGCTCATCGATCAGATGCTCTCCTGCACCGTGGTCGGCACGGCGGAGAGCGTGCGCCACGGGCTCGCGGCCTTCGCCGAGCGGACCGGCGCGGACGAGCTCATGCTCACCTCGCAGATCTACGAGCACGCCGCTCGGCTGCGATCCTATGAGATCGTCGCATCCGAGCTGCTGCAGGCCCGCGCGGCCTGATCACCGGCGGGGCGCGATCTTCCAGAGCTCTCCCTCCGGCATGTCCGTGACCACGTACAGTGCGCCGTCCGGCCCCTGGCGCACGTCGCGCACGCGCTGGCTGCGGTCCACGAGCAGGTGCTCCTCGCCGGCGACGCGGTCGTTCTCGAGCACCAGCCGGACGAGCCGCATGTCCTTGAGTGACCCGATGAACAGATTGCCGCGCCACTCGGGAAAGGCGTCGCCGCTGTAGAACTGCAGGCCTGAGGGCGCGATCACGGGATCCCAGTAGTAGACCGGCTGCTCCATGCCCTCCCGCGTGGTCGCCGCACCGGATATCGGGACGCCAGCGTACTCCTCGCCGTATGCCTGCACGGGCCAGCCGTAGTTCTTCCCCTCCTCGATCAGATTCAGCTCGTCGCCACCCTGGGTCCCGTGCTCCACCTCCCAGAGCCGGCCCTCCTCGTCGAAGCCGGCCGCCTGGATGTTCCGGTGGCCAAGGGACCAGATCTCCGGCCTGGCACCCTCCTGCCCGACGAATGGGTTGTCGTCCGGCACGGAGCCGTCGGGATTGATCCGAAGGATCTTCCCCATGTGGCTGTCGAGCTGTTGCGCCTGCGGCCGCATCGGCTTGTCGGAGCGGTCGCCCAGGGTGACGAAGAGCTTGCCCTCTGGTCCGAAGGCGAGCCGCGAGCCGAAGTGCAAGTCGCCGTCATAGACCGGCAGGGCGCGGAAGATCACCCGTACCTGGTCCAGGCGCCGATTGTCCGCGGACAACACCCCGCGCGCGACGCTGGTGGCGTTACCGCCGCGCCGGGGCTCGGAGTAGCTCCAGTAAATGGTGCGGTCGCGTTGGAACCCCGGGCTCAGCGCCACGTCGAGCAGTCCGCCCTGGCCGCGCGCGTCCACCGCCGGCACGCCGCGAATCGGCGGCCCCAGCTCACCAGCCGCGGAGACGACGCGCATGCGCCCGGGCTTTTCGGTGACCAGGACGCTGCCGTCGGGCAGGGGTTCCACGGCCCAGGGTCGCTCGAGCCCCTTGGCGAGGACGGCGACGTCGAAGGCGACGTTGGATTTCACTCCACACGCCCGGGTCTGTCCCTCGAACGCAGGGCGCTGGTCCGGCGTGTTCCGCTCCCGGGTCTCGAGCGGCTGGCAATCGTCCGACCCGCCGCCGGCTTCCGCGTCCGACAGCTGGGCGTCTCCGCTATCCCGCGCCTGACCCGAGCCGCCGCACGCGGTGAGCGCGGCGAGGAGCAGGACGGGGATGACCGACAAACGGGAAGTACGCATGGGGTTCCTCTCTGCTTGGGCGCCACCGAAGCCGGACTCAGCATCGCTCGCGGTGAGCGTGCATCCTCTCGCGCCCGCGCCCGCGGAGCCGTGACGGGCGTCACCTGTTACGTTTTGCCCCATGCCTCACCAGACCGCGCTCATCGCCACCATCTCGGCCGGCCTTGGGCTCGCCTTCGCGCTGGGGATGCTGGCCGTCCGGCTCCGCCTTCCACCGCTGGTGGGATACCTGGTGGCCGGCATTGCCGTCGGGCCTTTCACGCCGGGCTTCGTGGCCGATATCGCGCTCGCCCAGCAGCTCGCCGAGATCGGGGTCATCCTCCTCATGTTCGGGGTGGGCATCCATTTCTCGGTGGACGACCTGCTCTCGGTGCGGCGCATTGCGTTGCCGGGCGCCGCGGTGCAGATCGCCGCCGCGACCGCGCTCGGAGCGGCGATCTCGCGGCTGTGGGGCTGGCCCTGGGGCTCGGGGATCGTGTTCGGGCTCTGCCTGTCGGTCGCCAGCACCGTCGTGCTCCTCCGGGCGCTGGAGGACCGCGGGCTGCTCGACTCGGCCGACGGCCGCATCGCCGTCGGGTGGCTGGTGGTCGAGGACATCGCGACGGTGCTCGTCCTCGTGCTGCTGCCGGCGGTCTCGGTGGCCCTGGGCGGGAACCCGCCCGGCGGCGAGTCGGCTCCGACAGACGAGGGCCTCGTCACCACGCTCGCCACCACCCTGGGGAAGGTCGCTGCGTTCGTCGTCCTCATGGTGGTAGTGGGCCGGCGAGCGGTGCCCTGGCTGCTGGAGCGGGTGGCGCGAATCGGCTCGCGCGAGCTGTTCACCCTCTCGATTCTCGCCGTCGCCGTCGGGATCGCGGTCGGCGCGGCCGCCCTCTTCGGGGTTTCCTTCGCCCTCGGCGCGTTCTTCGCCGGAATGGTGGTGAACGGCTCCGACCTGAGCCATGAGGCCGCGGCCGACGCACTGCCGCTGCAGGACGCGTTCTCCGTGCTCTTTTTCGTGGCCGTCGGCATGCTGTTCGACCCCGCCATTCTCGTACGAGAGCCGCTCGAGGTGCTGGCGGTGGTGCTGATCATCATGGTCGGGAAGTCGATCGGCGCCCTCGGTATCGTGCTCCTCTTCAACTATCCACTGCACACCGCCCTGGTGATCTCGGCGAGCCTGGCGCAGATCGGCGAGTTCTCCTTCATCCTCGCCGCCCTGGGTGTCTCCCTCGGTCTCCTGCCCACCGAAGGGCAAAGCCTCATCGTCGCCGGCGCCCTGCTCACCATCAGCCTCAACCCGCTCAGCTTCGAGATCGCCACGCGTCTCAGCCGCTGGGCCGAGCGCCGTCCGCGGCTGCTGGCGGCGCTGGAGCGCGGTACCCCCGAGCGCCCCGTGGCGGCGACTCCGGACACGGCCCTCCGGGACCATGCGGTCGTGGTGGGCCACGGACGCGTCGGCGGAGTCATCGCCGAGGCGCTCGAGCAGGTCCGCGTGCCCTATGTGGTCGTCGAGCAGAACCGCGAGATCTTCGAGTCCTTGCGGGACCGGGGAGTGCCTGCGGTCTACGGCAACGCCAGCCGCAGGACCGTACTCGAGCTGGCCCGGCCGGAACGGGCCAGGTTGATCATCGTGACGGCGCCGGATCCCTTTCAGGCCCGGGCGGTAGTGGACCTGGCCAGGAAGATGAACCCGTCGATCGCCACCGTGGTCCGCACCCACAGTGAGGAGGAGCGCGAGTATCTCGAGAAGGCCGGCGCCGACCTCGCCGTCATGGGTGAGCGCGAGCTCGCCCGGGCCATGGCCCGCTATGCGCTCCAGGTGGCAGGGGCCCAGCCGGCGACCGCAAGGTTGTGAGGCTTACGGGCTCCAGCGCGCCATGGTCCACTGCGGGACCCGCCGGTGCTGCTGCACATCGCGCAGGGCATGTACCTGCCCATCATCGTGGATCCGAAGGGCGGCTGGCCGACGAAGGCGGACAAGGAAGTTCGTCCTGGTCCAGAGCGACTTCTATCCCAAGGGCTCGGCGGCGGACAGCAGCGTCATGGAGGGTGATTTCGCGGCGATGTCAGAGGCCCGCGCCAAGTACGTGGTGTTCAACGGGAGGGCCTTCCAGTACAAGGACGTCCCGCTCCAGGTGGAGGCGGGCGACCTGGTCCGCTCTTCGTCATGAACGCCGGGCCCAACATCCGTAGCGACTTTCACGTGGTCGGCAACATCTTCGATCGGGTGTACCCGGGTGGCAACGTGAACCAGGTCATCGAAGGCGTGCAGACCTACATGGTCCCAACCGGCGACGGCGCGGTGTTCGAGCTGGAGTTCGCCGAGGGGCAGTCTGCTACATCGCCGAGCACGAGCACGCGGGTCCGGTGCCCGTGCCGGCGATCGCGGAGTCCCTGGCCGCCCCGCAGAACTACCTCTCGAAGATCCTGCACCAGCTCGGCGCCGAGCAGCACGTGCTGCGCTCCGTGCGGGGCGCGCGGCGGCTATCGGCTCGGGGTTTCGCCCGGCAAGCTTCGCATCGCCACGATCGTGGAGCCTTTCCTCCCACCAGCCGAGCACCGCTGCATCATGGGCCGCACCCGATGTTGCGACGACACGCCCTGCGGCGCGCACGTCCGCTGGAAGGCGGTGAAGGAGGACGCCGCCCCGGAGGACACGGCCCCGGAGGACACCGCGGCGCTGACGCCGATCACTGGGGCGGCCCGGTGATCCCCCGTATGGCCGACAGCCCGCGAGCGAAGGCCCCCGAGATCCTCTGATGGGGCGCATTCGTTGCGTTTGTCAGGGCATCCGCGAGCGCCGCGACCGATACGAACCGCTGGGAGGGTTCCGCCGAGAGCGCTTTCCGGAGGACTTGTGACACGGCCAGCGGGAGCTCCGAGGGCAAACCCTTGAGCCGCGGCGCCGGGTCCCGGAAGCGCTGGGACATCACGGCCTGCGGGGTCGGGCCGTCGAACAGCGGCTTGCCGGCGAGAACCTCGAAGGCGACCAGCGCCAGGCTGTACTGGTCGCTCCGGCCATCGAGCCCGGCGTGCCCCGCGGCCTGCTCCGGGCTCATGTACGCCGGAGTGCCGACGAGAAAGCCGGCCTGCGTCAGCGTGTCACCGGCGAGGGGCTCGAAAGCTCGCGCACTTCCGAAGTCGGTCACGAGCGCGCCGTCCTCCGAGAGCATGATGTTCTCCGGTTTGACGTCGCGGTGCAGCACGCCGTGGCGATGGGCGTAGTCGAGCGCGAGCGCGACGTCCCGCACCATGGCCGTCACCGCCGACAGTGGCAGGCGCCCCTCGCGCATCAGCCGCTGGCGCAGGGACCCTCCCTCCACCAGCGGCATCGTGTAGTACAGGAGCCCCGCCGCCTCCCCGGAGTCGTGCAGCTGGACGATGTGGGGATGCTGCAGGCGAGCGGCCGTCCTGATCTCGCGCTGGAACCGGTCCGCGCCGAGCACGGCGACGGCGGCGGGGTCGAGCACCTTCAGCGCCACGGCCCTGTCGTGCTTGAGGTCGTGCGCCCGGTACACGGTCGCCATCCCGCCGCGGCCCAGCTCGGTCTCGAGACGATAGCGCACACAGAGGGCGATTTGCAGGCCGGAGAGATCGTTGGCTGGTAACACGTCCCTATGAATGCTCGAGGTGACCGTCCGCTACTCATCTACTGAAACGGACCTAGATCCGGACTTTGACGACGCTCGCTCGAGCAGGGCGGCGACTTCGGCGCGGACCTGGCTGACCGTCTTCTGGAGGTGGGGATCGGGGCGCGTACGCAGGGAGAGATAGTGGCGGCCGGCCCGCAGCGCGCCCACCGTGTCATCCACCAGCATGGCCAGCCGCATCTCCTGGTGAAGAAAGCTGGTGAGGAAGATGGGGCCGTACGCCCACTGGAACGGCCGGCGGCGGACCGCGGAGAGCGCCGTCCGAGGGTCGCCCAATGCCTCGTAGAGCCTGGCGACCACGAGGTTCGCAAAGATCTCCACCTCGTTGGTGACGGCCGGCCCGAGTCGCATCGTGGAGTCGAGCGCGCGAAGCACCGCGGGCGCACGCGACTTGTCCCTCGCCTCGGTGTAGATCGCCTCGAGCACCAGCGCGCAGAGCGAATCGCTTCGAGCCGCACCCAGCGAGTCGGCCGTTTCAGGCGGGTCCCGCAGCCGGGCGATCACGCCGGGCGTGCCCGCGGCATCGCCACCCAGGAGGCGGCGGAGCTCCAGGATACAGAGATCGGCACTCCTGGCCGCCCGCTCGAGGCCCGTCGCCGGTGTGCTGGAGCCCGTCGGGACCAGGCGAGCGGCCGCAGCCTCGGCGGCCCCGGCATGACCATCGCCGAAGAGCGCGTCGAGCACGGTCAGCCGATCGGCCCATCGAGGTATGGGCTCACCCTCGGCCACCAGGGGCACTTCCGTCGTCGCTACAGCCACTCTGCCCCGGTTAAGCGCCAGGTAGTGGAGACTTCGGCGGGACAGCCACCGATCGGGTCCGGGCAAGGGCCGACGGCGGAGCGCCGCGGCCGCCGCGTCCACGTCGGAGGGGGCGATGCCCTCGAGCTGCCCGGTGCCCACGATCCGTAGCAGGCTGCTCAAGGGCATGCGATCGAACCGCTGCCGGACGCGGCGAAGCCCGAGGCTATCGCCGAGCGCGACGGCCGCACGCCAGCGGAGGAAGTCGGTGTGCTCGCCGGAGGAGTCGCCGGCCAGCCGGGCGGCCGTGAGCCGCCGGACCTGGCCGGTATCTCCCCTCGCCGCCGCCAGCTCGAGCAGGTGCTCGAACGTGGCCCCGAACGTCGAATCCAGCGCAAACGCCTGCCGGAATGCGGCCTCCGCCTGCTGCCATGCGTCCGGGCGCCCGAGGCCCGGGCCGAGGTGGAACAACACGTCACCCAGGAGGAACCAGGCCTCCGGCCGGTCCGGCGCCACCTCGACCGCACGCTCCGCAGCGCCGAGGTCCTCCGACCACCAGGCGGTCGCGGGATAGCGCGGCCCCGCGATCGCATCCAGGAGTACCCTGTCCCGGGGAGCCAGCCGCTCCCGCAGCCGCCAAGCCAAGTCCAGCCGGTCGGTCCAGGCGGCGCCGCGGATCCAGTAGCCGGTCATGGCGAGCCGGAGGGCCGCCAGCGCGAACGTCGAGTCGATCTCGAGCGCCCGCTCGAAGCTCTCGATCGCCGCGGCATACCGGGAGCGGCGGTACGCGACCTGACCTTCGAGGTAGGCGCGCAGCGCCGGCAGCGGGACGTTCGCGAACGAGCGCGACCGCTCTTCGTCTTCGACGTTCTCTCCCGAGAGACCCACGAGCAGCTGTCCCACGATCCGGTCCACCAGCACCGGAAGGCTGTCTTCGGAACCCGTGGCGGCGGCCTGGGCGACCAGGTTCCCGGTCCCCGTCTCGAGCAGCGCACCGGAGATCGACAGCCGCCGGGCCGTGCCGACGACGCTCCCCAGCACCAGGTACCTGGCGCCGAGGTCACGCGCGAGCTCCGCCGCCGCCGACTCACCTGGTTCGGTCCCCTGACGGGAAGCCCGCGTCCAGGCGGCCATCACGGTCCGAGGGTTGGCCGCTCGGGGACCGGGCGCTCCGGTGAACTCAGCGGCCAATAGATCCATCAACCCTTCGCGCAGGTATCCCAGGCCGGAATCGGCTACGTCTGCGCGGAAGGGCGCGACCACGACCACGCTGGGGTCGGCGACAAGCTCGTCCTCCTCGGCCGAGTCCCGGTCCGGCCAGGCCAGGACGATGACAAGGCCGACCACCAAGGCGAGTGCCGCCGTGGCGCCGATGATCTGGCTCCTGGAGAGAGCCGGGGGAACCGCACCGCTCGGCGGGAACGCACCACTCTGGGGAGCTTCGACCCGGGCACCCTTCACCTGCGGCAGAGCCGGGGCGGTCTGCACCTCGGGCTGCGGCCCGGAGAGCCGCGTGCTGCGTGGCGGCGCGCTTCGGATGCGCTCGGCGGCTTCGACCACATCGGGATGTGGCTCCGCGGAGAGCTCCTCGCGCATCAGGACCTCGTGGATCCGCGCCTGTTGGAGCGCGCCGGCAGGGTTGCCCGAGGCTGCCATCTCCTCCATGAGCGCCACGGTGACCCCGGCGTTCAAGGGGTCCATTGCCGCGCGCCGTGCCCACCACTCGGCGGCGCTTCGGTGGTCGCCCCGCGCAGAGGCGGCGGTCGCCAGCGCCTCCAGGGCGCCCGCAGCCTGCCGGGCGAGCTCGCTCCGCTTCTCATCGGCCCAGCGGTCGAACTCCGGCGCGTCGCTCAGGTGGACGCCGTCCAGGAAGGGACCGGAATAGAGGGCGACCGCCCCCACGAGGCCGCCGCTTCGAAGGAGCTCCTGGAACTCGCCCACGTCGGTCGAAATGATCTGGGGATTGAGTCGGACGTCGGTCGTGCCGAGGAACAGGTCAGGGGCCTTGAGATCGCGTCGCAGCGCGTGCAGCGCCTGCCGCAGGAGGCCGCGGCCGTGCTCCGTGTCGCTCTCGGGCCACAGATGCAGCAGCAGCTTGTCCCGCGTCATTCCCGGCTCGCCCGCCGCGGCGAGAAGGGCGAGCAGGACCATCCGCCGGTGCTGAACGTGCTCGACGAGCACGCCATCCGGGCCCATCAGCCGCAATCCGCCGAACGTCTTGAGCCGAAACATCCGTCGATTCCCAGGCGGAGTCGGACACCGCCCGCGCCACGTCGTTCGCGCTGAATCCCTGCTCTATCACCGATTCACGGCGGGTTAACGCCCGGTTCACACCCCGGCCCTATCATGCTCCGCGCTTCCGAGCACCACCCCCGGGTAGCAGACCCGTATCAGTTGAACTAACGGACCCGAGCGCCCCTTCTGCGCGCGGTGTCCCCGTTTCCATGCGAGCCCCCCATGTCCATCCCCCTGGGCGCGACCAACCGAGCCGTATCCACCGTTCCGACACCTCGTCATCCTCTCCGTGCCTCAAGCCCGAAGGATTCCACAGCCGACCGCCCTCATGTGCTCGACGCCCTGCTCGCCGCGTCAGACCCCGAGGCGCAGAGGGTGGCCTGGGAACAGTTTCTCGAGACCTACAGCGGCCTCCTGCTGCGGTCCGCCTTCCACCTCGGGCGGAGCTACGATGGGGGCATGGACCGGTACCTCTTCGTTCTGGACCAGCTGCGGAGCGGCAACTTCCGTCGTCTTCGACAGTTCCGGGCAACGGGCACGGCGAGGTTCTCGACCTGGCTCGTGGTGGTAGCGCGGCGACTCTGCCTGGATCATGGCCGGCGGCACTACGGCAGGAGCCGCGGCATACCGAACGCCGCCAACGAGTGCGCCCGCGCGCTGCGGCGCCGTCTGGTGGACATGGCGACCGAGCAGGTGGAGGTCACCGACCTGGAAGACGATTCGGGGCCAAGCCCCGAGACGGCGCTGGAGACCGGAGAGCGGGTTCGAGCGCTCGATGCCGTGCTCGAACACCTCGATGCCCGCAGTCTCCTCTTGCTCAAGTTGCGGTTCGGAAACGGCTTGACCGCCCGGGAGATCAGCGAGCTTCTGGGATACCCTTCGCAGTTCCACGTCTACCGCGAGCTGCGGGCTCTCCTCGACCAGGTCAGGTCTGCGCTGCTCGAGGCCGGCTTCGATGGATCGGGCGAGTAGCGGTTCGCAACTGGCCGGAGCGCGTCCGTGTAAGACCATAGACCCAGCATCGGCGGGGAGCGAAGTCGGATGGACCAGGACTCGAGCGCTGCGGGACCTCACCCGTCCGTGCAGGAGATGGCCGCGTACCTCGACAGCCGGCCGGGAGCGTCGGGGAGAAACCGCCTGGAGACACACCTTGCGCACTGCGACGCCTGCCTCGCCGACGCGATTGCCGTGCTGCGGGTTCTCTGCGCCTGGAAGTCCGGTCCGCGACCTCGCGGCCATCGGCCCGCCCACGGGCCTGCGGTGTCGAAGCGGTGCGAGCACCCGGTCACCGGATCCTCAAGATTCGACTCCGCACCGTAGGACGCAAGCGACCTACATCGCCCCTGACGACACAAATTCCGAGTACGTGGTCGCGCGCGGCTTCGCGTGTGAGTCGGGTCACACCCTGTCCCGTAGCTCCCCTCTATAGATGCAGCCTATCATCGGCCGCCCGCGAGGAGTGAAGGTGCTCGCGAGCGCCGGAGAGGAGGCATCATGACCGACCATGGCAGGACGATCGCCGGCGCATTGGCAGGCGCCGGCCTGATGTATCTGCTGGACCCCGACCGGGGCGCACGCCGGCGGGCGCTGGTGCGGGACCAGGCCGTTCGCGCGCGGCATCGGCTGGCCGAGGGGGCCGAGGCGACCGGCAGGGATCTCCGGAACCGGGCGCAGGGCACGGCGGCCCAACTTCGAGGTCGCTTCCGCCCCGAGACCGGCGGGGACGAAGTCCTCCACGAGCGAGTGCGCTCGGCGCTCGGACGGGCCGTGTCGCACCCCGGCGCGATCGAGGTTCAGGCCTCGCAGGGTCGCGTGACGCTCAAGGGGCAGGTGCTGGCGCACGAGGTCGACGAGCTACTCCGTGTCGTCCGCAGTGTGCGAGGCGTCTCCGACGTCAGCAATGAGCTGGAGGTGCATGCATCCCCGGAGGGAGTGCCGGCCCTTCAGGGGGGCCGCGAACGCGAGGCCCGACCCGAGCTCACCCAGGAGAACTGGGCGCCCGCCACCCGGGTACTCGCCGGCGCCGTTGGCGGCGCAGTGGCCTATCGCGGGCTGCGAGGTGAAGGATTGCTCGGTTCAGTGCTCGTGCTCGTCGGCGGCGCGCTGGTGGCGCGGGCGCTGACCAACCTGCCGGCGAGCAGGCTGACGGGGATCGGGGCCGGACGACGGGCAATCGATGTCCAGAAGGCGATCCACGTCAACGCGCCGGTCGAGCGCGTCTGGGAGCTGTGGAGCAATCTCGAGAGCTGGCCGCGCTTCATGTCGCACCTGAAGGAGGTACGGGGCACCAGCGAAGGCAGATCCCACTGGGTGGCCAGAGGCCCGGCGGGGACATCCGTCGAATGGGACGCGATCACGACCGAGTGGGTGCCCAACGAGCTGATCGCCTGGAAGAGCGTGGAAGGCTCGATGGTGGAGCAGAGCGGCAGGGTCAGGCTCAGGTCCGACGAGCGCGGGGGCACTCTGATTGAGATCAGGATGTCCTACAATCCGCCGGCCGGCGCCATCGGGCACTCCGTGGCCACGCTCCTCGGGGTGGATCCGCGGACCGCGATGGACGAGGACATGGTGCGCCTGAAGTCGCTCCTGGAGGAGGGAAAGGCAAGCGCGGGCGAGGGGCAGGTGCGGCTGGAAGAGCTGCCCTCCACATAGGCCTCGAGGCGGTCGCCACCGGCTGTGGACGGCCTTGGATGTTGCCAGCGCGGCAGTTGCAAAAAGGGGGCGAGCCACCCACTTTTCCGGTCCCAATCAGGGTCCGTAGCTCAGTTGGATAGAGCGCTTGCCTCCGGAGCAAGAGGTCGCGCGTTCGAGTCGCGCCGGGCCCACTCCGGAACGTTTTCCCCCGCTTGTACTTCGGTACGAGCGGGGGTTTCGTTTTCTCCCCTGCCCTGCTTCGCGGTGAGCGCCGCAAAGCCACGGGCCTAGCTCCTCCTCCGCCGCCTCAGCTTCCCATTGCTTGACGTCTGCTTGACCGGGAGGTGCTAGGAACGTGAGGGCCGACAACGCTCGCGCCTGCACGTTTGGCCCGCTGGCCCAGGGCCCAGTTGGTTCCTCCCAAGCGAGGGTAGATCCATGCGATCACGTAAAGCCTCCTATGGCTCCACGGTTCCTTGGTCTACTTGGAGAGGCTCCCGGGGCCTCGTTGCGGTGCTTACTCCAGCCCTCGTGGCCACTTTCGCGTGCGGGGAGGCGGTCGAGTCCCCCACTGGTCCAGCCTCGGAGCCCGCACTCGCTACGGCAGCGGCGACGCTGTCCTTCCGCCAGGTGAGCGCGGGCTGGTCCTTTCACACCTGCGGGGTGACGACCGACGATCGGGCCTACTGCTGGGGCGGCAACTGGGTCGGCCAGCTCGGCGACGGCACCACTACCAACCGCCTGACGCCCGTCGCCGTGGCCGGCGGGCTCCGTTTCCGTCACGTGAGCGTCGGTGTGGAACACACTTGCGGCGTAACCACGGACGACCGGGCTTTCTGCTGGGGTAACGGAGGCGGGGGGGTGCTCGGTGTTGGCCCGACTGATCTGATGGTGAATCCGAGACCGCTTGCCGTTGTTGGCGGGCTGAAGTTCCGCCAGGTGGACGCAGGCTACGCGCACAACTGCGGAGTGACCAGAGATAGCCAGGTGTTCTGTTGGGGTGGCAACCACATGGGACAGCTGGGCGACGGAACCATCACGAGCCGCTTGACACCGGTCCCACTGATCGGCGACCGTAGCTTCCGCCAGGTCAGTGCGGGATGGACCCACACTTGCGCGGTGACCCCCACCTATCAGGCCTACTGCTGGGGCAGCAACCGCACAGGCGAGCTTGGAGCCGGCACGGACGTCAACAGGCGCCAACGGCCCACCCTGGTTGCAGGCGGGCACCTGTTCATGCAGGTGAGCGCCGGGGGCCAGCAGGTCCAAGGCCACACGTGCGCCGTGACCACCGGCGGCAAGGCCTTCTGCTGGGGGTACGGGCGTTGGGGACAGATTGGCGACGGGAATACCTACAACCACTTCAGGCCTGGGGGGGTAGCTGGCGGACACAGCTTCCGTCACGTGAGCGCAGGTGTGACGCACACCTGTGGCGTGACCACCGGTGAGCGCGCCTACTGTTGGGGCGGCAACTTCCTGGGCGAGCTCGGCGATGGCACGACTGCCCTGCGCTCAAGACCAGTAGCGGTGCTCGGCGGCCTCGACTTCCGCCAGCTGGACGCGGGCGGCAACTACACCTGCGGCAGAACCCCTGCGGCGAATGCCTATTGCTGGGGCTTCAACCTTGAAGGCCAGCTCGGCGATGGCACGACAACCGATCGCCTGAAGCCTCGGGCAGTCGCCGGCGCGATGTAATCAGAATCGTCTCGACATTCATGATGGCGCGACGGTACGCTCGCCCTCACTCGTGGGCCGCCGCGTCCTGCTCGCCGCCAGCGGCTTGTCTGCAGCCGCGATGACTTCCTCGACCCATGAGGCGATGGCCGCGGGCCGCTCACCGTGTAGGTCACATCTCGTTCTGCCACTGCGTGTATCAGCCACCCGAAATCGACACCCTCCATAGCTCCCCTTCTTGACTCCTGGAAGGTCGATGCGGCTACACTAGCTGCATGGGCCCATCGTCAGCGCTGGGCTCGGTGCGCCGGGACTCGCCTGGAAGCGGCCCGGCCGAAATGTCGCCTTCTACGGAGACCTCGCCTTCTTGGAGCCCTTTTACGGGACCAGTTCGAAGTGAGTAGGCGTTGCAATGAGATAGCTGCGGCCACCAGCCAGCAAGTGGCGGTCCGACACCCAGGAGTGGAAGCACACGGGTTTGCCCGGAGCATTATGCCGGATCGCCACACCGGAAGTAACGTTCCCCGTAACTCATTGGGCCAGCTCCGGTGAGCGCCAGCTGGCGGCTCTCCTTGTAGTAACCGGACATTTCCTCGTCGGTCAGCGCTCCTCAGCGGGTGCCCCTCCGGAGCAAGAGGTCGCGCGTTGGAATCGCGCCGAGCCCACTCCGGAACGTTTTCCCCCGTTTGCACTCCGGTGCGGGCGGGGGACCCGCTTTCTTCCCTGCCCCGCTAGAAGTCCTACGGACTTCAGATCTACGAGCCAGTCGGCTGAGGACGTGGTTGCCGGAATGAAATCAGACCTACCCTTTGGCGATTGGCCGCGGCGATCTGAGCAACCAGGCTTTCCTTACCGAGGTGGCGGGGCTGATACGCCGCTCCTTCGAGTCAACGTGGAGCACATCATAACGTGGGGGAGAT